>CADCOC010000069.1 GCA_902802945.1 uncultured bacterium | reverse complement strand
TTCTTCCTTTCTCTTTTGCGAATCTGGGAGCAATTACCATGCCAAAATAGAAAAGCGCTTCGTTTAGCTATACTGGATTGATTTTTATAGATATGTGGTTTGACCGACCTGCGATTGTATGATAATATATATGCCGTTTCTACCAAGAATAGGGATTCTTATATGAAAGACGATTTGAAAGGCGAAGATGTCCTTTTCTGGTTCTGCCGTGAGGCAAATCAGAATCTCTCCTTTATAGAGGCTTTCTTGAGTGGCGGACAGGAACAGCCAGGACTTTTCCTCTATGAAAATGTGGAGAAGGTTCTTCATGCGGCAGAGGAGTATGCGTGTTCGCGGATTCTCTTGGTGGCCGAGGAGAATAGCCGCTATGCGGCGTTTCTTAAAGCTGAGTGTGAAAAAAGATGTGTTCACGCCGTATGCGATGTCGTAGACGAGGAGAAGTTGGAGGCGTTGTTTCAAACCGCAGAGAAGGAAGTGGCATATATAGTCCTTGATGAGAAAGGTTTGCCGCAGGCTTTCAATGGCATTCCCAAGTACTGGTTTGACGGCGAGAAGATGTGTCCGTGGCCGAAGGGATGTTCCTTGGGTGTGTTGAGTACGAGGGAGCCTGCCTCTTGGACGCACTTTTTCCTTTTGGGTAGCCATGACCTCGCCTACCAGCTTGAGAATGTCCGTACGGTCTTGAAGCACAAAAACGAGTCCGGCGTGCCGCAGTATGTTCTGATAACCGGCGAGACGGGAACGGGCAAGTCGTTTTTCACGCGCAATCTGCCGAGGATATGCAACGCAAAATATGATGACAGGAAGGAGCCTTTTAAAGAGCCGACGCTTGAAGAGCGCATTGACGGCGCATACGGTTATGTGCAAGGCAACTGCGCGTCTCTTTCTCCTGCGCTGGCGGATGCTCTTCTGTTCGGTGCCGTCAAGGGTGCCTATACAGGACGCGACAAAGACGTGGATGGGCTAATCGAGAGTGCGGGCGAAGGGATTCTCTTTCTTGACGAAGTTGGTGACTTGCCTCTTGAGACGCAGGGCAAACTGTTGACGGCCCTTGAGGAAAAGGTTTATTATCGGCTTGGAGATACAGGGAAGGAGCGGAAGCCAAGAAAGGTCAAATGCAGCATCGTCTTTGGCACCAACCACGACCTTGCCGCCGATGCGAGGGAATGGGAAAATTCGCATGGCAGGTCTGGATTCAGGAAAGACCTTCTTTACCGAATCAACTCTTGCCATGTCGTGCTGCCGCCGCTTCGGGAAAGACTGTCCGAAAAATACCGGGAACAGCGCAAGCTTCTTCTGGACGGAATAGTCGAACGCTACTGCGCGGGGATCGGACTCTCTCTCACGGAAGGCGCACGTTTGATGCATTTGCCTGTGAGTACGAATGGCCGGGAAACTTCCGCGACGTGAAGCATCTTTTCGAGGGGTTGAAGATCAAGGCATTGGAGGAGCGCACAGGAACCGTTGTTTCCACGTACATGATGCGGAAGGCCATTGAAAGGATTGAGGGCGTGAAGGGGACTGAAGCTGGTGAAGCGGCAGAAGGGCGCGATATGCCGCTTGTCGCCAAAGTGAAGAAGGGCTTCCAGAGTCCGTGCGACGTGAACGACATTGACTTCATCTTTCAGATTTGCAGGGACGCGCAGTCTTGCGCGGATGCGGGCCGCAGGTACTATGGCACGGAGAAAGAACGTAATTTTGCGGATGCATTTGGCAAACGCCTCGCGCATTTCGGCCTTGTATTCGACAAGACAGTGCCGGGCCACCTTTCACTCAAGAACGTGCCAGGGCAGTCGAAATGAAAAATGCCGAAAGGAAACAACATGGACATCGACAAAATCATTAATTCATACAAAAAATTCGTCGGGAACGAAAAACCCGAGGACGTCGCCCAGAAGAAGGACGACACCCTCAATAAAATCAAGAACGCCTCGGCTCTTTCGGGGCTGCTTGAAAACATCCGCATGGCCTACGACATGGTGGCCGATTCCGTGACCGGCAGGTACAAGGGCGTGTCGAAATCCACCCTTGCCCTGCTGGCCGGCGGGCTTGCCTACCTCGCGTTGCCGATCGATCTCGTTCCAGACATCATTCCTGTGGTCGGCTGGGCAGATGACGCGGCCGTTCTCACTTGGATATTCACGCGCTGCGCCGACGAGTTCAAGAAATACAAGGAATTTAAGAGCCAGTCTCAGTCGAGCTCGTCTCAGTAGGCGGCTCCTTGTCCTTCTTGTCCTCTTTGTCCTTTTTGCCCTTTTGGAACAAGTTGCTTATGCGTTCCGAGATGAACACATACAGTATCCAAATGAGCGTGGCGATAAAGACTGCCCCTAAGGGGATGAAGATCGAGTATGCCGTCCATTTAATCACCATGGCCAAAGTCGGCATCGGCTTACCGAATAGCGAGGCGATTCCATAGATGATGGTCTTGCCGATCAGGTCGAACAGAAACCATCCAATGAGGAGGGGCAGACACCCGACGCTGTAGAGCTTGCCAGCGCCGGATGCCGGGCGGGTGTTCCTGTTCTTTGTGACAAGGGAGTCCTTCATGCCGCCTGCTCCTTGCGGTGCGCTTTCCAGACACGGTACTTCTCGAGATCGGACTGGGCCAACTTGATGGCAAGACCGATTACGAGCGCATCGTCGAGGAAGCCGATGAATGGGATGAAGTCCAGGATCAGATCGATGGGCGAGAGCACGTAGATGAGCGCGCCCGTAAGGGCGGCAATCGTCGTCCACGGGGTTTCCTTGTAGGCGCCCGTGACGCGGTCGCGCAGAAGCTCCAGGATGTCGCACAGGTCATTGAAGTACTTTGCCAGTACCTTGACCCGCTTGAAGAGCTTTTTGATCTCATCTTCTTTGCCGAGTGTCTCCTTGACGTCATCCGCGCCGACCTTGCTGGCGTAGCCGTCCAAGGCCTCTTTGGCCTTTTCTTCATTGATGTTCGTGTTTTCGTTTGTCATTTTTTTTCTCCTTGTGGGGTTGTTGTTTGTTACTTGAAAAGCCTGATCAGTAAAGTGAGTAGTAGAATTGTCAACATTGTATCTCCTTCATGTTATCTTTTCTTACCACCGTGGTAAGGTACCTGTATGTAAGCAAGGAGCGTGCCAAGGGTGAGGCAGAAAATTAAAATAGTCAAAATCGTTGATTGTTTGGAAGTTATTGTGATGTTAGAAAATAATGTGCTTGAATACTATATAGAGGAATATATTATCGGTATAGTCGGGTTATAGGACAAAGGACGAAGGACGGAAGACAAAGGGGTTAGGACTAAAGACTTTTGACTGGGAGAGACTCTATCCTTGTGGCACCTCTCCGCCGCAATTGATATTTGTGATTTGTGAACAATGTTGGCAATGAATATTTGTGAACAATACTCGATTGAGTGTTCAAGTTATTTTTGAGTGATGACTTAGGCGTTGGCCATTTGGAGGAAGTCGGCTAGGCGTTGGCGGGCGGACAGCGTGGACGGCTTTGCCCTGTAGCGATTGGCGGCGGCGAAAGCATCCAGCACGAACGCGCAATCCGACTCGTCCATTTCGGCGAACACCACGAGTTTCTGCCGTGCCCGTGACGCGCCCTCATAGAACGGCAACGCTTCATGGTTGCCGGCAAAGGCGTCTCGTCCCACGTCCACCAGCACTATTGCCGCAGCGTCGAGCCCCTTGAACTTGCGGTAGGTTGTGAAGGGATAGACTTGGTTGAATCGCCGGTCGTCGGTATCCGCATTCACCTTGAGGGAATGTTCCAAGCGACTGTGTCCTTCGCCTTCTGGCGCGCATGAGATGAGGACGATATCCTCTGGTCGATAGGACTTCCGCAACTCGGCCACAGTATGCGAGACGGCGGCGGTTAGGACGTCATCGGAGGTTGCGGTGTCGAAGAAATGGATCTCAGGTGAGGTTCCGGGAATGGCTCCTCGGGCCATTTCGGGGGATTGTCCGTGCGCCAGGATTCCCCGTGCCGCCGAGGTGGCGATGGCATTTGTGTTGCGGCAGTTTTTGTAGAGTGTCAGCTTGCAGTCGGAGTCGCGGATCACGCGCGGCAGGTCGGCGTTTTCGCTTGCGCGGAGCGATACGAGCTGGTAGGCGTCATAGAACATGAAGAACGCCGATCTGACCCCGATTTCGTTTTCCTGCATCGTCACCACTTCACGGAGCGTTTCCATGATGCCGGAGTCCTCAATGAAGCTAATGGAGCAGTCTTGTCCCTCGTCGACAATCACCTGAGTGTAGGGAAAGTGGCCTATTTGGTCGGCAAGCGTCTCAGCGGCGGCGTTGTAGCGTGTGCGTTGCAGCGCGAGGATGTCGGGTTTCGGGCGGGACTTCAGGTCTGGCGGCAGCGGCTGTCCGAGCATTGCGACAAAATCGTCCAGCGTGCGGAAGTCGATTTGGGATGCTAGGGCGGGATTGGCCGCCGTGAACGTCGTTTCCAGGTGGCTGCGCAACGCCATGTTGAAGCCCAGGTAGAGAATCTTCTCGCCGCGTGCGGCGCAACGTCTGGCGCGTTCAAGCGCCACGAACGTCTTGCCCGTCCCGGCCATGCCGTTGATCACGGCGCTCTTCTGTCCCTCAAGGAAGTCAAGCACGCGCGCCTGCTCGTCGATGAGCTGCTGGTAGATGAGGTCGTTGAAGTTTGCGGCGGTGCGGGCGGCGGGACAGAGTCCGGGAATCTGCGGTGCGAGCACATGGGTGACGAGCCAATGGTGGTCTTCGTCGTCCAGCGCGGTCTCGATGCCGTTTGGCAGCTCCACATCGAACAGACGGTCGATCGCCGGCTGCAAGTTTGGGTGCGACAGGTCGTCCTGCGCGAGGATGCGGTCGCGCGGGGCGTCCGCCGGAAGGTCAAGTGCGTTGATCTCCGCGCGGCTCATGCCGTGGAACCAGACACCCCACACGACCTTGCAGCGTGAGGCGATGTCGCGGAACCACGTGCCGCCCTGCAGCAGGGCGGCCTCGTCGCCACGTCGCGCGAGAAGGTGGCAGGTGGAGATGCGTTCGAGCTGGGCCTGCTTGAAGGGGCCGTTGTGGGGCATCGGCAGACCGCTCGTGTAGCGCCATTCGCCGTCGCGATAGAAGATTCCGTGTCCGTTCTTTGCCTCGATGCAGAGAATCCCCTTGTCACGGTGGTACACGAGAAAATCGACCTCCTTCTCGTAAAACACGTCCCGCGACGTCTGGTTTACGTTGAAGGAGTGGAACACCCAGTAATCGTCATTCAAGCCTTTCCGCAGAGCCTTGAAGATCACGTCTTCGCGGCTCTTTGGATCGAACTCGCGCATCTCCTTTGGAATCATGTGTGCCATGCGATATCCATCTCCAATGTCAGCCAATGGTGTCTGCTTCTATTGCACCTCGTTCCGAAAGCATATCGTGTATCTGACAGGCATGACTGTAGCCGATACCCAGAAGCCGCTGTATCTGTCTGACGCTGATCCGGCGGTCCTTCACGCCAGCCAGTGCCTTGGCGTAATGTTCCTCGATCTTCTCCTGAAAGAGTAGCTCTATCTTAGCATCGCGTTCTTCCCTCGTTAGTGCCTCTTCCAATTTAGCCTGCGGGAAGAGCGGCGGCGCGGCCACTTCGCCGCCTGTGATCTCGGGCGAGACCACATGCGGCATTATCATGCCGAACTTCGTTTCAATGGCTTTATGGTGTGATGCACTCATTTGCTGGGTCCTTTTGATCGTAGTAGCTGAGCAATACGTTGCTCAATGCCCTTGAACTGACTTCAATTTTTTCATAATTTTCCTTATCGCCATGTATTATATCAAATGGTCTTACGCCATTCAAGCCCGTCCAAATCGCTTCTCCCACTAGGTCTCCCGTTTAGAATTTAGAGCACAATTTGTATTTTAGAGTATTAAAGTATCTCTCTATCGCATTCCATCCATCTATGAATGATCCAGTAGATCCAGAAAGTATTATAGAGAATCCTATTCCTCCAAGGTGGAATGCTTCACAAATAACACCTGTGATTATGAAACACAGTATGAGGTATGCGAACATGAAAATAACTGCAATGATGTCAAGTAAAAACCTAAGTAATGCCTTAAACATTTAGAACTCCTTTCCGTTTATCAATGGGGAAGTCCAGTCGAAAATCACAGCTTCTCCCACATGCTCCATCTCGGACATGTCGTGGCGGGCATCTCCGTCTGGCCTTTCACGGTTTCATTATTCATGTCATAATCCTTTTGTGACCGTTCCATCGAAGATGTCACCCGATGGAACGGTCGCCAAGGAATGTGCATGAGCTTTTAGCAGTACGTCAACTCAAACGGAACGGACTTGGCCTTCAACTTCCTGCACATCTCATACAGGTCCTTGCTTTCTTTTTCCAGGAACCACGTACACCAGGCCTTGGGCCGTGCCGCAGGACGAAGGAACATCCGCCCCAGGATGTGCATGACATTCCCGTTGTCGGTAAGCTTCGTCTGCACGTAATCCGAAGGATTGTCAATCGTAATCACGAACTCATTCGCTATTTCGTTCATTTTCTTTTCCTTGTTTTCTGTTTGACTGTGCTTGCCACCATGGCAATGCTGCCATGTTTGAGCATGAAGCGTGCCAGCCAAATCAGAAAAACTGGAAAATGATATTTTTTAATGATTAGCGCAGCATTTCCAATTTTAATTCTTGAACCATGATCAATCAATATCCTAATGTATATCTATGATATATTGTAAGATATTTATTATGATATGTATGTGGGATTCTATTCCGTCCGTCCACTGCCACTACTTTTACAGCTTCTCCCACAAACTCCACCTCGGACAGGTCGTGGCAGGCGTCTTTTGCTGCCCCTTGAGCGCCATGCACGCTGCGGGTCCTGCTTCGACCTTCACATAGAAGGGCTGGTAGTTGCGCATTTCGATTCCGCGCGCACCCTGCCACCACCGGCACGTCGCGCATTTCTTTTCTGTAGCTCTGCTGCTTTAATTCATGATTCTACAGTGCTCAATCTTTTAATGTAGTCAATTAAATATTCTTTTAAAGAGTGGTCGTCGAGGATGCATTGGCACTCTAATCGGGCGTTCTTCTTCCCAGAATTAATATATGAAGTCGCCGGGCATCCACCACCACATGCAGGTAATAACTTGCAGTTCATGCATTTTTCAGTTCGAGTGGCGGATAAGGTTATTTGATCATAATATTGAGAGGATAGAAGCAGATTTCCTTCTTCATCAATAGTTCCAATTCTACATTCGGGATGGTTGACAAGACTGTCACATCCGTAGACATCAAACCTACTATCAATAAAGAATCGGTTGGGTGTTACCAGAGAACATGGCATACGTTTCCCGAATTGACGGTAAACATGCCCGCCATTTCGTGCAAGGATATCATTGGTTTTCAAAATGAAGGATGTATGCTTCTTTTCAGGAACACATAGACTTTTATGGCAATCGTTCATCCCGTTATAGGGGACTATGACGGAAAAGTATATGTTGTTCGCATATTGCCTTACTTCCTGAAATGTTTCTTCTGCATTGACAATACTTTCATTGTCAACATTGATACGCAAGGTAATCAATCTAGACAAACCCTTTTGCGCTAGTTCTTTAAGGTGTTTAATTATGATGTCGTATGTCCCACTTCCGTTCTTGAATATCCGCCTTTTGTCATGAATCGGTTTGATCCCATCAATCGTAACTTGGAGTTCTATGTTGTAGTTATTAATAAGAGCTATAGTATCGGAATCTAACAATGTGAGGTTGGTAGTCATGTTAAATGCAATCGGCAACTCGTATTTCTGTGCTGTGGAGGATGCTCCTGCACAAAAAGTCTTCAATGCGGGCTTGTCCATCATTGGTTCGCCCCCATAGAGTGAGATCGCAATTTTGCTTATGGTGTCGGTATTCTTTCCTGCCGTTACAGTGCGACCGAGGAATCGTAATGCTCGTTGGGCACCAATCACTCCCATCTTCTCCATAGTTTTTCCTTGTCCCTGATAGCAATAAGGACACCCCAAATTACAGCCGTATGTTGGTAAAAGAAACACCTTTAATGTACGAGAAGCAACCCCAAAGCGCATCGTATCAAAGTAGTACTCAAACTGCTTACGTTCGTCTGTGCCTTCTGCAACCAAGAAACCACTGTCGACAAGCGATCTGCATGTGTCAGAGCATTGGTCCGTCATGGCTTTTCCTATGACATCGTCCGTCAATTCTACAAGCGCCGTGGTCAAGATGTTATAAATAAAACATCGTCCGTCAAAGGCGAACTCGAAGTTGTATTTTGAAGGTATAAACATTTCATTCCTTGCAACAAGAGTTCCCGTACAGTGTCCTGTACGGGAACATTATTAATGGTTACGGACTGTTAGTCATTGCAATAGCAATGATTTGGCGTCCAAGTCCTGTGTACGGCCATGCCAAAAGCATAAGACCGATCATTTTGCAACAACAGTATCGCGCAATGAATCATTTTCATTTTTTTCACCTCCTTCCGTGCTCAATAAGTGTGAGTTAGTTCAGTGTTAGTTAGTGTCGTTAGCGAATTTGAGGTTGGTTTCTACGAGGTCTCTAGCTACTCTGGATAAGACTTCTTGGGCTCTGGGCCATCCTTTCTGGGCTAGTTCTTTCAATTTGCCATATGCAAGTATGTAAGAATCAGCATTGGGATTAAGAAGACTTTCAAGCCATACTACTAGATTTGCATCTGGTGTACATTTTAATCTCTTTTCATATTCGTCCTTAAACGAGTCTTCGTCGTAGTCGAGTATTTGGTTCTCGATATGACTCTCGTCAAGAATTTGACGATCAGTTGGGGCGGTCATTGATTCGTTCTGTTCTACTTGGTTCATGTTATTTTCTCTCTGACTTTTGTCTTGATACAACCGGGTGCGCCGACATCCTTTCGCTGGAGGCCTGCTACAGCCCGGTTGGAAAGAGGACAAGACGACGCACCCGAAATGGTGTCGCTTGACTTCCTCCCAACCTCAGAATGTAGCAGTTTCCAGCAGTTGTGAAGCCAACGTGGAGGCCGGTTTTCTCTCCGGTTTCCCTGACGGCAGCAAGTATACCATATCCTTTTGTGTCCGCGCAAGCGGAAACGAGTTGGCATTCCGCAGCCGCGCGACGTGCCATCACAGGTACACCGCCTTGCCCTCAATTAAAGTTATACGAACGAAGATGAGAAGTGTGACGAGATTTTTTCAACATGTAGGTCGCGACAAGCGCACCCCTCCCGCTTCAGGAGTGGTCGTAAGTGGCGACGGTGGCGGCAATGAGGTCGGAGACGCGGTGTTTGGCCTGGCGGACGAACGCGGGCGTGACACCCAGACGCGCGGCGATGTCCGCAGGCGCTTCGCCTTTCTCTAGTGCCCGCCAGACGTCTGCGTAATGTGGCGGCAGAGGAATGTGGTGCAACACGTGCCGCCGTGCAGATCGGTAGACAGCCTCTTTCCACTGGCGGTCGAGAAGGGCGAAGGCAGGGGCGTCGGATGAGGGTGAAGAAACCCAGTCCACCACATCAAGGGGCAAGTTCTCGTATCTAGTGCTACGGCGCAGGATGTCCACGACCAGGTTGTTCGCGATGGCGCCAAGGAATGTGCGGAATTTTCCCCGCGCCGCTTCATAGCGCCGTTCACGAATGGCGGCAGCCAGACGAATCATCGTCTCCTGAGCTACGTCTTCAGCTTCATACGCCACGGTCGGAAATCTCTGTATGATGAATGCTGCCACCACGGGGCGGTACATTTCGTCGAACTGACGCCATTTCGCCTCGTCCATTACCTTGGCGAGGGCGAGTTCGTCGAGAAGCGTTTTGGGTGTATCGGGGAAAAGGGACATTTCTTACGGCTCCGGGTTGCGTGGAAAAGGCCGGTAGCTTACGCGGATTGCGCGGTTTGAGGCGCGGACCCTGAGTTTCCCCTTTCGGACAACGTGCATCTGGTAGAAGAGGTCGCCGTCGATGCGTCGCGCCATGACGACGTAACCCTCGTAACCGGGCGGAGACTCTACCTCCACTGTACCGTTCGTATCCGGTAGGTGGAGCGTGCCGTACACCACGGGGCGCGAAAGGACAAGGCGGTTCGTGCGCGTGAGCGTGGCCTCCTCCACGTAGTCGTAGGCGTTCGTGCCGAGAAAGTAGCGGGCCCACTCTTCGTCAGTCAGCTTCCGCTCGCCTCCTTGCACATTTACGGCCGGCTTTTCCTGTTGCGGCGGAATGCCGGCGAGCGCGCTTGCCCGCCTCTTCGTCGCAAGGCACCAGGCGGCGAAACATGCAATCAGTGCGACGGACACAATCAGGACGGCTCTCCGTACATGCCGTCTGCAGCGAGCTTTGGCGGTTGGATCGGTTGGAAGGGCGGTGGCGTCCGCGAACCGGTGCGCTGGGTCTGCCGCCAGCATTCGCGTCAGCACGGGTGCCCAGTCTGGCGCGAAGGTACGCGCCTGTTCGAGCAGGCGGGACGATCCCTCGTACCAGATGCCCGTGACGAGCTTGTAAAGGAGCACGCCGAATGAATAGACATCCGTCGCCGTTGTAGCCTTTTCTCCGTTACGGCATTCCGGAGCGCGGACGTATGGCGTGCCGAGGTTACCTTCTAGCGTGACAGTGGAGACGCCGATTGCGCGCCGCGTGTCGGGTTGAAGGACTCTGGCAATGCCGAAGTCTGAAAGCTTCACCGTGTCGTCGGACGCAATCAGCACGTTCTCTGCCTTTACGTCGCCATGGACGATGCCTTTGCCATGGCAGAACGCGAGCGCAGCGCGAAGCTGGGAGTAGATGTGGGCGACTTCGTCAGTGGAGAGTGGCTTGGACGCGCTGAGACGGGACGCGAGGGAAGCGCCGCAGTGGGAGTTCTCTACCAGTTCCATTGCGAGCCAGGGGCGACCGTCGTCCGCTATGCCGAAGTCGAACACCTTGATGAGGTTGGGGTGGTCGAGCGCGGCGAGTATTTTCGCCTCCTGCATGAACTTTTTCGCCAGTTCCGTGCGATGGGGGCCTTCGGGCGCGTCGAAAACTTTGATGGCCACCTGAGCGAGAGAGTGCATCTCTGCCGATGACTCGCGCGTGGCTGCGTAGACGACGGACATGCCTCCATGTCCGATCTCGCCTGCAAGTTTATAGCCTTTGATCGTCATGGCTGCAAGTCCGCAGGCAACGGAATGGTCGCGGGTGCTTTTGAAAATATGCTTAGGAGCCGTTTCATTGTTGGCAATAGTATACACGATTCAGTACCGTCATGCATACAAAAAATCCCCATGAAATTTCGAGGCGCTGCATGGCTCGTGGCAAAAGTGTAGTGCGTTGCCGGTATACATCCAACTTTCACACGATTCCATCCGCGCGTCGAGGGAATTTATGGTATAATGTGCCGCAAAAAATGAGGCAAGGAGAATGAAATGAGTGACGCTGTAATGAATGGGAGTCTCGCGCGTTGTCGTGGCTTCATCGGAGGGATTACTGTTGTCGCGGTTGCCATCTGCGCGGCGACGGCGTTCGGAGCGGTGCAGGCGCCGTACGAGGCTACGGCGGTCGGCAAGCTTGAGAGCCGCACGAAGGACAAGACCCGGTGCCCGGGAATCTTCGGCGACTACTGGTGGGCGAACCGTTTCCTCGACCGACACCAGCAGGTCGAGAAGCTTAAGGGCAAGACGGTCGATCTCGTACTCCTCGGCGACTCCATCATGCATTTCTGGGAGTGGAAGCATCCCGCGAGTTGGCGCAAGCTCACGGAAGGGCGCACGGTGCTGAACCTCGGTTACGGCGGCGATAGGACGGAGAACGTGATCTGGCGCGTCCAGCACGGTGAGCTGGACGGCTACAAGGCACGGAACATCGTGCTGATGATCGGAACGAACAACAACTCAGCGGACACCACGGACCCAGCCAACGTCGCGAAGGGGGTTGAGAAGATTGTAGCGCTCATCAAGGCGAAGCAGCCCGACGCGCGGCTCATCCTGCACCCGATCTTCCCTCGCGGCA
Organism: uncultured bacterium; assembly: GCA_902802945.1. Classification (GTDB taxonomy): domain Bacteria; phylum Verrucomicrobiota; class Kiritimatiellia; order RFP12; family UBA1067; genus RUG572. Next base: position 12,767 of record CADCOC010000069.1, on the reverse strand, counting down.
ACTCGCCGAAGCCGTCGAAGCACCACGCATCCGCCCGTCCGAGGAACGACAAGACGAACGCGCTCTTGAAGGAGTTTGCCGCAAAGCACCCCGAAATCACGTGGATAGACTTCAACGAAAAGCTGGTCGATTCGTCAGGCTGGGTCCCGAAGAAACTGATGCGCGACGGAATCCACCCGTCCGACGCCGGATACGACATCTGGATGGACGCCATCCTGCCCGTCATCGGTCGGTGAACCCAAGTAAAATCTAGATAGGAAAATCTCAACAGAGAAAGCGAGGAAGCATGGAAAACATTCAGAACGCAAACGGATCCGTCTCTAAGACGGCAACTATAATCGGAAGGGCCGCGCTTGTCGCGGCCGCACTCTGCGCCGCGTCGGCGCAGGCGGCGCAGAACTGCATCTCGAACGGCGACTTCGAGACGGACGGAAACGGCGCCGTGTCCGCCTCCATCAATTGGGGATACGCAAAAAGCGGAAACCAATATTCCCCGGCCAATTGGACCCTTAACGACCGAAATCACATGGGGCTCGTGAACGAAGGCACTGATCGACACAACGTTTTGGACACACTGGGGGCCCATTCCCTGGCGATCGAGCGCTATACGGGAACATCGAACCTGCTTGAGGCGAAACAGTCTTTCAGCATTCCCGCGCCGGGAACGTATCGGCTCACGCTGCTCTATATGAGCTGGAACTCCGACACGAGCTACTCGCATCTGCGCACATTCGTGCGTCTGATCCAGCCCGGAGGCGTTGTCACGAACCAGCTCAACAACTTTACGCCGTTTTCGTATGACACCGGCCTCGAATCGATCGGCTCGTTCATGTCCGATACGCCGACTCTTGCCGCCTACGGTTTGGGCAACGACTATACGCTGAGCCTCTATGCGGCCGATACTTATTCGACGAGATACGCCTACTGCATCATCGACAACGTGTCGTTCACATTGCGCACGCTCGTGCTTGGCGCGGACGAGACGTTCTCCACGCCGCTCGGCCTTGAACCGCACGACATGAATCTCGGCGCGAACTCGACGCTCACCTACACGCCCACCACTGTGACGGCGGAAATAATCCCCAGCAAGGTGACGTTCGCCATCGGCGCGAAGATCGTCTTTGACATGGCGAGCGCAACCGCCGGCGCATACGTCCTGCGCACGGGCGGATTCGTTCTTCCCGAAGGCGAGAGCAATCCGCTTGACTTCATCCAGCTTGCGAACGCGGGCGACTACGCGCTTTCGCTCATCGAGGACGGCAAGACGGTTCTCGTCTCGAAGCCCGGCGCCGTCACTTCCGCCACGTGGACGGGCGGCGGCGACACCTCCGTTCTCCTCGACGCGGCGAACTGGTCCGCCGTGCCGGACGCATCCACGTTCAACATCACGCTCGGCGCGGCGGCAGACTGGCGCGGACTTGGACCTCTCGCCGTTTCGCCCGCCGCGACAATAGACCTGAACGGCAACGCTCTCAAGCTCTCTGGTCTTTCGTCGGCAGAGTTCACGGGCGCGGCAATCGCGAACTCAGCCTCCGGCGCGGCGGCGGATCTTACCATCGACGTCCCGGCTGGCGTGACGAACGTGAATACGTCCATTGCGATCCTCGGCAACGTCCGCCTTGTGAAGGAGGGCGCGGGCGGCTTCAAGGCGTCGAAGGTCGGCCAGACGTACTGGGGCGGCACGGCGGTGAACGGCGGAACGCTCCTCGCGGGCATCCATTGCAAGTACCGTCCGTTCGGCGCGTGCGAGAACCTTGTCGTCAACGGCGATTTCGACGCAGACACGATTCCGGACGCCAGCCAACAATACATCGGCACTTCAGGCAAGGTTCCAGGCTGGACGATTCCGAACACAACCGACACGTATCTTTTCAGCGCATACAGATACTGGTCGTTGCTCCATAATCGCGAACCGCAATATGAATTCGACCAGTTGAATCTGTCGCTTGGGCATGGGAAATCGGCTTCACAGACATTCCATGTCGATGAACCAGGTACGTATCGCCTATCATTCGAGTACTGCACATGGGTTGGAGGAAACAACTATGCTGGATCGGAGACCACTGTCTCAGTGACAGGCGGCGGGGATACGCTGTTCTCGGCGAAGGTGACGCCGGTTATTGAAGTCGGATTCCGCCAGTTCTTTGATGATGTGGAAATCTCGGAACCGGGCGACTACACGCTCACGTTCGCGGCTGGGGCGTCGGGAAGCTATTTCCACGCAGACAACGTGTCGTTTGCGCGCAAGTGCGAGATCGCCGTCGGCGCGGGTGCGACGTTTGATATGAACGGACGCGAGGGCTGCGGGCTTTACTCCATCTTCGTCGCCGGCGGCGGGACGCTTATGAATGCCGGCAGCGAGATGTCCTCGTCAAAGATAGGTTTCGCGGACGTCACGATTGCTGACAATCATGTGCTTCAATTGAAGAAAATCTATCCGATCTCCGGTTTCCGCGCCGCCGTCGCGAAACTTGATCTCGGCGGCAAGACGAACAGCGTCGCGATACCTGTGGGCAAGACCTTCTCGATTCGCGATGCCGAAATCAAGAACGGCACGTTCAACGTGACGAGCGGCGGCTGGTTGCAGATTGACGGGTACGGCGTGGATGCCTCGACGGCTGACTTGATCGTCGGCTCGGCATTGAGGCCAAACGCGCCGCTCACCGTGCGCAACTACACGGCGCGGTATAACGCGAACTACAACGACGGCAGTGCCGCGCTCAACGTCCTCGGCACGTTTACGCCTGAGACGGCGTACTTCTACGGCTGCACGATGCAGGACGGATCGACGATCGACCTTTCCGCGAAGTCGGGCGCATGGTCCACGACGTCCTCTTTCAGCGGCGGAAAGAAGACGGTCGGTTTCGCGGCGAACGCGACGGTGAACATCGAGGTGGGCGCGCGCGAGCTTGCGATCGGCGACAAGGTGGTTTCGTGGACGGCGAAGCCGCCCGTGGAGAACAACGTCCTGTTCATGCTTGTTCGCAACGGGACGGTCTCGGAGACGCAGGCATTTGCGGTGCAGGACGACGGCCTTTACGTCAAGCGCGCGGCGGAACCGGCGTATGCGACTTACGACGTCGCGAACGACGCATGGAAGTTCTACACGGAAAGCGACGCCGAGGTGACGGACTGGGAAGAGGGCGTGACGGGCAACATGCAGGTGCGGTTTGCGTCCTACGCCGAATACGCGGCCCTCGCGGCGACGAACCTTACGCCGAGCGCGTTTGTGCTGACGGGCAATCTTGCGCTCCCGGCGGGCGAGGGCGACCTTGAGATGACGGCGTTCCCGTTCGACTTCCCGGCGGGTACGACGATCGACCTCAACGGACGTGCGCTCAAGCTGCACGAAGCGGTGATGGGCGGCACGAAGTCGTTCACCGTCACGTCGTCCGTCGCGGGCGGCGTTCTGGTGGCGGACGTCGCGGGCACGGTCAACAACACTGCCATGTCGCTCACGGGACATGTGAAACTCCTCAAGACTGGCGCGGGCACGTTTACGGCTACCAAGACCGGCCAGACATACGTCGGCGGCACGGAGGTGACGAACGGCGTGCTGAAGTGCGCCACGGCTGGCACGAGCAATCCGTTCGGGCCCATGCTAAATCCGACGGAACTCATCGTCAATGGCAATTTCGACGCGGATACAAGCGCCAACTGGTACGGTGCGACGAACTGGTTGGCGTCACCTGGAAACTGGTGCGGACGCCAGCCTGCGGGAACTTACACAAGCAAGAAATTGTCTGTCGGCAAGTACGCCATGATAGGCGGAAGCCAGGTCAAGGCTGGTACGCCGGCGCAGTTCTGGCAGGACGTAGCAATCACCACTCCGGGGCGCTATCGCTATTCATTCGACCATGCGAGGCGGAAGACGGATTACACTCTTGAAGTTGATGTTCTGCTTGTGCATGACGGCGTCGAACAGATGCTGACGGTCGTGACGCCGATGTCGGTCGATTCCTTTACCAGGACGACAGGTTATGTGGAAATCGCCGAGGCGGGGACGTACACGCTCAAGTTCAGATACCACAGAACCCCTGCCAATTCCACAGAGGCGTATTACATGATCTTCGACAACGTGTCGCTCGTCCGCCTCTCGGACGTGAAGGTGTCCGGAGCCGCTGCCGTTCTCGACATGGACGCAAGGCCGGACTACTACGACTACAACATGATCCTCGATGGCGCAACGATCAGGAATACCAGGGCAGATATAGGAAATACCACGGCGATGCTTGCGGCGCTGCGCCTCGAAAAGGATTCGACGTTGCAGCTGGATCGGTCGTACGGTCTTATCGGCACCGGCTACCGGCGCGGCAATGTTTACCTGGGCGGCAACACGCTCACGGCGAACATTGCTTCGGGCAAGAACTTCCTGATCTGCAACATGACGTTCGACGAAGGGCGCGTGGAGATTCCCGTGACGACGGGAACGCTCATTACGGGTTACTCGGGGTCGGGTGCGGCAAACGGAGTGGTTGCCGCGACGAACGTCGATTTCTCGGTGGGATGCGCGCTGAACCTCACCGCGCCGATGGACGTGGGCGGGTACGAGGCGCTGTACGAGGGAACGAGCAACGCGGGTGCGGCGGCGCTGAACGTGTTCGGCACGTTCCGTCCGGTGACGTCCAACTACTACGGCTGCGTGCTGCAGGGCGGCGCGACGCTCGACCTCTCCGGCTGGCAGGGTGCACGGCCGTGGAGCACGACCTCGGCGTTCACGTCGGGGAACAAGACCGTCACGTTCGCGGATGGCGCGACGATCAAGGTGAAGCGCGGCGCGAAGGGCGGCAAGGTCGTCTCGTGGGAGACGAAGCCGTCCAACTTCGACACGCTCACCTTCGTGCGCGACCCGTCCGACGAACGCCGTTACAGCGTCATCAAGAAGGACGACGGCGTGTACATAGTCAATGGCCTGACAGTAATCGTGAGGTGATTTTGAAAAGGCAAGACCATTCACGTTCTCGGGTTATGAGCGTTATGAAGAGCCTGGCCATTCTCATTCTTGCGGCGGCAGCGACGCCCCTTTACGCCGACACGTTCACGATCGAGCGAAACGACCCGAGACCGTTCCGCATCCACAGGGGGCCTGACGAGACGGCCGCCACGAAGGCGATGATCGACGAGCTCGCCCGCGAGGTGAAACGCGTCACCGGCGTCTCCATGGAGATCAAAGGCTACGACACCGCGAAGAGCGGGAACATCTTCGTTGCGACCCAGCCATGGGACGCGAAGGGCGCGTGGACGATCGGCGTGCGCAACAGCATCGTCGGAATCCACGGTTCGGACGTGAAGGGCACGGAGGCCGCGCTCAGGTTCTTCATCGACAAATACCTGAAGCCCGTCCCGGAGTCCGCCGGACGCCTTGAGTGGAAGGACCTGCGCGTCAACCACGGCCCTCAGTGGGCGGACGTGCGCGAGGCGACGATCGCCAAGGTCCGGGAACAGCGCCGAAGGGAACACGCGCTCGAATGGCAGAACGAACTCGTCAACTACGTGAACGTCGAGCCCGCGCGCGCGTATTCGTTCCCGCTCGCGTCCGAGAAGGACGCGCTCACGCCCGACCTCCCCGAGACGCCGTACGTCAAGTCGCTCGACGGAAAGTGGAAGTACAACTGGGGCGGCTCCTACGAGCAGCGCGCGCGCAACCAGTTCTACAGGGTCGATTATGACGATTCCCGCTGGTACGAGATCGACGTGCCGAGCTGCGTGGAATTGAAGGGGTTTGGCGTCCCGATCTACACGAACATCGCGTATCCGCATCCGAGGACGCCTCCAAATCCGGGCTCTGACTACAATCCCGTTTCGTCCTACCGCCGCACGTTCACCGTGCCGGACGGATGGAAGGGACGCCCCGTGTTCCTGCGCTTCGAGGGCGTGTATTCGGCGTACTACGTGTGGGTGAACGGAATGAAGGTCGGCTACGCCGAGGACAGCTGTACCGCGCACGAGTTCAACGTCACCAAGTACCTGAAGCCGGGCGAGAACCTGCTCGCGGTGGAGGTGTACCGCTGGAGCGACGGGTCCTTCCTTGAGGACCAGGACTTCTTCCGCTACTCCGGCATCTACCGCCACGTGATGCTCTTCTCGCCGCCGCAGGTGGAGATCCGCGACTTCTTCTGGAAACCAACGCTCGCGGCGGATTTCAAGTCCGCGACCGTCGACCTGTCGGTGGAGCTGCGCGACCTGGGAGGCCGCGGGGCGTCCGTCCTGCCAAGCGTCTCCGCCACGCTCTACGACGCCGACTTCAAGGCCGTTGCAACGGTGACGCAACCCGTATCCAGCTCCTCGCCTTCCACTTTACATTTTCCATTTTACACTTTCCATTTTACACTTCCCACTCCCCGCCTTTGGTCCGCCGAGGATCCCTACCTCTACACGCTCGTCATGAAGGCGGGCGAGGATGTGCGTGCGTGCAAGGTCGGGTTCATGAAGACCGAGGTCATGCCGAACGGCGCGATCCACGTGAACGGAAGGCCCGTGAAGTTCAAGGGCGTGAACCGCCACGACGCCTCGCCGGAGAACGGACGCTCCGTCACGCGCGAGGAGATGCTCCGCGATGTGATTCTGATGAAGCAGAACAACGTCGACACCGTGCGCACGAGCCACTATCCGAACGATCCGTACTTCTACCACCTCTGCGAGCGCTACGGACTCTACGTCATGCTCGAGGCGAACATCGAGAGCCACGGGATGGGCTACGGCGTGTCGTCGCTCGCCTCCCCGCCGAGCTGGACGCAGGCGCACGTGGAGCGCGCCCGCGACATGGTGCTGAACTGGCGTAACTCGCCGTGCGTGTTCATGTGGAGCTGGGGCAACGAGGCGGGGCAGGGCCCGTCGTTCGACGTCGTGAACGAGGCGTGCCTGAAACTGGACGACACGCGTCCGATCGCCTACCGCCAGGACAGCGAACGCTACGCGATAGACGGCCCCACCTACCCGACGCTCGCGGTGACGCGCGCACGCGGCCTCCACTCGAAGAGCAGCTTCTTCTTCGAGTACGCCCACGGGATGGGCAACGCGCTCGGCAACTTCAAGGAATACTGGGACGAGTTCTACGCTTCGCCGTCGCTGATCGGCGGGTGCATCTGGGACTGGGTCGACCAGGCCGTGTGGAAGTACACAGACCGCACGGGCCCGGACGGCAGGCGCATCCGCTACCTTGCCTACGGCGGGGACTTCGACGAGAAGACGACGGACGGCAACTTCTGCGCGAACGGCGTGATCGACGCGGAGCGCAACGAGACGCCGAAGCTCGCGGAGGTGAAACACGTCCACCGTAACCTCGTCGTGGCGTGGAGTGACCAGACGGCTCGGCGGGACGCCTCGCCCCACCGCATCCGCAACGGCGAGCCTCTTTCCGTCGTCCTCTGGAACCGCTTTTCGTTCACGCCGTCGGACGCGTTCGACGCGCGCTGGGAACTCGTCGAGAACGGCCTGCCCATTGCGAACGGCGCGCTCGACTGGCCCTCGGTGCCTCCGTTGACGAAGAGAGAAATGAAGGTTACGCTCCCGAATGTGAAGGTGAAGCCGGACGCGGAGTACTTCCTCAATGTGTCGTTCCACCTGAAGTCCGACACGCTCTGGGCAAAGAAAGGACATCTCGTGGCGCACGACCAGATCGCGCTCACGGACGAGAAGCGGCAAGAGTGCCGCTTCCCCGAACGTAGCACTCCCCTCGGGGAAGCGGCGCTCTCGCCGCTTCAAGACGGCTCCATCAAGGCCCAAATTGGCGCCACGAAGGCCGTGTTCAGCCGCAAGACGGGCACGATTGCGCGCCTTTCGATGAACGGGCGAACGGTTCTCGCCGACAGCGCGGACGGCATTGTGCGCGGTCCGCGTCTGACGTGCATGAGGGCGTTCACCGACAACGACAAGTGGCTGCGCGACGACTTCTACAATTCAGGCCTCACGCAGCTGCGCTACCACGTGCGCGAATTCGCCGCGACGAACGTCGAGGGGCGGGCGGCTGTCCGCGCTGTCGTGGAGGTGAACGGCGCGAAGTCCGCGGGGTTCATGCACGAGGCGGTGTATGTTCTCTCCGGCGACGGCGCGCTTGAGATCCGCAACGCCGTGACGCCGTTCGGCAGGATGCCGTCCGCCTTGCCGCGTCTGGGTCTTTCGATGATGCTCGATCCGCGCCTCGAGCAGATGGAGTGGTACGGACGCGGCCCGCACGAGAACTACGTCGACCGCTGTTCTAGCGCGTTCGTCGGACGCTGGAGCGGGACGGTGACGGGACAGTACGTGCCGTACTGCCGTCCGCAGGACAACGGCTACAAGTGTGACGTCCGCTGGGCGGCGTTCACGGACGGCGACGGGAAGGGCGTGCGCGCGAAAGGCGACGTGCCTCTCTTCGTGCAGGCGCTGCACTACGGCTGCGAGGACCTTGAGTTCGCGCGGCACCGTCCGAGGCAGCAGCGCATCTGGAACGAGAAGCCGCCGCGGCCCGAGGTCTGCCTCAACCTCGACATCCGCCAGCTCGGCCTCGGCGAAGGCTCGTGCGGGCCGAGGACTGAACCGCAGTACATCTTCCCGATCCAGCCCGAACGCTGGACGGTAGTCCTTTCACCATGTACAAGGTGATGAAATCCAGCAAAGGCAAATTTTGACAATGCGTTCAATAAGGAAAATGAAATGAGAACATCCAACAATGAAAGTATGAAAAGGCTGATGCTTTTAGCAGCTGTTGTCGCCACCGTAGCGTATGGCGTGTCGATTGAGCGCATAATCAAGCCCCCGCGCTTCACGCGCGGCAACACGTCCATCCTGCCGGTGCAGCCGATCGACCAAGCGGCGTGGCTCTCGCATCCCGATATAAAGGACGAGGTGGCGTATCCGCAGTTGCCGCGTATCGTGCGCTTCCAGTGTGAGTTCACAAGCGACGGCACGCCGCTTGAATTTGACGTGACGGGCGACGAGCGCTACTACCTCACGCTCGACGGTGCGTTCGTCTCGCGCGGCCCGCACCGCGGCACGGTCGAGAACTGGATGTACCAGAGCTACCGCGCCAAGCTGGAACCCGGGAAGCACGTGATGGAGGCGACGGTGTGGCGGATGCCGTTCCGGGCGTCACCGCTCGCGCAGCTCTCGTACAAGCTCGGCTTCTGTCTCATGGCGGAAGGCACGTATGACGCCGTCCTCACCACGGGCAAGGGCGCGTGGAAATGCGGACCCATCACGGGCGTCAAGAACATCGGCAAGTCCGGTGGCGCGTGGGGCGCGGGCGACGGGTTTGAGATTCCCGGCTCCGGCATCTACGACTGCACGCCGGGCAAGTGGCTCAAGCCGGCCGTCGTGAGGAAGGCGCTTGGCGGCGGCAGCAGGTACGGCATCCGCCAACAGGGCTGGATGCTCTTCCCGTCGCAGCTTCCGGAGCAGACCGAATACCGCGTCCGCCCCGGCAAGTTCGTGGACGGCGGCGAGATGAAATTCCCGCTCATCGTGAAGCCGGGCGAAAAGCGGCGCATTCTCTGGGACCTCGACCGCTACATCTGCGCGTATCCCGAGGCGATTGTGAAGGGTGGCAAGGGCGGCAAGATGACCTGGCAGTGGGCGGAGGCGTTGCGCGGCCCGTCCAAGAATCCGAAAATCAAGGGCAACTTCAAAGGCAACCGCGGCGAGTGGGAAGGAAAGACGTTCAGCGGATTCGGCGACCGGTTCGTGTTCGACGGACGCGAACGCGCCGTGTTCCAGCCGCCGTGGTTCAGGTGCGGACGCTGGTGCGAGATCGTCGTCGAGGCGGGCGCGGAGCCTGTCGAGATACAGGACCTCGCGCTCATCGAGTCGCGCTATCCGCTTGAGTGCGAGACGCGCTTCGAGTCGCCGGAGGATCCTGCGCTTGCGGGCGTGCAGGCGATCTGCGCGCGCGCCATGCAGATGTGCTGCCACGAGATGCTGTTCGACTGTCCGTTCTACGAGCAGCAGATGTACCCCGGTGATACGCGCGTGCAGCTGAACGTGATCTCCGCGATGACGTCCGACGACGCGATCATCCGCCGCGCGATCGAGATCTACGACATCAACCGCCGCGACGATGGCAACGTGCCGTTCAACTTCCCGACCGTCGGCACGCAGGAGGGTGCATCCTACACGCTCTGCTACCTCGGCATGTACGCCGACTACGTGATGAACCACGCCAACCGCGAATGGCTGCGCGCGCGTCTCCCCGGTATGCGCGACACGCTCCACGGCTTCGAGCTTTACGAGCGCGAGGACGGCATCATCCACAAGCTCCCCGGTTGGTCGTTCATGGACTGGGTGACGAGCGGCGAATGGCACGGCGGCTGGGCGCCGGGTTCGCGCGACGGCGGGGCGAACGCCGAGATGAACCTCTTCTACCTCGCGGCGCTTCAGGGCGCGGCGAAGATCGAAGACGCCTTCGGCAATCGCCACCTCGCGGCGCACTGGCGCGAGAAAGCGGCGAAGTTGAAGCCTGCGATCGTCAAGCAGTTCTTCGACGAAGGTCGCGGTCTCTTCGCTTCCGACGCCGCGAAGAAATCCTTCGCGGAACACGCACAGTGTCTGGCGCTCCTCACGGACGTCTTCGAGGGCGCGCGCGCGCAGGCGCTCTTTGAGCGACTGATCACGGAGAAGAACATCCACCGCACAACGGTGTACTTCTCGTACTATCTCTTCGAGACGTACTTCAAGTTCGGGCGTGCCGACCTCTTCCTCAAGCGGCTCGACCTTTGGAAGGGGTACGTGAAGCTCGGCGCGACGACGACGCTGGAGGCACCTGAATATCCCGGCCACGACGCGCGGAGCGACTGCCATGCATGGGGCGCGCATCCGCTCTGGTTCCTCAGGACGGGCGTCGCCGGCATTCGCAGCGCCGCGCCGTTCTTCGAGAAGGTGCGCATCGCACCGCAGCCGGGCGGGCTGAAGTCGATCAAGGCGTCCTATCCGCATTCGTCCGGGAAGATGATCGAAGTCGATCTCGCCTTCGAGGCTGGCAAAGCACGCGGACGCATCACCACGCCCGTTGCCGGCGAGTTCGTATTCGGCGGCGTAGTGAAGCCGCTCGCTCCCGGAGTCAATGAAATCTGATGTAAAATACTTCAACAACCCAAGAAAGGAACTAAATCAATGCAAAGCAGAAGAAACTTCTTGCGAAACACCATGCTCGCCGGGGCCGCATGCTCCGTGGCGAACAGCCTTAAGGCGGACGCGCCCGCTACGGCGGCGGTCTGTGGAGCGCCAATGCTGGGCTTCCGGTGCAAGCCGCTGGAATGCGTGCGCGTGGGCGTGGTCGGTATCGGTTCGCGCGGCATGGGCATGATCAACCGCGTGAGCAAGCTCCCCGGCGTGGTGGTGGCGGCGGTGTGTGACATCCAGGACGACAAGATCAACAAGGCGAAGCAGTCCCTCGCCCGCCAGAAACGTCCGGAACCGAAGGTGTACAAGGGTCCGGAGGCGTTCCGTGAGCTGTGTGATTCGGGCGACGTGGACGTGATCTACAACTCCACGCCGTGGCACCTGCACGTTCCCGTGGCACTTGCCGCGATGAACGGCGGCAAACACGTCCTTACCGAGGTGACGGCCGCGTTCACCGTGGAGGATTGTTGGAAGATGGTCGAGACCGCAGAGAAGCGCAAGGTCCACTGCATGCAGCTCGAGAACTGCATCTACGGCGAGATCGAGATGCTCACGTTCAACCTTGCAAAGCTGGGAATGCTTGGCGAGATCGTGCACGCGGAGGGCGCGTACAACCACGACGGACGCCACATGGCGAACGACCTCTTCCCCGCCTACCAGTACTGGCGCTACGACTGGTACCGCGAACATGCCGGCAACCCGTACCCGACGCACGGCCTCGTTCCGCTCTGCCTCACGATGGACGTCAACCGCGGCGACCGCATGGACTACATCGTCTCCATCGATTCCAAGAACGCCGCGTTCGCCGACTTCATGGCGCACGGCCTCAGGAAGGGCAATCCGCGCGCGGGCCAGAAGCTGAAGGTCGGCGACATGAACACAAGCCTCATCAGGACCGTCGGCGGCAAGACGATCATGCTCCAGCACACCGTTTCTGTGCCGCGTCCGTACTCGCGTCTCCAGCGGGTGCAGGGCACGCGCGGCATCATCGCGGACTACCCGTACCGCATCGCGCTCGAGGGCGACGGCAAGTACTACTACGGCAGCGGGGCGCACGGCTGGTGGGACGAGAAGCGGGCGAACGAGATTCGCCAGAAGTACAAGCATCCGCTCTGGAAGACGATCGGCGAGATCGCGAAGAAGTCCGGCGGACACGGCGGCATGGACTACATCCAGGACGCGCGCTGGTCGTACTGTCTGCGCATGGGCCTTCCGCTCGATACGAGCGTCTACGACCTCGCGACGACCGGATGCCTTTGCGAACTCACCGAGAAGAGCGCCACGAACCGCTCCCAGGCGATGGACGTGCCGGACTTCACGCGCGGCGCGTGGAAGACCGCTCCGAAGATGGAAGTTGTTGACATCGACCTTAAGAATTTCAAAATCTGAGATGCCGCTACGGCAAACATCCACCTCTGCTACGCCGATGTCGCGAAATCTGTAAAATCAGATTTCGCGACACGGCCATTGCGTGGGCAATTAATGAAGAGTCGAAGTTTTGCTGCCCCAAAAGTCGGTTTGAGAATCTACTTTTGGTTGACAAATCACGGAAGGATGTGCTATCATACCACTCGTCTTCTTTGGGAGACCAACGACGTTGAACGGTAAATCGCAAATGACGCCATTGAAGAGGCATGGAACGGCATCGGAAACGACGCCGCGTATAACCACGC
>CADCOC010000068.1:21168-86267 GCA_902802945.1 uncultured bacterium | reverse complement strand
CCGTGCAGGTGGATGTGTTTGTGAACGGGCGGCTGCTCGGACGTTATCAGGTTGCAGACGGATCCATTGGCGAGGTGCCCGTGCCGCGCGGAATGCTGGAGCGCGAAGGGCGTTTCAACTGCGTCGCCTTTGTCGCTTACGGCCAGAGCGGCTCGATCGTCGCTCGGAACTACTGCCTGTTCCCCACTGCGCCAGATCGCGGGACGAAGCTTTTCATCCGATGAAAAGTTGGCCAGAACTGATGGCCATGAATCCGACGGTATGATATAATGCGGGTCGATATGAGCAAGACAATGTTTATCCTCGCCGCAGGGATGGTCATGTCGGTTCCGCATTTGGCGGTGGCGGCGAATCCGGACTGCCCAAACCTCGAAGAGGTGATCATCGCATCGAAGAACCACCTCGACGTGGGCTTCACCTGCACCGTGCCCGCGCTCATGCGCCGGATCAGGACCTCCGACGCGGGTGGCGTCCTGAACCTGCTCGACGCCGACAGGTCGAAGTCGGAGGAGCAGTGGGTCCGCTGGACCCTGCCCGCCTGGTCGATGGACGTCATGCTGGGCGGGACATACGCCCCCGAATGTCGTGCCCGGCTCGAGGAGTCCGTGCGGACACGCCGCCTCTTGTGTCAGGCGGTGCCGTTCACCATCGAGGCGGAGGCCTCCGACCTCGAGGAGATGGTGCGGCTCCTTGCGTATGGCTCCGACATCTCCCGCCGTTTCGGGATCGACCTTCCGCGCCACGCGAAGCAGACCGATGTGCCGGAACAGGGATGGGCGTTGCCAACCGTCCTCGCGAACGCGGGCGTCAAGTATCTCCATATCGGAATCAACCAGGGATGCAAGCAGAACGCCGACCTCGCGAAGATCCCGCCGCTCTGCTGGTGGGAGGGACCCGACGGCTCGCGCATCCTGCTGGGGTATTGTCCGAACTACGGCGAGGTGAGGGGTAGCCCGAAGTTCACCGTGCCGAAGGGATGGAAGCACAGGACCTACCTCGCCTACTACATGCGCGGCGACAACCAGGGGCCGATCTCGGCGAAGGACGCCGAGGTAGTGATGGCGAATGTGCGCAAAGCAATCCCCGGCGTCAAGGTGCGCTTCGGCGATCCATCCGACTTCGCCGCCGCCATCATCGCCGAGGAGAAGGAGAGTCCCAGACTCCCCGTCATTCGCGGCGACATGCCTGACACGTGGATTCACGGGCAGATGACCGCGCCGGAGGAGACGGCGATTCACCGCCACGCGCAGACGGAGCTGATCACGCTGGGCGTTCTCGATACGACCCTGCGCGCGCTCGGCCTCGAGACGAAACCCATTTCGCGCGTGCTTGATCGCGGTTACCGCAAATCGGGTCTCTACTCGGAACACACCTGGGGACTTTCGTGCGGACGCGAACGCAAGCGCTTCCACGATCCCGACTGGCGCGAACGCTACGAGCGCGGCGACTTCAAGTACATCGACTCCGCATTTGAGTACCACAAGGACTACGCACGCGACGCGCACCGCATGGCGAAGGACGGAATCGACGAGCGGATGAAGGCGCTTGCACAGGCGGTGGACGTGGAGGGGCCTCGCGTGGTGGTATTCAATCCGCTGCCGTATGCGCGCGATGCGGAGGTTGAAGTTGAGATGCCGGAAGGGTTTGAGTTCCCCGGCGGCGTACGTGATGGCGGGAAGGTGAGATTCCTCGCGAAGGGCCTCCCGGCGGGCGGATACAAGACGTTTTCGGTTAGCCGCGTAGAAAAACTAGAACAGCTAGATACTCTAGAACGTCTAGAAAATCTAGAAATTCTAGAAGGCCAATCAAATAAACTTCGCCACTTCACGGTCAAGTTTGACCTGGAGAAGGGCGGGATTGCTTCGCTCGTCGAAAACGGCACGGGGTGCGAGCTCGTAAAGCAGGGCGGACACGCCCTCGGGCAGTTCCTGCACGAGCGTTTCAGTCTGAACGAGGTGAAGCGCTTCGTCTATTCGTACAACCGCGGTCCGCAGCGCCGGCTGGATTTCGACTTCGGGAAGGGCGGCATGCCCGATACGAACAAGATCACCTACGCCGCGATGACGCCGAAGAAGTGGACCGCGAAGCGCGTGCGCACTGCACTTGGCGAAGAGGTGACGCTCACGGCGGGCGACACGCTCGGCCTCGCGAAGGGGTTTGAGATTCGGTTCTCGTTCCCGGACCACACGGCGTGCGTCGATATTTCGTGGCGGGTGACGGACAAGACGCCCGATCCCACACCGGAGGGCGGCTGGATCTGCCTGCCGTTCAACGTGGAGACGCCATCCTTCCGCGTCGGGCGAATCGGCGGCACGATCGACCCGGCGAAGGACATCATCTTCTTCTCCAACCGCAACTTGATGTGCGTCGATCGTGCGATTACGGTGCGAAACGGCGCGATGGGAGCAGGCGTGGGCGTGGCGTCCGCCGACCTGCCGCTCTGGAGTCTCGGCAAACCCGGTCTTTGGCGCTACGAGCCAGATTACGTGCCGACTGAGCCGGAAGTCTTCGCGAACCTCTACAACAACCAGTGGAACACGAACTTCCCGTTCTGGATTCCCGGGTCATGGACGGCCTCTCTGCGCGTGTATCCCGTGGCGGAGGACGCGGACGAGGAGTCTGCGATCTTCACGCCCGCATGGGAGATTCGCCAGCCATGCGTCGGGGCATTCGCAGGGGGCAGCCAAAAAAATGTCCATGTAGAACAGGTAGAACGTATAAAAAATCTAAATGATTTACATGTTCTACATGGACAAAATAATAGAGGAGGGGGGGAGGTTCCAGTCGAAGAGACAGCAAGCGTACAACAACAAGGTGGTCGCCCTCTGCCCGCCGTGGCTGATGGCGTAGCTGTTTCGCGGAAGGGGGTGAGGGTGACGGCGTTTTGCCCCAACCCCGATGGCGCGGGCACGGTATTACGCGTGTGGGAGCAGGCGGGGAAGGGCGGCGCGATCACGGTTACGCTCCCGAAGGGGATGAAGGCGACATCGGCCCGTCCCGTGAACCTGCGCGGCGAGCGAGCTGGCGAGCCTATTGCCATCAAGGATGGAAAATTCTCGTTCGACCTTGGCGCGTGGGCGCCCAAGAGCTTCATCCTCTTCGGCGCGGCGGAAGAGGCGTGCGGCGCGGCGGCGTATCGCTTCTATCGCTTCGCCGTGGATTTGACCGCTGGTGGCGCGGTGCAGATTTCAGAACTGAAGCTGTACAGCGGCGTGGACGACATCACGCAGCGGCGCTCTGCCGTCCGGTACGAGGAGTCGACGTTCGCCTCCGAGTTCAAGAAAGGTTTCAATCCGCTGAAGGCGCTTGACGGCAACCTCGGTACGAAGTGGTACGACGACCGCGCGGCGACGGAACGGCGCGATGTTTCAGGGAAGGACGTGTGGGTGGTTCTTGAATACGCGGAGCCCGTCGCGGTGACGCGGTACGAATGGTACACGGCCGACGACACGTCGCGCTTCGGGGATCGCAATCCCGTCGCGTGGCGTCTGCAGGGTTCGCACGACGGCAAGGCGTGGACTGATCTCGACGTCGTGGAATGCGCGAAACCGCACATCTTCGACAAGACGCTTGCGTATTCGCGGCAGTTGGACATCCCTCGCGAGCTGCCGGAGAACGCCATCGTCTATCCGATGTCGGTCGGCAACGGGTGCCGCCTCGTCTCCTACGAAGTGAACGGCACGACCATCCACGAACTTGTACCCAGCGAGAAATAGATGCGGCTACACGCGGGGATTGTTGGCGCGGTACTCGCGACGTGCCCCACGGGCGGTGGAGACTATCCACGATCACTCCCACTTCAAACGGGTAGGTACGGCAATTTTGTGACAAATTGGCATGACCAACATGCTCAATTCCGTGACAGAACGCTCAATACAACTATGCCGATTTCGTGACAAGGCGTTTGACGGTTAAGATTGGATTTGATATAATTTGCGCCGAAAAGAGACAGGATCATGGAAAATTCGTCAATTCTTGTGCGGAAACGATATGGGGAGAGGCGTCCGCTTGGGAAGGATCTTCACGAGAAGGCCAAGGCGCTTGCGCGGCAACACATGGTCGTGGGCGGGATGCCACAGTCGGTCGAGGCGTATCTGCATGGCGGAGACCATCGGCTTGAGGCGGTGGAGGCTATGAAGCGGGAGATCCTTCGTCTGTACATGCAGGACATCGGGAAATACGCGAAGGGGTATGCGCCAAAGGTACGGGCGATATTTCGACACATTCCCGGTGCCCTGAATTCCAAAGAGAAGAAGTTCCGTCTTTCCGACCTTGACGCAAACGCCCGCATGCGCCGCTATGAGAACGCCGAGGATTTCCATGAGGAGGACGGTATTACATACCTGCCTTTCTACATGGCGCATTGCTTGTGATTGGATGAAAAGATTATGAACGGTTTTGACGAAAACATGCCGCGACAGATTGGACCGTATCGTTTCGTGAGGCTGCTGGGCAAAGGCGCAATGGGTGCTGTTTACGAGGTAGTCCATGAGCACCTTGGCGTCCATCGCGCCCTCAAGCTTTTCCGCACGGACGGGCGTAACGCCGATTTTCTCCGCAAGCGCTTTCTCGCGGAGGGGAAGTTGCTCGCCCGCCTCGACCACCCAAGGCTCGTTCGCGTACACGACCTCTCCTTCGACGAGGCTGACGGTACGCCGTATTTCACCATGGATCTCGTGACGGGCCCAAGCGGACAACCGTTGAATCTCGCCGATGCACAGGACGCAAAAGGTGGCACTTCCGAGGAGCGTCTGGCAGGATGGTACGGCGACATGTGCGAAGCACTCAATGCCATTCATGCCGCCGGAATTGTCCACCGCGACATCAAGCCGGAGAACATCCTCGTAGGCAAGGATGGGCGCGCCGTCCTTTCCGACTTCGGCATATCGCGCATCCTCGATGCCCAGTTGCGCGAAGACATCGCCCTTACCCGTACAATTGCCACGGGTGAGCCTTTGAACGAGCGGCGAATACTCGGCACCGTCATGTATCTTGCCCCGGAGGTCAGGCTTGGCGGCATACCCACGCCGGCATCGGATTACTACGCCCTCGGCATGACCTTCTTCCGTTTGCTCACGGGCCTCTGGTATGAGCCGGGCAGAAACGCATTTGATCTACTCGCTCCGTTCAACCCCGCGTGGAAGCCGCTTTTCACGGCTCTTTTGGCGCAGGAACCGTCCAAACGCTTCTTGCCGCCGCTTGCGCTTGGCTGCAAGCCGCGCAGACGCTGGATATGGTGGACGTCCGCCGCCGTTCTGGTGTTCGGACTTGCGATGACGGCGTTGCTGCGGCTGTGGAACGAAAGGGTGCCGAACGATCCACAAGACGAGCCGCCAGCCGTCAGCGAGCCGCCAGCCGTCAGCGAGCCGCCAATCGTAGATGTGTCGGACGCATTTTTGGCGACGCCCGGACTGGGCAGAGAGCCGTAGTCTGAAAAAAATATTTTCTACTGTTGCGTTTTGCGCCCGCGTGCGTATATGCTTTACAAACGGAGTAATAGTAGAAAGGAATCGATTAGATGACGACAAAAACATGGTTGGCGGCGGTAGGATGCGCATGCACCCTCGCGGCAAGCGGTATGCCCACGCAGGCGGAGTTGGAGAAGGTGCAGGGCCTTGTGACCGAACTGATGCGTTCGGACGTTGCGAACTTCAACGCACGGAAGATGAGCGCCGCCGACGTGGCCACGTCCGCGCTCAAATATGCGGGCGAGGCACAGAGCGAAGCCGCACGCTTCCTGCTTCTCAAGGGCGCATTCTTCTATCGCGTGCGGGCGGAGGACTACGATGGTGCGATGGACGTCATTTCGAAGATACGTCACGATATCAACGATGTGCCCGATGCGACGCTCGTCAAGATCCTGTCCAGTGCCATCCGGCGCATCCCGCGCAAGAGCGCAGGCAGACTCTACGACTTGCACCAGCGCCTGCAGGATCGCGTCCGCTATGCGCAGGAAGCCAAGGATTTGACGGCGAAAGTCAAGGCCAAGCCATCCGACAAGTCCCTCCGCACCGCGCTCGGAGAACGGTATGCCCTGCTAGGCGAATGGGATAAGGCTCTCCCTGAATTCGCCGCAGGCAAGGGGCGTGTTGCAAAGGCGGCAACGTTGGAACAGACCGCTGGTGCCAAGCCCGGCGATGTGGCGGACGCCTGGTGGGAAGTGGCCGGGACGGAGGATTCGGACATTTCGCTTGCATACCGTGCGCATGCCGTCAGATTCTACCGTGCGGCGCTTGCTGACGGGTCGCTGTCCGGCTTGAAGAAAACCATCGCCGCAAAGCGCATCGATGAAGTGAAGGCCGACGGACTCCTCGACGAGCTGGCAGGAGCCGTCTCAACCGCTCGGGGAAGTGGTGCCCTCTATTGCGTCATCGACCTCTCGGCAGGGCCAAATGCTAGAAAGTATCCAGTATCGTACCTCGCCGCCGAGCCGAAAGGCGGCTGGACGGACGAATATAAGACCACGAATCTTGTTTTGCGCCGCATCGAGCCGGGGAAGTTCATGATGGTCGGCAAATACGAAGTGACGATCACGAAACCGTTCTACTGCGGCATCTTCGAGGTGACGCAGAAGCAGTACGAGCTGGTGACGGGAGGCAATCCGTCCAAATTCAAGGGCGACATGCGGCCAGTTGACCAGGTCTCGTGGAACGCAATTCGCGGCAATTCCGCCACCTATAACTGGCCGAGTTCCGTGAACGTCGATCCTTCGTCGTTCATCGGAAAAATCCAGGCGCGCACAAGCCTCAACTTCGACCTGCCCACCGAGGCGCAATGGGAGTACGCCTGCCGGGCGGGGGCGACGAGCCGATTCAACAACGGCGGCGACTCCGAGTCCGACATGAAGAAGCTGGGACGTTTCAAGCTCAATCAGAACGATGGGAAAGGCGGTTATTCGTTGGTTCACACGGCTGTTGGCTCGTATATGCCGAACGCATGGGGACTCTACGATATGCACGGGAACGTCAGTGAGTGGTGTCTGGATTGGAGCAACAAACGCGACCATTTGTCGAGCGGGGTGACGGATCCCGTCGGCCCTTCTTCGGGGACGTGGCGCGAGATACGCGGCGGTTGGTGGCTCAATGACGCGGGTGGCTGCACTTCGTTCTACCGGAACCACGCCAATCCGCTGTGGGTTTGCCCCCTCATGGGCTTCCGCCTCGTTGTAGCTCCCGATCACCTGAAGGAACGTGGCACCAAGCCGCCATCGTTGCCGGATAAGGCAGCGGGAAGCAAGTGAGCGTTGTTGCATGAATCCTTTGTGGCCACAGACGCCGAAGTCGCTGTTGATGCGGATCGCCGACCTCGCGGAAGGCGAGGACGAGGCGGAGTGGGCGCGGTTCGTTGAGCTGTATGGCCCGGCGATCGGCAAGTTCGTCCGGCTTTTGGATTCGGACATTCCAGAGGCCGACGTCGATGACATGGTGCAGGAAACGCTAGTGAAGCTTGTGGCGCTCCTTCGCGACAAGGCGTTCGACCCGCAGCGCGCGAAGTTCAGCACATGGCTCGGGGCGATCATCCGCCGGCAGATGGTGGATCGGATGCGGCGACGCCAGGCGCGAAAAGAGGATTCGCAAGTCCCGTTGGACATCGAAATCCCTTCTTCCGCCGATTTTGATCCTGCGGTGAAGCTGGATATCGCCTGGCGTCTTGCGCGTCATCAGACCGCAGTCCGACATGTCTTTACGAAATCGGCCCTCTCGCTCCAGAACCAGCGCATCTACTTGATGGCCACGGCGGACGGTCTTTCCCCAAGGGAAATCGCCCAGCAGCTTGGCATCAAAGAGAACGTGGTGCGGGCCATCCGCAGCCGAGTGGCAAAAATGATCGAAGCCGTCGAGCGCCAGTTCGAATAGCTATGGCTGTGGTTACACGCCTGGACTGATAGCCGCGTAGAGCGCGTAAAGCCATCCTCGAGTCCAAAGCCAAGCTAAATGTAGCGAAATCTCCGAAAAGAAGATTTCGCTACATTTGAATTCTGTATCTGCGATAAAATATGATATAATTCTCCCGTTATGGAGAAACAAGATACGCTTCATCGGCAGAAAAAAGTATTTGGAATTCCTTTGATGCGGTTGTGCCGGCTCACAAACTCCTCGGCAAGTAACCTTTGGCATGAGAGTGAAAACCATGGAAACTATATCCGTAGATGTGGCCATGAACCACACTCGTGGTGTCGGCTGTGGCAGTTGCGCTGACGGGAGTTTCGTGGGGAACTGCGCAGTTGCGCTACACGCCTGTTCCCGGTGGATACAGGACGAGCAACGGCGGCGGCGAGTTCAACCGTCCGCTCTACGGATGGCACGGCGACGACAGGGAGCTGAGCCCCTGCAAGTCCCTCCCGTGGACGAGTGACCGGCCGAAGGTCGCGCTCAAGGTGTTCAGGGGGTATCGGATCGACAAGAAAGTGCGCGGCGTGCTGCAGGTCGGCGACGGAACCGAGGACGTGGAATACCGCTACGTGTGGGGGCGCGCCGAATACGACCTGAAGGGCAGGGGAACGGTCAAGATGGTGCGCAGCGCGCAGTCCGACGGACTTCTCGTGGAGACGACGGGCGACCTGCCGCCGAAGTTCGACGGCGAGTGGGAGCTTGCGGCGAAGGGCACGAGAGGCGGGGCGACGTACTACGACTTCGAGAGGAAGGGAGGGTCGTTCAACGGGCGGGACGCCCGTTGTCCCAGTCGCAACGGGCAAGATGCCCGTTGTCCCAGTGTCGCTGATATGTTTGATGCGGCGACGAACCACTTTGAGCGTATTGCGCGGACGATCGAGATCAAGACGCCTGACCCGGTCCTCGATTCGCTTCTCCCGTGTCAGCTGCTCGTGGCGGACGCGATGTTCGAGGGCCGCCACATCACGCACGGCGCGACGAACTGGAAGCAGGCCTTCGCGGGATGGCGCGTCGCCTACATCTGCTACGCGACGGGCTGGGAGGAGCGCTTCAAGGAAAACGCCCGCGAGCATTTTCGTTCCCAGCGCGCGGACGGACGCATCCCCAACGAGCCCAAGCGTGACTCCATGTACAACATGTGTGAAGAGTTCGTCGTTTCCGTGATGCGCTACTGGAGGTGGACGCACGACGACGACTTCATGCGCGAGATCGCCTACGACGGCGTGAAGCGTCACCTCGAGTGGATGGACCGCAACATGAAGGTGCCGGACGCGGAACTCTACGAGAACTGGCTCAACACCTGGAACACCGACGACAAGTGGACGAACGGCGGCGCGGGCACAATCTCCTCCGCCTACTACGCCTTCGACTGCCGCGTGATGGCGGAGGTCGCAGAGCGCCTCGGCAAGGCGGAGGACGCCGCGTACTTCGCCGCGCGGAGCAAGGCCGTGGAGGACGCGATCGCGAAGAGCCTGTGGCACGAGGGCGACGGCGTGTGGGGCGAATACCGCGAGCGGTTCGGTCTCAAGCGCCTCATGCGCGCGCCCGATCTCTCCACGGTTTACATCGCGATCGACAACCTCGTGCCCAATCTTGCGCGCAACCGCCGCGCCGTGTTCTGGGTGGAGGACAACGTGCCGACGTTCTTTGCCAAGGACGGCGCGTCGCTGCTCTACTCCTCCAACCGCCTGCCGCTTTTCTGGACGTCGTGCGGACGCTATCCGAACGAGATGATCTTCTGGGCGCTTGCGTGCTACCAGACGGGCGAGCCGGAACTCGGCTGGCGCAACCTTCACGACGCGGCGGCTGTCTCCGCACGCGGTGCGGGCTGCGGACCGGGCGTGGGCACGTGCGATCTTAACTTCGACTTTGCGTGCTACAACAACATCGACTTCGCCGACAACACGGCCGGATATCTCCGCGCCGTCACGGAGGGCGTGTTCGGCATCGTCGAAGGCAGGGAGATTCGCCCGTCGTTCCCCGCGTCGTGGAACGAGGCGGAGATCAAGTCGCCGTACATTTCCTACCGCTGGACGCGTACGGTCGGCGTGGAGGTGACGGGTGGCAGCCGCGCCGCGACGGTCAAGGTCGTCCCCGCGCCGAAGCCGCAGTTCGCAGGCGCGGCGATCCCCCCGCGTCACACACGCTGGGGACACCCCAAGGGCGAAGGCTCCGACCTCACAGTTCCGCAAGGCGCGAAGGCCGAGTTCGTCGATCTTTCGAAGTCTTTCAACCAGAACCTGCGGCTGCTGCACACAGGGAAGTATTCGCCGCGCATCGACAACAAGCCGTGGTCCGGCCTCCCGCGCACGCTCATGGCGAACGGACGTACCTGGTGGGAACGCCACGAGACGGTTGGGAACCGCCACTGGCCGAAGGACTACGCCGTACCGAAGACGCTTGAGCGCTGGCCGGAGGACGGCGCGCTCGCGACGAAGTATGGTCCAGCGTTCCGCCTTGGCCCGAAGGAGAGAAGCAACGCCGCATTCGCCTCGTTCTACGAGCAGTTCCCGGACGCTGTTGAGATTCCGCTTTCCGGCAAGGCGCGAAAGCTTGCGTTGCTCTCAGCCGTCGTCACGAACCCCAACGTCGCGTGGATGGAATCAGCGTGCGTGAAGGTGCGGTACGCCGACGGATCGGAAGAGTCGCTGTCGCTCGTTCCGCCCGACAACTGCGACGATTGGCTCAACTATTCGCAGGGACAGTGGAGCTACTACGATGCGAAGCGCGACAACAAGCCGTACGCGGTAAAGGGGCGTCCGGTGATGCTTGGCGAGACCGCCCATGCGAACGCCCACGCCATCGTGCTCGATCCCGCAAAGGAACTGAAGTCGCTGCGCATTGAATGCCGGGGAACGGAAACCTTCGTCGGCCTGCTGGCCGCGACGCTTTATCGTTAGTAGTTGCTCAACAATAACTTGTACACTTGCCGGCACGATTGCGATTGTTCACAAATCTCAATTGTTCACAAATGCCACCATTGCCACCAATACAAATAGGAGGGGCCTCCTCTCCGCAATTGATATTTGTGATTTGTGAACAATGTTGGCAATGAAGATTTGTGAACAATACTCGATGGAGCGCTCAAGTGGTTTTTGAGTGATGACTTAGAAATTGCCCAACACCTAGGGGCGGGGTTATGATATAATGCTTGGACACCGGTAAATGCTAATTAGGACAAATGACATGAAAACCGTTTCAACGAGAAGGGCGTTCATTTCTGGCACTGCCGCCACGGCAGCGTTGGCGAAATGCTGGGGCGGGGGATTCCTCTCCGCCGCGAAGGCGCGTCGTCTGAACATCCTGTACATCATGACGGACGACCACGCCGCGCACGCGATCGGCGCGTACGGTTCGCGGATCAACAAGACGCCGCACATGGACGAGATGGCGCGCAGCGGCATGATTCTCTCGAACTGCTTCTGCACCAACCCCATCTGCACGCCGAGCCGGGGCGGCATCCTCACGGGCGAGTACAGCCACCGCAACGGCGTGCCCGTGTTCAACAACATCTCGCGCGACAAGAAGACCGTTGGCGGCTACATGCGCGACGCTGGATACTACACGGCGTTCGTCGGCAAGTGGCACCTCGGCGGCCCCAAGACCGTGCGCGACGAGGACTGGGACCGCTGGATGGTCTATGCGAACCAGGGCGTCTACTTCAACCCGTGGTTCTGGGAGAAGAAGGACGGCAAGATCGTCCGCACCGACTATCCCGGCGAATACGCGACCGAGAACATCACGCGCGTCACGAAGGACGTGATCGACGGCGCACGCGCCACCGGCAAGCCGTTCTTCGTGATGATGCACCACAAGGCGCCGCACCGCAACTGGCTGCCGAGCGACAAGTACCGCGCGAAGTTCCGCGCCATGACGCTGAAGGACATCCCGATTCCCGCGACGCTCTTCGACGACTGGAAGGGACGCGCCTCGCCGATCAAGACGACCGCGATGACGGTGTTGCGCCACATGCGCCTCAAGGAGGACCTGAAGCTCGCCGAATACTTTTCCGGCGGCGGGCAGTTCGAGTTCGAGGGACGCCGCTACGAGGGACGCAAAAACGCGCAGGGGCAGTATGTGGACCGTTGGCCGGAAGGCATGGAGAACAACGACCGCGCCAAGGCCGCGCTCTCGTACCTCCGGTACATGCAGGACTACCTTGCGTGCGTCCAGTCCGTGGACGACTCCGTCGGCGAGATGCGCGCGTACCTGAAGGAGAAGGGCATCCTCGACGATACGCTTGTGATCTACACGTCCGACCAGGGGTTCTTCCTCGGCGACCACGGCCTCTACGACAAGCGCTTCATGATGGAAGAAGTCATCAAGATGCCGATGATCGTCAGTTGTCCGCGGCTCATCAAGCCCGGCTCCGTCAACGGCGACATGGTGACGAACATCGACTTCGCGCCCACGTTCCTCGACATCGCGAACGCGCCGAAACCGGCGCAGATGCAGGGTGAGAGTTTCCTGCCGAACCTCGAGGGCAAAACGCCCGCCAACTGGCGCAGGGACTGCTATTTCCGCTACTATGTCGAAGGCGGCGAACACGCCACGAGCGCGTGGTACGGAATCCGCACCGAGACAGACAAGCTGATGTACTACTACAAGCGCGACGAGTGGGAGTACTTCGACCTGACGCGCGATCCGGAGGAACTGTCCAACGAGTACGCGAACCCGCGCTACGCGGAACGTGTCGCCGCGCTGAAGAAGCGCCTGTACGAGCTGAAGGCGTCCCTCGGCGACACAGACCAGTACAAGGACGCGAAGGAATACGGGCCGATCGGGCGATGAGGCCGTTCTCCCTTCTCGTCAAGCCCGCCAGCGCGGACTGCAACCTCGCCTGTCCCTACTGCTTTTACCGCCCCGGTAGGGCGCGATCACCGAGCGCGCCGCAAGATGGTAGGGCGCGGATTCCAGCCGCGCCGCAAGATGGTAGGGCGCGGATTCCAGCCGCGCCGCAAGATGGTAGGGCGCGGATTCCAGCCGCGCCGTCGTCCCACATGTCCGATGCCGTTCTTGAACGGATGCTCACGACCTACCGCGCACTTCCTATCGCCGAACACGCCGTCGCGTTCCAGGGCGGCGAGCCGCTGCTCATGGGCGAGGATTTCTTCCGTCGCGCGGCGGAACTTGGGGATGGCATCACTTTTTCCGTGCAGACGAACGCGACGCTCGTGACGGATTCCCTTGCGCGCTTCTTCGCGGAGGCTGGGTGGCTTGTCGGGGTGAGTCCGCATGGCAGGACGCCGGAGTTCCGTCGCGGATACGAGCGGTTGGTTGCGGCGGGCGTGGCGGTGAACGTGCTCCAGCTCGTCACGAAGAACGAAGTCCGCGAGCCGGAGAAGCTCTACCACTACATCCGCGACGAGCTCGGTTGTCTGTATCACCAGTACATTGAATGCACGTGGCCGGAGCCGTTCGTCGTTTCCGGCGAGGAGTGGGGCGATTTCATGGTGCGTCTCTTTGATGAATGGATGAAGTGTGGGGACGTACACCGCGTGAGCGTGCGCACGTTCGATTCGCTTGTGTCGCAGATGCTCACTGGCGCGCCGACGCTCTGTCAGTTCGCGAGCGACTGCCGGCACTACCTAGTGGTAGAGGCGAACGGCGACGTTTTTCCGTGCGACTTCTACGTGGAGCCGGGCCTTTGCCTTGGCAACGTGATGCGCAACGACTGGAAGGATATCGTCGAGTCCCCCGCGTATGCGGCGTTTGGCGCGCGCAAGCGCGGGCATCCAGACTGTCCGCGCAACCGCCATACGCTTGACGAAGGCTGGAAAAGATTCTATTCCCACGCCGGGCGGCGGTTATGGTATACTATACGCCCATGAACGCATTGGCAGAACAGTTGAACGCAAAACTGGGACCGGTGGCCGACATGCTCTCCCCCGTCGGCCGCCGCATCTATTTCCCCTACGGGGGCATTCTCGGACAGGGCGCCGAGGCGAAGACGTGCGCGATCAACGCGACGATCGGCATGGCGTTCGAGGAGGACGGCTCCCCGCTCGTGATGGACTGCTTCGCCGGGCACACGGATCTCGACCGCAAGGCGTTCCTCTACGCCGGCAGCTTTGGCCTTCCGCCTCTCCGCGAGACGTGGAAGAAGATGCAGGTGAAGAAAAACCCCTCCCTGCGCGGGAAGCGGTATTCCCTACCGGTGGTGACGAACGCCCTCACCCACGGCCTACGCGTGGCGGGCGAGCTGTTCGCCGGTCCGGGCGACGAGGTGGTGGCGCCGGACCTCTACTGGGACAACTACTCGCTCATCTTCGAGGAAGTGTGCGGTGCGAAGCTTTCCACGTTCAACATGTTCCGCGCGGGCGCGTTCGACGTGTCGGCAATGAAGCGCGCGCTCCTGGCCCCCGGCGACAAGAAAATCCTCGTTCTCAACTTCCCGAACAACCCGACGGGCTACACGGCCACGTTCGAGGACGCGAAGCGCATCGTTGCAACGGTGAAGGCCGTGGCCGCGAAGGGCAAGAAGATCGTCGTCGTGCTGGACGACGCCTACTTCGGGCTCGTCTACGAGGAGGGCGTCCATGCCGAGTCGCTGTTCGCCGAGTTCGCCGACCTGCACCGGAACGTCCTCGCCGTCAAGCTCGACGGCACCACGAAGGAGGACTACGTGTGGGGCCTGCGCGTGGGGTTCATCTCATTCGCGTGGAAGGGCGCGACGGACGAGCAGCTCCAGGCGCTCGCCGCGAAGGCTGCGGGCGATGTGCGCAGCGGCATCTCGAACGCGTCCTCCATCGGGCAGAACCTCGCGCTCAAGGCGTATGCGGATCCTGCCTACGCGAAGCAGAAACGCGAGAAGTACGCCGTGCTGCGGAAGCGCTACCGCATCATACGCAAACTCCTGACGGCCCACCCGGAATGGCATGACCTCTTCGAGCCGATGCCGTTCAACAGCGGCTACTTCATGTGCGTGAAGCCGAAGGGCGTGGATGCCGAGGCCGTGCGCCGGCGCTTGATCGAAAAGTACTCCACGGGCACGATCGTCCTTTCCGGACTCATCCGCCTCGCGTTCTCCACCACCTCGTGCGAGAAACTGCCCGCGCTCTTCGCGAACGTGGCCGCCGCAGTTCGCGATGTCCAAGCTACAAGTTCCAATCTCTAAGCTCAAAAATATGATATACTATCCGCCATGGCAGAGAAGGTAGCAGTCTATCCGGGCACGTTCGACCCGATGACGCGCGGTCATTTCGACTTGATCACGCGCGCGGCGAGCCTGTATGATCGTCTCGTCGTGGCGGTGGCCGCGACGAGCGTGAAGACGGGCGCGCTGTTCGACGCGCAGCATCGCATCGACATGATCCGCGAGGACGTGGAGAGGGCGGGGCTGGTGAACGTGGAGGTAGACATCCTTGACACACTGCTCGTTGATTTCTGCCGCAAGATCGGCGCGCGCGTGGTGATTCGCGGCGTGCGCGTGTATTCCGATTTCGAGTATGAGTTCCAGATGGCGCTCACGAACCGGCGCATGGCGCCGGAGATCGAGACGCTGTTCATGATGCCGAGCGAGAACCTGGCGTACGTGACGGCGTCGACCGTGCGGGAGATCGCGCGCTACGGCGGCGACACTTCGCCGTTCGTCACGCCAGCCGTTCAGCGGCGTTTGGAGGAGACCAAGGGGTGAAGAATGGATAAGACGCTGGTCATCGACGTCGCCCGGCTCGACCGGGACGGCGAGGAGGTCGAGGGCGTGCTGGACGACGCCGTGCTCGACCTGCACGATGAATTCCTGCGTCCTTTCGCGGGCATACGCTACCGCCTCTCGGTGCAGCTGGCGGGGCGTGAGCTGCTTGCGCGCGGCGTGTTGGAGCAAGATTTTGAGGGCGTTTGCTCGCGTTGCGGGTCCGATTTCGACTTCACCGTGACCGTTCCTGACTTCCTCGCGAGTTTCGAGACGGATGAAAAAACTGAGATTGTTGATTTGACGGATGAACTCAGACAAAGTATAATACTCGCCCTACCGACATACCCGGTGTGTCGGGCGGACTGTCGCGGCGTGTGCCCGACGTGCGGGAAAAACCTCAATGAGGGACCCTGCGCGTGCGTGCATGAGGAGCGTGACGGCCGTTGGGGCGCGTTGGACGTGCTTCTGCCGGGAGCAGGAAATTGAGCAAAGAAAGAAAGAGAGTAGTGCAACATGGCATCACCTAAGCACAAGAAGTCGAAAATGCGCAAGCGCCAGCGTGTTGGCCAGCTGGAGAAGGCGATCCTCGCCTCCGTCCAGACGTGTCCGTCGTGCGGCGGCATGAAGCAGACGCACCGCGTCTGCCCGAACTGCGGCATGTACAAGGGCCGCAAGGTTCTTTCAGTCACCGTAAAGTAAGGTGTTATGACTCGCATTGCCCTTGATGCAATGGGCGGAGACAACGCGCCGGGCGAAATCGTCCGGGGCGGTGTTGAGGCTGCTGCCGGCCTGGAGGACGTCAAGGTCTTCCTCGTCGGCGTCAAGGAGCAAATCGACGTGGAGCTTGCCAAGTACCCCAAGGAAGTCGCAACGGCCACGAAGAAGGGTACGCTGGAGGTCATCCACGCGCCAGACGTGGCGGAGATGGATGAAAGTCCCGTCACTGCGGTGCGCAAGAAGAAGGACTGCTCGATCAACGTCGCGATGCGCCTCGTGAAGGAGGGCCGGGCGGACGCGTTCGTCTCGGCCGGCAATTCCGGCGCGGTGGCAACGAGCGCCATCCTCAACCTCGGTCGCATCAAGGGCGTGCAGCGTCCCGCGATCGCCACGGTCCTGCCCACGCGCATACCGCGCCGTCCGCTGCTGTTGCTCGACGCCGGGGCGAACATGGACTGCCATGCCGACTGGCTCGTGCAGTTCGCGATCATGGGCAGCGTCTACTCGCAGGGCGTCCTGAAGCGCACGAAGCCGCTTGTCGGCCTCCTGTCGATTGGCACGGAGGACTGCAAGGGCAACGAGATGACGAAAGAGACGTTCCGCCTTCTCAAGGAGGTGCAGGGCATCGACTTCCGCGGCAACGTGGAAGGGCACGACATCTTCCAGGGGCAGACGGACGTGGTGGTGTGCGATGGTTTCGTGGGGAACGTCGTGCTGAAGACGAGCGAGTCGCTGGCGCATGCCGTCAGCTACTTCCTCAAGCGGGAGTGCTTCCGCGGCATTTTCCGCGTGTTGGGCGCAGTCTTGTTGAAGGGGGCGTTCAAGAGCCTGAAGGCCCAGCTGGATCCGGACATCTACGGGGGCGCGCCGCTCCTCGGGGTGCCGGGTGCTGTGATCATCACGCACGGTAGTTCGTCGCACAAGGCGATCTACTATGCCGTGAAAGCGGGAGTAAACGCGGCGCGCAACGACGTATCGGGTCTCATTTCCTCGCGCATCGAGGAATACGAGGCTTCGAGAAAGTCGTTCTAGTTTTTTCGGGGCGTTGCACAGCCTGGTAGTGCGTCTGCTTTGGGAGCAGAATGTCGGAGGTTCAAATCCTCTCGCCCCGACCACTTTGAAATGGCGTGGATGTTATGGATGCGCTGATAGCCTCGTTGTCGATTTTGACGGTGGTGGTTGCCGATTATACGAGAAGAGTTGTACGATGCTCGAGCAAGAAGGTTATTGCTAGTATTTTTGTCGTAGCGATATGTCTGTCTGGCGTCTGCTCGCAGGAAGGTAATAGCCGCCATGTGATGGGCGAGAGAGTAACGCATGCCGCGTTGAGGGCTGAGAACGAGGCACTGCGCATTGAGAACGAGGCGCTGCGTAGGGAGAACCAGATGCTACGACGAGAACTTGTCGCAAGGAAGGGTGGAAAAGCCGCTGCGTCGGATGGTGTGCCGGTCAAAGGAAATGCCGTGGAGGTGCCAGTGCCTCAAGACCCCGACACTGGGTATTGGATTTCGTCCAAGTCGCACATCAGACACAACCCGAAGTGCAGGAGCTACCGCAAGGTGAGGGGACGTGCCTGTGGGCCAAACGACGGCAAGCCGTGCAAGAACTGCGGAGGTTGACGGATGCGTACGTGGCTTGTGGCTTTTATGGTCATGCTTGTGGCGTGTTGCGTTCGTGGCGACGTGCTGTTCATGACCTGGAACATGAAGTGGTTCCCTTCAGGCCGTGCAGATTTGAGGAGCGGTGACGATGAAGAGTCTGCGACGCTCACTCAGGCAGCGCGAATCGTTGCCGGTGCCGTTGCAGACCAGACAAGGCGGTCTTCTGCCGACATCGTGATGTTCGCCCAGGAGATGCGCGACGCCGAATGCTGTTCCAACCTCGTGTCCGCTGCGGGCGTGAAGGGGTTGAATGTTGCCGCAGTAAGCTGCTTTCAGGACAACAGTGGCGTGCCGCTCTGGCAGCAGGTGGCGATCTTCACTACGCTGCCAGTTCTCAGATCGGGGTACGCCGTCTGGTCGAACGCCGAAGTGTCGATTCCGCGCGGATTCGCGTATGCGCTACTCGACGCCGGACCTAACGCGCGCATCGCCTGCTTCAGCATCCACCTCAAAAGCAACTTTGCCCGTGACAACACGGAGTTCGAGAACCAGAAGAACATCCACAAAAGGGAGGCCGCCGCCGCGCAGATCCTTGCCGTCGTAAGGCAGTTGGGCGAAAAATACGAGGACAAAAAGCTCCAGGTTGTCGTGGGCGGCGACTTCAACACGAACGACGACGACCTGGAGTACGTAAGCGAGGCGACGATCCGCTCGTTCTACGGCGCACACTTCAGAAGCTGTTTCCGTGACCTGAAAAAGAGCCAGAAAATCACGCATCCCGGGACGAACGGATTCCCCGACGCGACGTTCGACTACATCCTGTATCGCGGGTTCGAGCGCATCGTCAGCCGGAAGATATACCAAGGCGCACCTGTATCCGACCACAACCTTGTCACGCTGAGGTTGAGATGAGGAAAGGGAGCATACGCAACGGACGTGCAGGTGCCGAGAAGGGCACGGTCATCTGGTATGCTGGCGCTTGCGCCATTCCTTGGGGGCGACGCCCTCCGAGTCCCTGAAGATGTTGGTGAAGTACGCCGCGTTGCAGTAGCCAAGCCGCGCGGCGACCTCGGCGAGCGTGAGATCGGTGGTCGCCATCAGGCGCTTCGCCTCGTCCAGCCTCAGGCGCATCAGCATCTTGGAAGGAGACAGGCCGATGTCATCCGCAAAGGAACGGTCCAGAATGGCGCGTGAGACGCCCAGGCGTTCCGCAAGCTGCGCGGTTGACGGTGGGTTTGCCATGTCGGCCGTGAAGATGTCACGCACCCGGCGGACGGTGTCCGACGAGATGGCCAGCGTGTCGGTCGACACCCGCTCGGCAACGCCGCTCGGCTTGACGAGGATCGGCGCAGACGGCGGCTCGCCCCCGTTCATCAGCCGGTCCAGAAGGGCCGCGCCCGTGTAGCCGATGCGATGGATGTCATGCTTCACGGATGAAATCGGCACGGCCTGGTTCTCGCAAATCACCATGTCGTCGCCGACGCCCAGCACGGCCACGTCGCCCGGCACCGACAGTCCCGCGTCGATGGCGACGGACTCGACACGCGAGGCGTCGGCGTCGTCGAAGCAGAACACGGCCAAAGGACGCGGCGCCTTGCATAGTTTCGCCTTCAGCCAGCGAGAGAGCGCGTTCCAGTTGTCGGCGCCGGACTTGCGCGAGGCGAGCGCCCACGCCCACTTTTCGCAGTGGCCCTCCATCGCCTCGGAGAACGCCGCATGGCGCAGTTCGTGCTGGTGTCCCCATCCCGTCGAGAACCACGCCGCGTTTTTATACCGCTTCGACCTGAGATGATCGGCCGCCATGTGCCCGATCGCCGCGTTGTCGCCCGCGACGCGGGGTAAGTTGACGTCGGGGCGAGACAGGCTGAGGTCAACGATGCGGACACCCTGCCTGCGGAGCCTGCGCACGTATGAGAGCATCCCCGCGTCGTCGCGCAGGGTGACGAGCGCGCCGTCGCCGCTCCAGCCGTCCAGCGAGTGCGTCAGGTGGTCGGCAATCGTGAGGTGCCACGACCTGCTCCTGGCAAAAAGCGCAATGCCCTCGAGCCGTCTGGGGTTGGACGGTGTGAGAAGCAGCAGCACGTTACGCATTTTCTTCATGGGCGCGCATTATAACAGGCCTCATGAAAAAACGCAAGTCGAAATGAAAAATTACAATAAATTCCGAGACGTTCAAAGGGCGGTTTCGGGTATAATGTTTGTGTCCCTTTTTAGGGGAGTGTCCCCACAGAGTCCAACCAGGAGAAATCCAATGAGTAGAATCGATAGAAACTACAGTGTGAGGCGCGCGTTCGCCGCAGCCGTGCTGGCCATCGCGGTCGTCGTGATGGGTGCGACCATGTCGGTCGAGGCGCGTTCGATCACGGGCGTCCGGCATCTCACGCCACGTGACGGCGTGTCGTCCCTCGCCGTCACGTTCGAGGCCGGCGAACCCGGCGACGAACACGCGCTCTACATCGCCTACGACACGGAGGACAAGGGTGACACGCTCGCGAATTGGGCCGCGCTCCAGCGCGGCTGCAACGTGGCGGCAGACGCGACTTCCGCGACGATTCCCGTCTCGCCGCTTTTGACTGGCGCGGGTTATACGGTCTGCCGCGTGTTCCTTACATCCTCGGCGGCGCCCTACGACACGTTGATCGAGTCGTTGCGCCAGACCGGCACGCAGTATATCGACACAGGCATCAAGCCGAACGGAACCTCCGTTGCCGTGATGGACACGAAATTCGATTCCAATGCCACGCGGCAGCAACGTTTCTTCGGCATCAGTTCTGGTGATGACGATAGTGCGGGATTTTCCTTCGATTGCTACATCAATGGCAGCGGCAAATTCGCCTCCGCCTGCAAGGACGGCAAAGGCGACTGGAAAGAGGCCGGGGCTTTCACGACAGATCGCGTCAGAATTTCGCTGAGCGCGAAGGAGAAACATCGCATCGTCATCACAAACCTTGTGACGGGTGCGCAGATCGTCGACAAAAAATGGTCAACGACCTGCTCCGCCACCTCCGTCACGAACCTTTTCGTCTTCGTTCAGCATTACGTAAAAATAAATAACACCGGAACGGAAGTCAGGAATATTGCGAATGGCGCCTACCTCTACGGTTTCAGCGTCACGACCAATGCGATGCTCGCCTGCAATTACCTGCCTTGTATGCTGGGCGGACGCGCAGGCGTTTACGATACGGTCACGGGCATCATCCGCTATTCTGCCGTCGCCACCGACTTCGAGGCGGGCGGCGGCCCGATCGCTTGTTCGTTGCTCGCTGGCGAGGCACAGCTCTCCGTAGCGCCTTCAGTGGTCGATCTCTCCGTTTACGACGATCCCGTGACGGGCACGATTTGGAAGGGAACGGCCAGCGGCAACTGGAACGTTGCCGACGCCAACTGGACGATTGACGGCGTGGCGTCGCAGACCTGGCAGAACGGCAATGACGCCGTCTTCAACGACAACGCCTCCGCCTATACCGTGACCATACCCAGCGGCACGACGGTGACACCGGGTTCTATCCTCTTCGACAATGCGACGGACTACACGCTCGCCGGGGCGGGCGTTATCGCCGGAACAGGCTCCTTCAGCAAGTACCAAGAGGGCAACCTCACGATCTCCGGCATCAACCATACCTTCACGGGCGACGTGTTGCTCGCGGGCGGCGAAATCTTTCTTCCGTCCGATAATGACAACAGCGACGTCGTCACCGGGTCGCTCGGCAACCCGCGCGTGCCGCGCTCCGTCGTGGTCTCCAACGCCACGCTCAACATTCAAGGCAAGAACCCCTTCGGCGGCGGCGGGCGCAGTTTGACGCCGATCCAGGCCGCTCTCAAGTGCTACAACTCCACGCTGGAGCTTACGAAGGACTTCTGTTTCAACGCGGGTGATGTCTATCTCCACAACTCGACCGTGAATTTCCACGGCGGACTCAACAACTATAAAAGCGGCAGTACGCTCATTGTCGGAACCGTCGGTGCCCAGAATTCAAAGACTTTCTGGGGTTCGTTCAGCATGGCCAACCTCTACTTTTCCGGAGATCGGCAAGTCGTATTCGCTGCTTCCGGTTCAGGAATCAACAACAGTTCGGGAATGTCGATCGGCAAGTTCGGGGCGCAGAGGCAGGGCGTGATCGATGTACCTGACATGACGGGGAACGACAACTCCGACGTCATCATTCGTGTGCCGATCATCTGGTCGTCCGGCAACACGACCGATCCGGGCATCGCATCCGGTTTCCGTAAGACGGGCGCAGGTACACTCGAACTCGGCGATGGTACGGCGCACGCATACAACTCCACCTATACTGGCGACGTGGACGTTGTGGAAGGTACGCTCTTTATGAATACCGGAAATGCGACCGACGCGGCCGACAGAAGCAGCGTGTTCGGCGCGCAACGCTATCCGCACACGTTTACCGTCCATCCCGGCGCGACGCTGCATCTCGGGGCCAGTGATACGATGGGGCAGTTCTACGCCGAGAATAATGTCACGGTACACGTCAACGGAGGGACGCTGAAACAGACGGCGAACAAGACCAACGGATTCGGTCCGCTCATCCTTGAGAACGCCACGGTTTCCTACTCGGGCGTCACCGGTGCGTGGCCGACACTCGGCTTTGGCGGCGGTCTCACCGTCATCGGCACCAACACGCTCACCTTCGCCAATACCGACAACGCGACGCTTTTCTTTGCGAAGCGCGATGGTTCGGCTTCCGACTGCTACGTCGCGGAGATCAGCGGGAAAGGCACCGCCGACGATACGACCGACCTCAAGTTCAACGCGCGCATTGCCGATGCGCCCAATTGGGGCACTAAGCATAGCGCCGTCGCCTTCAACATGCGCAAGACGGGACCTGGAATGCTCGAACTGGCAAACGCCTCCAGCACCACGACGGGGCGCATTGAAATCGTCGAGGGAACCGTCAAGCTGGCAACCGCATTGTCAAATACTGAATCTAATTTCGAGTGCCCGGAGAAATCGACGATTGGAAACCTTTCCAGCTCGGACCTCAGCGTTTCCGTCAACGGCGGAGCGCTCTGGATCACCCAAAACGACCAGTTCGGACAGGCGAACGCGGTCAACAACTTCACGCTCGCCGTCACCAACGGAACGATACGGCAGACGAGCGGAAAGGTCAACGCCATGCCGTTTCTCGATCTGTACGACGCCACGCTCGACTACAACGGCGCCAACACTGGAGCGGGCTACGACACTGAGCAAATCGGGCCCTACGGGACTTTCGTGTTCGCACAGCGTGTCCGTTTCGACGGCACACGCCCCTACGACCTGCAGAATGTCGGCGGCACCTGCTATTTCTCGCTTGGCTGGCAGAACGACTCCTATCAGGAAATCGACGGGGAGAAGATCTACCAGCACGGCAAGACGGAGTTCCATGTTGCGGACATCACGCAGAACGCGGAGCCGGACGTGACGATTGGCGTGGTCCTCAAGCCCGCGGTGCGTTGGGCCGGAAATTCGTCTAACAGCCTTTACGCCAACACCTACTTCCGTACGGGTCTGCTGAAGACCGGTCCCGGAACGCTGCGCCTGAACTGCTGCACGGCGGCGAACAAATATTACTCCGAGGCGACGCGCGTGAACGGCGGCACGCTGCTCGTGGACGCGGCCACGTTCAACTCCACGAACGTCATCGTGCAGGCTGGGGCTTATTTGGGCGGCACGGGCACTGTAGCGCGCGCCACGATTGAGGCGGGCGGCGGTTTCACGACTGCGCCGGGGCAGACGCGCCCGCTCACGCTGACGGCGGCGGAACTGCCGACGGACGGCGTGGTGACGCTTGATGTGCCCTACACGGGCGACCTTGCCGACCCGAAGAGTGTGCGCGTGTGTGTGCCGGTGGTGACTGCAGACGCGCTCGCGGGTGCGCACTGGCGCGTCACTCTCAACGGCTCCGCCCTGCCGCGTGGCCTTGTGGGCAAGGCGAGCATACGCGACGGCATCGTGTATGGTACGGTTAAACATGGTGGTCTGATGATCATCATCAAGTGAGTTGAAGAACATGAAAACGTACATTACATTCGCCGCAGTTGCGGGATTGGCGTTTGCCCTTTCCGCAAGCGGTGGCAACGCGGCCGTCGCTGCCGTGCCGCCGCAGGGAACGGAACTGTTCAAGTGCCAGGTGCATCGCGGCGGCGGACGCGACACGCGCCCCGATAACGCGCTGGAGACGTTCCTCTGGTGCTGGGGACACGGCGTTGCGCCGGAGGCCGACGCCCGGCTCACCAAGGATGGCGTCGCCATCGCCCTCCACGACGCGACGCTCAAGCGCGTTGGGCACGGCATCCCCAAGAGCCTTGCGACGGCGAAGATAAAGGACCTCAAGTGGGCGCAGATTCGGGACGTGGATATAGGCTCGTATCTTGATCCATCGTATTCGTCCGTGCGCATCACGACGATCGACTCCGTGCTCGCCGCGATGGCGGGACGTCCCGACAGGCTTCTCTACCTCGACGAGAAGGGCGCGCCGCCGGAGCTCGTGGCGGAACTCGCGCGCAAGCACGGCGTGGAAAAGCAGATCTACTACACGTCGCCGAAGTTCGAGCTGGTGGCGCGGTGGCAGAATGTCGTGCCGGGCGGATTCGGCATGGTGTGGCTCGGGACGTGGCCGAAGGACAACTCGCCGAAGTCCGTCGCGCGCGCCGACAAGTTCCTTGAAAGCACGCTCGACCGCATGGAGGCGACGGGATGGAAGGGAATCAGCCAGGTGCAGATTCACATCCGCACGGACTTGTCGCTTCCCGATCCGTTCTGTCCGTCGTCCGACTGCATCCGCAGGGCCATCGGGCGGCTTCACGCGAACGGCATAACCGTGCAGGCGTTCACGTGGACCGAGGGCGCGAACAAGGACGCCCTGCGCAGGATCTGGAAGCTTGGCTTCGACAACTTCGCCACGGATGATCCGCTTGTGCTCTTTGAACTTCTGCCGGAACTCGGCAACCGCGACGTGTCGAACAAGGGAGGGAAGCGTCGATGATGGCAGACGCTCTTGCGAACGCGACGGACACGAAGGCGTGCGTGGTCGGCCCCGGCGCGGCGGACGGCGCGGCGGCGATGTTCCGCGAGCTATTCCCGTCGGACGCGAAGGCGATCCTGATCGAAGACCCGCGCACGAAGTCCGTTGCGGGCGACAACGTGGCTTCCCGCCTCAAGGGAGCCGGTGTCGAGGTCTCGGAATACGTGGTGAATCCAGACGGGTCTGACTTCCACGCCACATACGCGAAGGTCGAGGAGGTGCGCGAGGCGATAAGGGGGGAACGGGGAACGGGGAATGGGGAACGGCGGATTGTCGCGGTGGCGGTCGGGTCGGGGACGTTGAACGACCTGACGAAGCGGGCGTCGGACGAACTGGGCCAGCGGTACATGGTCGTCGGCACGGCGGCGTCGATGGACGGCTACACGGCCTACGGCGCGGCCATCACGAAAGACGGCATGAAGCAGACGCTTTCCTGCAGGGCGCCGTTCGGCTGCATTGTCGACAGCGCCGTCGCCGCGTCCGCCCCGCGCGAGATGACGGCGAGCGGCTACGCCGACCTCATCGCGAAGATTCCGGCGGGGGCGGACTGGATGCTTGCCGACGCGATAGGATCGGAGGCGATTCATCCGCTCGCGTGGCGTCTCGTGCAGGAGTCGTTGAGGGAGGCGCTATCCAATCCGTCCGGGTGCGCATCAGGCGACGAACGCGAGGTGCGAAAGCTGTGCGAGGGACTTGTCATGAGCGGCTTCGCGATGCAGGCGATGGGGTCGTCGCGTCCGGCAAGCGGCACGGAACATCAAGTTTCGCACTACTGGGACATGGAATCCCTCTCCTTCGGCGGAAGGCCCGTCTCGCATGGATTCAAGGTCGGCATCGGCACGCTCTTCTCGACGAAGGCGTTGGAGTTCCTTCTCCGCCATGACCTTTCCAGACTCGACGTGGAGAAGGCGGTCGCATCGTGGCCGTCCGCGTTCGACGCGCTGAAGGCGACGTTCCCCGCCATCTACGGCGACCGGCCCGCGCACATCCGCCGCGCCGAGGAAGAGATGTCAAAGAAGTATTCGCCGCCGGAAAGGCTGCGCGAAGAGCTTTCGACGTTCAAGCGCGTCTGGCCGGAACTTTCGGAACGCCTCAAGGTGCAGCTCATGCCGTTCGACGAAGTACGGGAGAACCTGCGTCTCGTCGGCGCACCGGTCGAACCGGAACAGATCGGCGTGACGCGCAACCGCTTCCGCGAGACGTGCCGGGGCGTTCCCTACATGCGCAACCGCTATTTCGGGCTCGACCTCGTGGAGAGACTGGGGCTCATGGACGAACTGCTGGGCGAACTCTTCGGCCCCGGCGGAATCTGGGATACAAAAGAATGAGTGGTAATGGGACAACGTGGAACTTGGCGGGCAAGAAGGCGTTTGTCTGCGACCTCGACGGGACGCTCTTCATGGGGCAGAATCCCATCGAGTCCGCCGTCAGGTTCGTCATCGACAACACGAAGAGCGGGCGGTTCAAGTTCTTCTATCTCACCAACAACACGTCGAAGTGTCCCGAGGAATACCTGAAGAAGATCGCGGGCGCGTCGATTCCCGTGACCGAAGACCAGATCCTGACGCCGCTCATCACGCTGGAGGCGTACATCCGCGAGAAGGACTACAGGTCGGTCTATCTCATCGCGGGCGAAAAAGTGAAGGCGCACATGGCGGAACGGCTGTCGGACGCGGGCGTGTCGCTGGACTACGACCCCGAGGCGAACGAGCTCATCGCGCTCACCTACGACAAGGAGCTGACGTACGACAAGCTCGCGAAGGCGACCGGCCTCTGGAACATGAGGAACGTGCCGCCCTCGCCGATGTGTCCGATACGGACGAAGAACCAGACGCCCGTCGATTTCGTGGCCACCCATCCCGACAACTGCTGCCCGAGCGAGCGCGGCCCCATCCCCGACATCGGCGGGATGATGAAGTTCCTCGAGACCACGAACGGCATGAGACCGAGCCACGTCTTCGGAAAGCCGTCGCCCACGCTCCTCGCGCCCGTCCTCGAGCAGTTCGCGCCCGAGGAGGTTGCCGTCGTCGGGGACAGGCTCTACACCGACAAGGCAATCGCGGACAACGCGGGCGTCGATTTCGTCTGCGTCCTCTCCGGCGAGACGACGCGCGAAGACCTCGCCGCCTACAAGGGAACGCCGCCCGCGATTGTCGTGGAGACGTTCGACAAGGTTGAAACGCATTGCAGCGTAAAGGGAACCACATGAAGGACAAGAAGTTCATAAGGGCCCAGTGGCGTTTCATCGCGTTCAGCGCGATCTCGTACGCATTCTTCTACATCGCGCGCAAGAACCTCTCGATGGCACAGCCGGCCATGCTGGAGGAGGGCGTCATCTCCACTTACGCGCTCGGGGTCATCATGACTGTCCATGGAGTCCTCTACGGACTGAGCCGCTTCATAAACGGCTTCTGGGCCGACAGGCTCAACGGACGCATCTTCATGGCCGTGGGCCTTGCGCTTTCCGCCGCGACCAACTTCCTCTTCGGCTGTTCCAGTCTGACGCTGCTCTTTGCGCTCTTCTGGATTCTGAACGGCTGGGCGCAGGGCATGGGCTTCCCGCCGTGCGCGAAGATGCTCGCGCACTGGATACACCCGAAGGAACTGGCGACCAAGATGTCGGTCTGGAACGCCTCCCACAGCGTGGGCGCGGTGCTTGCGCTCGGGCTCTGCTCCGCGCTGTTCGCGCTCGGCTTCGGCTGGCGCTGGTGCTTCTGGGTTCCCGCCGCGCTCGCGGTGGCGGCGGCGGTGTTCACCTTCCTCTGCGTGAAGGAGACGCCCGTCGAGGCGGGATTGCCTCCGCTGGATGTGGGGAATGGGGAGCGGGGAACGGGGAATGGGGAACGGGGAACGGGGAATGGCCTGACGGCGGCGGAGCGCAGGCGCCTCGTGTTCGGCAACAGGGTGATCTGGCTCGTTGCGCTTGCAAACTTCTTCGTGTACGTCGTCCGGTTCGGATTCCTCGACTGGGGCCCCACGTTCCTCAAGCAGATGAAGGGAATCCCCGTCGCCAAGGGCGGACTCATGATCATCGCGTTCGAGCTTGCCGCCGTCGTCGGTACGATCTGCGCCGGATGGGTGACGGACAAGGTCTTCAAGGGGCGCGGATGCCGCACGGGTGTGTTCTTCATGCTCTTCGCGGCGCTCTTCGCATTTGGATTCTGGAGTCTCCCCGAAGGCGCTCCGGCATGGCAGGCGACGCTCCTTCTGATGGGGGCCGGGTTCTGCATCTACGGTCCGCAGGCGCTGACCGGGATCATCGTCGCGAACCAGGCGACGAAGGAGGCCGCCGCGCTTGCGACCGGATTTGCTGGGATCATGGGCTACCTTTCCACGACGGTTTCCGGCATTGGCATTGCGCTTATCAAGGAACGTTTCGGATGGGGCGTCGCGCTCTGCTCCATCGCGGCGTTCGCGATAGTCGGCATGGTTCTCTTCCTCTGCGCGTGGTCCGCCAAGGCCGACGGCTACGGGGCCAACGCCCGCTAAGCGTAAACGGAATCAAGTGAATCTGGTCGGCAATGCGATTGTGCGTGCGACTAAGGCAATAGGCGTCTGTTAAGCGCGTTTCGTGTTTCGGGACTGGGACGGTGGGTGTCCGTAGAAGGCGCGGTAGGCGGCGGAGAAGTAGGCCTGTGACGAGAATCCCGTACGGGCGGCAACTTCCTTGATGCTGAGCCGATCTTCCGTCATGAGGCGTCTCGCCTCGCGCATCCTGACGGAGAGCGCATGGCGGTTTTGACAGATTTCTAAAAAGATTTTTGGAAAATATAGAAGCATGGATATATGAAGCTGGTATTGTCGTGACAAATAGACGATGTAAAACATTCCATTTCGTGACGAATCAGCTATATTGAACATTCCATTTCGTGACATGTACTGCCTCGTGGTGCTTGACCAGAGCCATTAAATATGGTATATTGTAGACGTTTTAGGCAGAAAAGAAAGAAGTGAGACATGGAATTTGAAAGAAAGTTTTATCAGAAGATGTTGGACTGGAAGGAGCGGATGGCAGACCGGTACGCACTTTTGGTCGAAGGGGCGAGGCGCGTCGGCAAGACGCATCTGGTGACGCGCTTTGCAAAGAATGAATATGAAACATTTGTGTACATTGATTTCTCGCTGAAGAATAAAATCACGAAGGAAAGCAAGAGGGCATTCGAGGAAGAATCGTCAATAGAAGACACGATTGGGCGTCTTGCCCTGATTCAAGGTGTTCGATTGATACCAGGACGTACATGCTTTATTTTCGATGAAGTCCAGCGATATCCGACCGCGCGCGAGGCCATCAAGGCATTGATGGCGTTTGGCAAATACCACTACATTGAGACTGGGTCTCTTCTCGGCATAAAAGAGAACGTTGAAGACATCGTCATCCCCTCTGAGGAGCATTCGCAGAAACTCTATCCCCTTGACTTCGAGGAGTTCCTCGATGCACTCGGCGAAGGCGTTCTCAAGGAAAAGATCCGCGAGGCATACGCGGAACGGAGGGCATTGCCGGATTATCTCCATGAAAAGGCGATGAAGCTCTATCGCGCCTATATGGTCGTTGGCGGCATGCCGCAGTCCGTGGAAGCGTACCTAGAGGGACGGGAACGCAAGCTGGAGTCGTCCGAACTCGCAAAGCGCGAGATACTTGAGCTCTACCAAAAAGACATCGGGAAATACGCCAAGGGCTATGCGGCGAAGGTGAGGGCCGTGTTCAGGAACATTCCCGGGGCGCTCAATTCGAGGGAGAAAAAGTTTCATCTGTCCGACATTTCGTCCAACGCCAGGATGCGTCGGTACGAGAACGCCTTCCTGTGGCTTGCGGACGCGATGGTTGCCAACATCGCGTATAATTCCACGAATCCTGATGTCGGGTTGGAAATGAGCCTTGAGAGTTCGTTGTTCAAGTGCTATTCACACGACACGGGACTTCTTCTCACGCAGGCGATGTCCGGCACGGGCGATGTGGACGGGCGGCTTCTTCGCGGCGTCTTGTACGACAATCTTGGAATCAACGAGGGGATGTTCTTTGAGAACGCGGTCGCACAGGCATTGGCGGCACAGGGCGTTGATTTGCTTTTTCATTCAGTAAAGGACGCCCAACGACCGGAACGGACGATGGAAATTGACTTTCTTTTTCGCAATGGAATAAAGATATGTCCGATTGAGGTCAAGAGTTCCCGTTTCCGCGAGCATGTTTCGCTTGACCGATTCATCGCGGCGTACTCAAAACGGCTTGGTACACGATACGTGGTCACGGCAAGTTCTTATTTCAGCGAGAACGGCATCGAGTATCTGCCAGTCTACATGGTTCACCTTATCGTCTTCAATTTCTAGCTCTCTTTCAATTTTCTTCCGCACACGGGCGCGGATTTGTGGTATAATGTGCAGCGCTGGGGCGCACGGGCGGCTTGGCGGAAGGATTGTGTCATGGCAGAAGAGGCATTGACGCCGATGGAGTTCCTCGACTGGCAGGAGCAGGTCCAATGAATTTATAAACCACAAAGGAGAAAACAACGATGAA
Organism: uncultured bacterium; assembly: GCA_902802945.1. Taxonomy (GTDB): domain Bacteria; phylum Verrucomicrobiota; class Kiritimatiellia; order RFP12; family UBA1067; genus RUG572. The sequence continues at coordinate 55,887 of CADCOC010000068.1, read as the reverse complement.
AGCGAAAACTGGCAAAATCCTCATGGGGGGTAAAACCGTAGTTTCCCTCCTTGCCGTGGTACTCGCGCTCGGCGCGGCGACGACCGCCGAGGCGGCAAGAAATTGGACGGGCAACATAGACAGCAATTGGGCGACTTCAGGGAACTGGAACGGTACTTCAGGCCGACGTTACTTCAAGAAGGGCAATCTGACAGGGAATAAGAGAGATTTCATTTATCTTTCTGCCAATGTCACAGAGACTTCCAATACGGGATTGTGTTTTTACGACGTCCCCGATAGAGGGTATTGGCGTTTCCAGGGGCAAAACCAATACACCTTCGACAACTCCTCCCCATCCAACAACAAGGACTACGACGTGGATTCCATCTGCATTGGCTACGCCGGGGCCGGCTCTTCCGTTCGCTTTTATGCGGTGACCCTGAAAACACGGCACTTGACCATCGGCGGTCATGCGACTTTGGGGAAAGAAATCGTCAAGTATGACATGACTGGCCATCTTGTTCTCGACGACCAGAACAATGACGCCAACGGCTATCTCGGCCCCGTCAACATCACGGCGACCAAGACATGCGACTTCTTCAAGGGCGACCTCTATGCCACGAACGCGAACATCACGTGTCAAGGCGACATGATGCTCTACACGTTCACGGTGGACAAGACCGGTGGAGACTGGACGATGACCGGCGATTTTAAGATTGGACTTGGCAGCGGTACGGCGACGGTTATTCAGAGAAGCGGCACGTTCTTGGTCCCTGCCGGCAAATGGACGCGGCTCGAGAACGGCTCGACCAGCACGCTGAACCTCTACGGCGGCACGTTCAAGACGAGGCGCATAACCAACCAGAATGCCGCATCGGCCTCCGTCATTCTGGACGGTGGCAGTATCGAGGTCAATGGCGATGCCTCTAATTACGGCTTGATCGACGCAACGGTTGACGTCCGGGTTGACGCCAACGGCGGCACAATCAACACCGGTGGCAGAACTTTCCATGTCCCCGCCGCCATCAACGCCGTCGAGAATACGGCGGGCGCGTTCACGGTGGCGGGCGGCGGAACGGTGCGGTTTCGGCGACATGTGGCTTTACTTCGCTCGCGCTCGGTGCGGGCTCGACAATCTACCTCAATGGCGACGCGACGGGCGTCGATGCGCTCCCCGCGACTGTCACGACCACGGCGACGGCAGAAAACAAGGCGAACATCGTCATCGACTTCTCCGCGATTCCCGCGACGGGCGCGTCGTTCACGCTTTTCCCGGCCGCAAGCGCGGATGTGTTCAACGTCCAGCCGATGGTTGGCAGCCTCGTCCTCCCGAATGCAGTCGCCGTCGTCGAAGGTAATCTTGTTTTGACAATCGTCGCCGAGGACTACACGTGGAATGGTACGCAGACGAACTGGGGCGATGCCGACGCCTGGACGAAGGGCGGCGCGGCCGCCACGTGGGCCGACGGCAACAACGCCATCTTCAACATCGCGAACGCCACGGTGACGCTCGCTGCTGACGCTTCGCCTGCGAAGACCGATTTCACCGCCGATGCGACGGTCAATGGCTCCGCATCGCTCACCGTCCCGGTTGTCTCGGTTGCCCCAGGCGTCTCGGCAACCATTTCGGCCCCCACGACCAACGCACTTGTAAAGACAGGCGCGGGCACGCTCGTGCTCGGCTCTTCGCGTACGGAGCAGACGACTGTCTCGGAAGGAACGCTCAAGATGGCGTCCGGCGCGACGGTCGTTCCCGCGAACCTCACGCTCGGCACAGACCCGGCGAAGCCCGTGACGTTCGACTATGCCGGGCAGACGTTCGACGCGCAGCTTCAGGCCTTCATCGCGAAAGGCGCAAATGTCACGCTCACGAACATCGTCCACTCGAACAGCGGCAATATGGTCATCAACAAGGACAACGCCCCGTCCGTACTCACGGTCGCGAAGGGCGCTTCGCTGGAATTTGCCGACCACTATTCGTTCAACACCGTCACGGAGGCGACAATCAATATCGCAGGCGGCACGGTGAAGGCCACGAAGAACGTGAACAACTGGATCATGCAGACTTCGCTCGAAGGACGGCTGAACATCAACGTGACGGACGGCGGCCTCATGGAGTTTGGCGGCGAGACGTACTTGCTCACCTGCCGCGATGCCCCGGGCGGTTCCACTGACTATCTGGACCCGTCTCTGTACTTCCGCGTCGTCGATTCTACGCTGCGCGTATTGAACAACAGAAGTTTCCGCTTTGGATACGATGAAAATAACAAGAACCCCCTCTGCCCGACGGGCGTGTTCGCCGCAACGAATTCGGTCATTTACATTGCCTATGGCATTTCCATCGGGCACAATGTCGTGGGCGCGAACACGGCGGGCTCCTACACGGCGGATTTCGAGAACTGCATCATCACGACAAAGGTTCTCAGGGTCTATCACGATCGTCCGCTCAACGCCATACGTCTCAACAATGTGCGCTACACTGTGAGCGCCGGTACTACGGACTGGTTGTACTCGTCCCCCGCGTTCGAGACGATGGGTGCAGGCGGGACGGCCATCAAGCCGATCACGATCGATGCGGGCGGCCTCGTGCTGGATACCAACGGATACAATGGCGATCTCAACTCCGATCCGCAGGGCTTGGGCGCAATCACCAAGGTCGGCAGCGGAATCTTCCACATCAGTCGCAACCAGACGTCCTCTTCTCCGCTCGTATGCGAAGGGGGCGAGACGTATGTCTATAATGGGTTGTCGGTCGCGCGCGCAATTACGGTGAGGAATGGCGCGAAGTTTACGACAAAAGGTACTGGCCAAGTCGCGCTTGCCAATATTTCGTTCGAGGCCGGCGCGGAACTTCGCGTTGACGAGTTCAGAAGCGGCGTCGTACCGATCGCCGTCACGACCATGACGCTCCCCGCGAGCGGCACTGTGACGCTCACGAAGAACAACAACTTCTCGCAGGGCAAGTACAGGATTCTCGAAAAGACGGGCATCGCGGTTGCGGACGTCCAGGACAAGCTCGTGCCCGCGACGACGGACAACCTTGCGTACAGCTGGAGCGTGGAGGGGAATACTCTTGTTCTGACGGTCGGCAACCCGACGGGATTCGCCTGGACGGGCTTCGCTGGCGACGGCAAGATGTCAACGCCCGGCAACTGGCTCGGCAACGTCGCGCCGGGCGCGGGCGATCCGGCGGACTTCTCGGCGGTCAACGTTGCGACGACGATCGAAGCCGACATCGACGCGACGCTCGGCGCGGTGACGATGGGCTCTGGTGTCATCACTTTCACAGGTGACAAGATGCGTGCGGCGTCGTTCAGCAACACCCGCAAAATCACAGTCGCTGCGGATTCGACTGTTGTAGTCGCCGGTGACCTGACAATCAACTACGCGGATGGTGACGGAGTCGTCAACAAGGTTGATGCGGGCGGCACGTTTGTCGTGGACGGAATCCTCACGATAACCGGAGGCAGTGTCCATCCCGTCCTGAACGTCGGAGACGGATATATCGTAGCCGGCGGAATCGTGCTTGACTCAACGCTTTACTCCACCAAGGACGCGACGACACAGAAGTGGGCAATTGGTCCTTCAGGCATAACCGGGCAGAACTACATCTGGTGCCTCGCCAACAGTGCGAACGATTGCTGGATCCACCCGTACACCAACGACTTCACCATCGCCGTCAATACCGTTGTCAGAAGTTCCATTGATCATCATGAACTGAATACAACCGGCTATGGCGACAGCTTGCCGCATACGATTACGCTCGACAGCGGCTTCGCAGACAACGGGAAACTCTACATTGCCGGTACGGGCAAGGTCATCGTCAACTCCGTTCCTGTGGGTACCGGCGGCAAGTCGGCCTACTCAGGCGGTGTGACGGTGACGAACACGGCGACACTAGCAATCAACGCGGGCAAGTGCCTGACGACTGGCGAGATTACCGTCAACAGCGGCACGACTCTTCAGGTCGCGCAGTCGGGCACGGTCACGCTTGGCGGCAACCTGACGTTCAAGGACGGTGCGGCACTCGGCTTCAACTACACGACCAAGGATGACCCCGTGCTGAATCTGGAGAACAAGACCGTGACGTTTGACGAAGGCGAGACGACGAATGTTGTTGTCAAGATAACGTCGACGGATGGCAAGCGCGGACGCCGTGGCCCGCACGCGCTCACGTCCGGCGGCAACTTCGCGGATGCCACGGTTTCGCTTGCCGAAGGCTATCCTGACTGGGTGAAGGGCATCTCGGTCAATGCTGACGGCAACATCGTCATCGACGTCAAGTTCAAAGGCACGTATATTTACGTCAAGTAGTCAACGGGCGAGATGCCCGTTGTCCCAGTTGCGGGCAAGATGCCCAGTGCGCCGCCAAGATGGCGGCGTTCCCGGTTGGGTGACGGCAAATGAATGAATTATCCCCAATAGACCAAAATGGTACATTGGGGATAAAATAAGAGGCCGAAATTTATCCCCAATATGCAGAAAAACGTTATTGGGGATAATTTCCGTTGCCGTAACCATGGGATTATGTTATACTCGCTTCGCACTTCAAAAAGGAAGATAATACATGTTTTATGGCCGCGAAGACATTTTGGAAGACATGATGTCCCTGTGGGGCAAGCGTGTTTCCTCCCTTGTCACATGCCGTGGACGACGGCGCATTGGCAAGTCGACACTTGTCGCCGAGTTCGCGCGCAAGTCTTCTGCGCGATTCATACGCATTGAGGGCATCAAGCCCAAGCGCGGTTTTACGAATGCCGACGAACTTCAGAATTTTGCAATGTTCCTGTCGTTGCAATCGGATGCCACCGCCGAATCTTACGACAACTGGGCGCAGGCTTTCGAGGCACTTGCCGGCCAAATCAAAGACGATGGGCGGACCGTTGTCCTTCTTGACGAGATCTCGTGGATGGCGCATTACGATCCGCACTTCCCGGACATTCTGAAGATTGCCTGGGATACCATGTTCAAAAAGCATGATCGGCTGATCCTCGTTCTCTGCGGCAGTGTGTCAAGCTGGATCAAGGACAACATCATCGACAACAGCGCCTATCTGGGACGGCGAAGCGGTGATTTCGTCGTCGGCGAACTGCCGCTCAGGGATTGTGTCAAGTTTTGGGGCGCTGCCGCCGAAAATCTGGCCTCCCGCGACATCCTCGACGTCCTTTCCGTGACGGGCGGCGTACCTCGGTATCTTGAGGAGATCAATCCCGCACTGTCGGCAAACGAAAACATCCGTCGGATGTGCTTTACGCGGAAAAGTCCTCTGCGCGAGGATTTCGACGACATGTTCTTCGACGTGATCACGGAGCAGCAGACGTTCACGGGACAGGTGCTTCGATGTCTTGCCGACGGTCCCCGGACTTCAGCCGAGGTCGCATCGAAGCTTGGACTGCCCAAGGGCGGTAACACGTCCGCCGCGCTTGATCGTCTGGTCGAGGCCGGACTCGTCGCCCGAGACCATGGCCGCAATCCGGAGACGGGGCGTCCCGTGCGCGAACGTCGTTACCGGCTCATGGACAACTACACGAAGTTCTATCTCAAGTTCATCGAGCCGGTCAAGGACATCATCGACGCTGGCTCCTACGCCTTTACGTCGCTTGACCAGCTGAAGGGGATCGACGCTGTTCTCGGCCTGGCATTTGAGAACCTGGTCGTGAACCACTACCGCGAAATCCTGCCACGCCTCGGACTGTCGCGGGCGCTGATCGAATCGGCTGCGCCGTTCGTCAAGCGCGGCAGCGCAAAGGAGAAGACGGGCGGATGTCAGGTGGACCTTCTCATACAGACCGCGCAGTCATGCTGTCTTGTGGAGGTCAAGCGCCGCAAGGAGATAGGCGAAGAGGTGCTGGAAGAGGTGAAGGAGAAGCTTGATGCCCTTTCGCTTTCAAAAGGCATCTCCGTCCGTACGGCACTTGTTTACGATGGACGCCTTTCCGCCACAATCGAGGCTTCCGGCTATTTCAACGCCCTCATCAACGTGCGCGAGCTTCTGTTCTAGTTTTGCCGAAACATTTTTACCCTTCAGTTTTCAATTTATCCTGCGCAGGGGCGTGGGTTTTTGATATACTATGCCGCGATGGAAAAAGCAAATGACCGAACTTGACAGAAAGCTTGCGAAAGCGGCGCGCGAGTGCAGCGCAGAGGCGGTCCGCGAGACATGGGCGGCGGGCCGACCGATTTGCATTCTCGTCGGGCGCCGCGTCGTGCTGCGCTGGGAGGATGGTCGAGAGGAACTGGTGGAGGAGCTTCCAGAGGAGCCTCGGCAGTCGTGACGAAGAGGTTTAGAATGGTCGCGGGGCCGAACGGCTCCGGCAAGTCCACCCTCGTAAGGTGGCTTGAGCGCGACTATGCCGTGAACTTCTACACGCGGCTCAATGCGGACGAGGTGTTCGCCGAAGTGCGGCGCACGCATACGCATCTCGCGCCGTTTCCCATCGAAGGCACCGCGCTCGCCGCTTACGCCGCGGGAACGGACTATGCAGAGGTCGAAAAGGCACGGTTCGCGTCCGGTGAGATTTACGTCGACTCCGATTGCGTGAGGTTCCGCACGGAGGAGTCCGTCAATTCATATACGGTCGCCCTGCTTGTGAACTTCATTCAAGACGAATGCATAAATCGGGGAGTCAGTTTTTCGCAGGAGACGGTTTTCTCGCATCCGTCGAAAGTGGCGGCACTGGAAAAGGCAGCCGCTGCCGGATTCCGCAACTATCTCTACTTCGTGGCGACAGACAGCCCGGCGGTGAACGCCCGGCGGGTCGCCGAACGCTATGCCAGGGGCGGACACGATGTCCCGCCCGCAAAGATCGCCGCCCGTTACGCCCGCTCGCTCGCGAATCTGCCTGCGGCAGTGCCGCATCTCCATCGGGCGTTCTTCTTCGACAATTCCGGGCCGGAGATGTTGTATCTGGGCAACTGGTCGAGGGACGACGGGTTTGAAATTGCCTTTCAGGACGCCGCGTTGCCAATTTGGTTTCGCCGTGCAACCGAAGCGCTTTGGTAATTCTTTTTACAAAAAGGAGCAAAAGCATGGCAATACAAAAAGCACTCTACGTGAAACTCGCAAAGGCATGTCTCGTTGCCGCTGTCGCCGCAAGCGCGGCCTGCGCGTTTGCGAACGCCGCCGAATTCGGCGCTTCTGTCTGGCGCGGAGAGACGGCGTATGTCGCGATACCGGAGAGGCTTCAGGACAAGGCGGTCGCCCTCTCTGCGCAACGCGCGGGGAATGGAGTTTCGCTGACGCTTCTGCGCTTCGACGAAGTGAAGTACGATCGCATGTCCGAACTCAAGAAAAACGCGAAGGGCAGGGATTACCGCGAGATACTCGGCAAGACGAGCGTCCCCGATGTCTGCCGCGAATGGAAGCCAAGCGATGCGGCGAAGCCGACGATGATCAAGGTCGTCGCCAGTCCCGATGCAAAACCGGGCAAGTACGACTTGGGGCCTCTTGAACTGAAGGTCATCGACCGCGTGCTTCCGCCGGCGAAGGACTGGAAATACTTCCTCGACCTGTGGCAGCACCCGTGGGCGGTTTCGCGCTACTTTGGCGTGGAGCCGTTCTCGTCGGAACACTACGCGAAGATGGCGCCCATCTACCGCGCACTCGCCGACTGCGGTTGCAAAGCGCTGACCGTTACGCTGCTCGATCTCCCCTGGAACCACCAGTGCTACGACGGCTACGGCACCATGATCGGCAGGGTCAAGAAATCCGACGGGACATGGGCATTCGACTACAAGATCTTCGACGAATACGTGGCGTTCGGCCGCACGTGCGGCATAGGGCCGGACATCGCCTGCTATTCGATGTGCCCCTGGCGCTACATGATGACATGGAAGGACGAGAGCGGGGAGCAGCATCGCGTCAAGATGCTTCCCGGAACGACGGAATTCGAGAACTACTGGGGCTCGTTTCTCGTGGATTTCGCCAAGCATCTCAAAGAGAAGGGCTGGTTTGAGGATGCCTATATCGCGATGGACGAGCGCAGCCCGGATGACGTCCGCAAGATTGCCACTCTTATTCAAGCCAAGGCGCCGGGGTTGAAGATCTCGGCCTGCGGCAAAACGAAGCCCTCGGCCTTTGACGGCATCCAGATCGAGAACTTCTGCCTAGGCCTTATCCACCTTCGCTCGAACTTCCTATCCGAACTCCAGCCGCGCCGCGAAAAGGGCTTCAAGACGACGTTCTACGTCTGCGGTTCTGCGAAGACGCCCAATACGTTCATGTTCAACAACCTGGACGAGGGATACTGGCTTGGCGCGTATCCGGTGATGATCGGCTTTGACGGTTTCCTCCGCTGGGCGGCGAATTCGTGGTCGAAGGACCCGTATGACGATGCCTCCTACAAAACCGAATTCTGCTGGGTCCCTGGGGACATCTACCTCATCTATCCGGGCGGCGAATTGTCGGCGCGCCTCATCGCGCTTCGCGCAGGAGTGGTCGCAGCCGAGAAGATGCGAATCCTCTCCGAACAGGAAGGCGAGCGCGGCAAAAAGGCGACGGAGACCGTCAAGCGCCTGGCCGCCCCCTACGGCTTCCGCGCCGCAGTGCGCGGCTTCCGTAGCACAGACCCATGCAAGCTCGACTTCGCCGCTTTCCGCCGCGGCGTCGAGGAGTTCGTTAATTCTGAACACTGAAAAAAGGAGATGATCATGGACACTGCAATACTCACAAATACAGCACGGCGCATCTTGCTTGCGGCGGCGGTTGCGGTAGGCGCGACTTTCGCCGCGAACGCGGCGGATGCGAACGGCGTCAAGCTCAAGGTCACGGGCATCGCCGTGGTGGATGACACGTATGAGGGCAAGAGCGGGGCCAAGTTCCTGCCGCCGGAAACGCGTGTCGTCGTTCCGTCTGAGAAGCAGCTTGCTCTGTTTCGTGTGGAGTATGACGTGCCGACGAACATGATCGTGCGCATCTTCCTTGAACAGAACGGCGATCCGAAAGGATTCAGCTGCAATTTCGGGACCAGCGGGTCAGGTCTCTACAGCGGCATCGGTGTTGTGCCAAGGATTCTCCATCTGGATGCAAAGGATTACCTTGGGTCTGGCGACATATACGACGGCGGTGTGTTGGTTAAGTCGGTCAGGCTCTCTTGCTATGGAGAAGACGATGAATGCGGTTTCTATGTCTGCGACGCGCCGGTCAATGTCCTGTTTGCGAAGGACGGCGAGAAGAAGACGGACGGTTTCAAGGTGCTTGAGCCCCTGCCTCCTCCGCCCGCCAAGTCGCTTTCGCTCCTGCCGGGCTGGACGGAGGACTTCAAGGCGGCGTGTGCCCAGGCGAAGAAAGATGGCAAGCTCGTCCTCGCCTACTTCCTCAACTCGCGCCCAGGCGATGAAGGCAGGGCAATGAAAGTTCTCGACCATGAAGTGCTGGGTTCCAGGGAGTTCCTGAAAAGGGCTGGCGAATCGTACGTCTTCTATATGGCGGAGCTTTACAAGCCCTGCCAATCATGGATTGCGCACATCAATGTCATGCCAGCATTCAAATATGCCGTGCGAAAGGGGGCGTTCTCTTCGCCGGAAATGGCGATCATCCACCCCGACGGCTCTCGCGTGGCTCTTTTGGACAGGGGCGGCTGGGTAGGCGGCGTTGATGGCTATCTCGCTAAGATCGAAAAGGAGTGCAAGGCCGCCCTTGTAAAACGCGGAGCGGAAGAGAAGGCGCGGAAGGCCGCGGCGAAGAAGGTGCCGCCGAAGACCGATACGACTTCGACGCCCGCCGGCTTCACCGACAACCTCGACGAGGCATTCGCCAAGGCGAAGGCCGAGGGTAAGCTCGTTTACGCCTGCTTCTCCGGCAGCGACTGGTGCTACTGGTGCAAAAAGCTGGAGAAGGAAGTCTTGTCCGATCCGCTCTTTGTGGCGGGCGTGATGGACGACTACGTTCTCGTGTTCATCGATTCACCGCAGAACAAAGCGGTGCTTTCAGACCACGCGAAAGCCGAAAACGAAAAGCTGACGAAAAAGTACGGCATCAGGGGCTTCCCCACGGCGCTCATCCTCGACGGCGACGGGAAAAAGGTCGGTGAGACCTCAAGAGTTTCAGGAAAAAGTAAGTGAGGAGGCAATGTTGAATGTGGAACTGTGGAAATGTGGAAATATGAAATTATGGAAGTATGAAAATGTTGCCAGTGTTGCCAATACCAATGTCCAATACCAATTGGGAATTGGCAACATTGGAATTGGCAACATTTCCACATTGGCAACATTCAACGACTTCCGATCATAGAACTGGTGTAAAGATGAAAAGACTATTCGTCATTTTGTTTGCCGTCGTCCTTTCCTCCGCCTCATTCGGAGAGATTCGGTACTGCGAGAAGGGGACGAAAAATGAACATTCGCACTTCTCGAGCCATGATGTTCCCTTGGCGAAGGGCGTGCGCGTGAAGCAGAAGGGGCCCGTCGGCTACTCCTGCAAGACGAACGACCATCCGCTCGTGGTCTGGTCCCGGTCATTCGACGGCTGGCGGGTCGACTTCGCCATCGACGTCCGAAAGCGCGCAGATGTCCGTTGGCGGGGACTGGAAGGAAGAGGCCCACTGTGTCATGGCTCTCGGAAACGTCATGGTCGTGGCGGCGGACTTGACGAGCGAGAAGAAACGCGCCTGGCGCCATCTGTCTGCAATTCCCGCCGAAGGCGGCATGGTCGTGCTGGTCGATTTCTGCGTGCAGGCCGGGAGCGTGGCCGCCGCGAAGAAGCATGCGACTGAAGGCTGTAACGAGATCGCGCGAGCCTTGTCCAATTTCGAGCTGCTCAACCCTCTCGTCAAGAAGGTCAACAAGAGCACGGCGACCGCCTGGTTCGTCACGCCCACCCATCTCGTGACCTGTGCCCACTGCGCAAAGGAAGGAGAGAAGTTCTGGTTCGTGACGCGAAGAACGACGTGGCGCTGCTGGAGGTGGCCGACCCGAAATGGCGCAGCCCGGTGTCGTTGTCCGTGGCGCGGGGGATCCCGCGTCTTGCAGAGGAGGTCTGGGTGCTCGGTTATCCGATCCCGAAAACGCTTGGCCGCTCGATCAAGTACGGAGAGGGCGTCGTGAGCGCCCATGAGGGAATGCAGGGAGATACGAAGGAGTTCTCCGTGACGGCGCCCATCCGCCCCGGTTCGAGCGGAGGACCCGTATTCGACGCCTCGGGTAGGGTGTGCGGAATCATGTCTTCCACGCTGAAGGCACAGTTGATCTTGAAACTGCACGGACATGTTGCGCCCGAATCGAACTTCGCGGTGAAAGTCAAATACGTTCGAGACCTACTCAAGAAACACGGAGTGTCCTGCGAAGAGGCGGAAGCGCGTCCCCTGCCCAAATGCCGCGCAGACGCCGTGGAGGCCGCCACGAAGGCCGTGGTCTTGCTCAACAGCGCTTCGTCGGAGTGATCTGCATTCACGCAAACCTGCTAAAGCAGCTTTTTGCTGCGACGGGTTGATTTTGGGCCCGTGGAAATGGTATGATGTACGCGCCATGAGAAAAAAGTCAGGAGAGGACGTCATGAAAAAGGCAAAGGTACTGGTCTCGTGCGTGGCGGTTGCGCTGGCTGCAACTGCCGCGCCGGTCAAGGTGATATTCGACACCGACATGATCACGGACTTCGACGACGTGGGCGCGCTCGCGTGCTTGCATGCGCTCGCGGACGCGGGGGAGTGCGAGATCCTCGCCACGATCAGCTCGACGCGCGGAAATGCATCCGTCGGCGCGATCGAGGTGATCAACCACTACTACGGACGACCCGACCTCCCTGTCGGCTCGCCGAAGGGCATGGGCGTCATGGGCGACAGGGCCGGTGCGAAGGAGAAGGTCAACCCCTCCGCCCCGCTCGGCGAGAAGAGAGGCAACGACGGCGGACACTACAAGTACCGCAAGCTGCTCGCAGACTATCCCGGCTGGTACCGCCATGCCGACGCGGACGACGCGCCGGACGCGAACGAGACCTACCGTCGCGTCCTCGCCGCGCAGCCGGACAAGAGCGTCGTCATCTGCTCCGTCGGCTTCACCACCAACATGCGCCGCCTGCTCGAGACGAAGCCGGACGCGATCTCGCCGCTTGACGGCAAGACGCTCGTCGCGAAGAAGGTGAAGCTCTGGGTCGCGATGGCGTGCCAGTATCCGTTCGGGCAGGAATACAACTCAAGGTGGGACCACGAGTCGTCGCGCATCGCGTTCGCGAACTGGCCCACGCCCATCGTGTTCTCCGACGCGAAGTACGGCAAGGACTGCTTCGCCGGGCGCGCCGTCGCCGAGATGAAGGTCGAGAGATGCCCCGTGAAGGACGTGTTCTCGGGCAACATCCCGTCACGCGAGGAGATTCGCAAGGATTCCGCCAAGTGGCTGCGGCGCGGCTACGGGATGGGCGGACGCTCCGCCTGGGACGAGACGGCCGTGCTTGTGGCGGTACGCGGCATCGAGCCGTATTTCAACGCCGAACGCGGAACGTTCCGCATGGTCGGCAACAAAGGCGACAACGAGTGGGCACCCGATGCCGAGAACGGCCCGCATATCCGCATCACCGAGAAGGTCTCCAAGTTCGAAGTCGCCCGCGTCATCGACGAACTCATGACCCGCCCGCCGAAACACAGTGGGAAATGATTTCATGCTTGCGGAATAAGCGTTGGCATGAGAAGTCTCTGCGCCATTGCCGCGGTGCTCTCGCTCGCGGCGTCGGGACAGGCCCGGCCCGGCATCAAGTTCGTTGACGGAACCGACACCTTCACCGGCCCCGCGCGCGGATACGCCCCCGGGGGCTGGAAGGTCTTCGAGCCGAATGGCCTGCCCAGGTGGCGCGGCGCGAAGGCGTACAACTCCTCACTCTGGGAACTGAGCAGGTTCTCGGGCGGACGCGTCCAGGGCAAGCACGCCGTGCCGACGAACCGAGTCGGCGGAGCGGACATCCCGCTCACGGACGCGATGAAGTCTGACGTCCGGCGCTATCTCGAGGAGACGCGGCAGAACGGCGGCTCGCTCATCGTGCGCCTCGGCTATACGTGGAGCGACAGGCCCGGATGCGAACCGAGCGACTTCGACATCGTGCTCGGTCACGTCAGGGAACTCTCGCGGATCATGGCGGACTACGACGACGTCGTCGTGGGCGTGGAGGCGGGCATCGCAGGCCCGTGGGGGGAAATGCACTCGTCCGACTACTGTCGGAAGGAGTACATGCACCGCATCCTCAAGACGTACTGCGACAACCTCTCGCCGGACATCTCGATCCTCGTGCGCACGGCCCACTGCATAGCCTCGTACGCGGGGACGAAGTCCGACGGACTGCTTGCGATGCTTCCTTTCCAGGACAGGGAGCTTCGCCGCTTCGGCATGTTCAACGACGGCTACCTCGGCACGTGGTGGGACTACGGCACATGGTCCGGCGAATGGGGGCGCGAGAAGGGATGCCGGCTTCTCGGCGCGTGCGGCGACCATCCCTACGGCGGCGAGCTCGCTTACGTCGGCCGGTCCTGGCTCGACAAGAACCGCGAGAAATGCGCAGACCTCTTCGACACCGCGAAGTGGAACATCGTCAAGGACTGGTACGAGACGCATCTCAACTACCTGCGCAACGTCGGCGACAGGAAGCATCCGCTCTGCGCGTTCATCGCGGAGAAGAAGTTCGAGGTGGAGAGGTTCCGCTTCGATGGGATGCCCGACCTGCACGAATACGAAGGTGCCGACCTCCTCAAGTTCATGATGGACCACATGGGGTGGCGCTTCGTGGTGCGCGATGCGCGGCTGCCAGAGGAGCTCGCGCCCGGGAAGAACGTCCGGATCGCGCTTGCAGTGGAGAACACCGGGTTCGGGAAGCTTCTTCTGCCGTCGCGCGCGGAGGTTGTCCTTGCGTCGCAAACCGCCACGAACACGGCAAGCGTTGCGTTCACGCGCGGTAACTTCTCTTCGCTGGAGGGCGGGAAGCGGAAGAACATCGTGATGGAGTTCACCGTGCCGAAGGACCTGGAGCCGGGTACCTACGATTTCCTTCTCCGCGTCTCTGCCCCGCTGAAAGACGAGAAGCCTGGCGGAATCCCCCGCCGTCCGGTCCGCCTGGCCAACGAAGGCATGTGGAACGAAGCCCTCAAGGCGAACAGGCTTGGACAGGTCAGGGTGGCAAATCACCCCGCCGAATAACCTGCAAAGGCAGGTTTTTTGCGTAAGGGTTGATTTCCACGCGTCGGAAATGATATCATTTTCACCGCCCTAAAAAAGGAGGCAGTTTATGAAAAAGACAACAGCTCTCATATCGTGCGCGATGTTCGCGCTCTCAGCCATCGCATACGCCAATGCGAACCGCGAACCACGAGCCACGAACCACAAAATCATCTTCGACACCGACATGATCACCGACTTCGACGACGTGGGCGCGCTCGCGTGTTTGCACGCGCTTGCGGACGCGGGGGAGTGCGAGATCCTCGCCACGATCAGCTCGACGCGCGGAAATGCCTCCGTGGGCGCGATCGAGGTGATCAACCACTACTACGGACGCCCCGACCTCCCCGTCGGCTCCCCCAAGGGCATGGGCGTCATGGGCGACAGGGCCGGCGCGAAGGAGAAGGTCTGCCCCTCCGCCCCGCTCGGCGAGAAGAAAGGCAACGACGGCGGACACTACAAGTACCGCAAGCTGCTCGCAGACTATCCCGGCTGGTACCGCCACGCCGACGCGGACGACGCGCCGGACGCGAACGAGACCTACCGCCGCGTCCTCGCCGCGCAGCCGGACAAGAGCGTCGTCATCTGCTCCGTCGGTTTCACTACCAATATGCGCCGTTTGCTCGAGACGAAGCCGGACGCGATCTCGCCGCTTGACGGCAAGGCGCTCGTTGCGAAAAAGGTGAAACTCTGGGTCGCGATGGCGTGCCAGTATCCGTTCGGGCAGGAGTACAACGCAAAGTGGGACCACGAGTCGTCGCGCATCGCGTTCGCGAACTGGCCCACGCCCATCGTGTTCTCCGACGCGAAGTACGGACGCGACTGCTTCGCCGGACGCGCCGTCGCCGAGATGGAAGGACAACGAAATCCCGTGAAGGATGTTTTTGCCGGCAATATTCCGTCGCGCGAGGAGATACGCAAGGACTCCGCCAAGTGGCTGCGGCGCTGCTACGGGATGGGTGGACGCTCCGCATGGGACGAGACGGCCGTGCTTGTCGCCGTTCGCGGCATCGATCCATACTTCAATTTCGAGCGAGGGACATTCCGCATGGTCGGCAACAAGGGCGATAACGAATGGGCACCCGACGCCGAGAACGGTCCTCACATCCGCATCACCGAGAAGGTCTCTAAGTTCGAAGTCGCCCGCGTCATCGACGAGCTGATGACCCGCAAGCCGAAGCACGGCGGCAAGTGATGCGCTGTCATGCGCCGTCAAATTCCCGTGTCCGCCGCTTGCGCGGATTCGGGTGTTTTTGGTACAATTCCCGCCCTAGGAGAAAAACATGAAGAAGTATTGCATCAAGATGGTTAAGGCGGGAATCTGTTTTTCCGCAGCAGTTCTGTTGTGGTCTGGCTGCGTTTCTGCGGAGTTTCCGGTTCCGGCTGAAAGACCAGTCAAGGCGGGCGTCTACGCCGGACGCGGCATCAGCGGCAACGGCGCCGTTGAGTGGTTCCGCATCGTACAGTCGTCGCCGGAGCTTGATATCAAGGTCCTTGACTCCGAGATGATCCGCAACGGCGGCCTTGACGGACTCGACATTCTCGTCATGCCCGGCGGGAGCTCTCCCGCAATCAAGCGCGACCTCGGCACGAACGGAACGGCGCGCGTCAAGGACTTCATCCGCAACGGCGGCGGCTACGTGGGGACGTGTGCCGGGTGCTGTCTGATGATGGAGGAAGCCCCCGATCCTTCGCGCGGAATCGGCGTGATGCCGTTCTACAGATCCGGATCGAAGGGACGTTATCTCATTCCCATTGAGCTTAACGGGAAGGGCGCGAAGGCACTAGGGATCAACAAGGGAACGTACATTGTCCAGTATAGCCACGGCCCCATCCTCGAACCCAGCACACAGCTCGTGGAGAACGCCTCGTTCGAGGTGTGGGGGACGTTCCGCACCGATGCCGGCAAGTACGGCAACCAGCCCGAAATGTACGGGCGCGCGGCGGTTGTCGGCGGGACGTACGGCAAGGGGCGCGTGTTCGTCATCTCGTGCCATCCCGAGTTCTTCGAGAACTCCCGCCTGATCGTGGAGGGCGCGTTCCGCTACGTGACGGGACGCAACATCACGCTGCCTGTCCGTCCGCGTCGCCGTCGTGCGCTGACCGTAGGCGCGTACGCCGTGTACCCCATCGGCGTGGAGACCGCGAATACGCTGCTCGCGATTGACGGGGACGCCTCGATGGACCTCTTCCCCGTGAACGACGAGGACATCCGAAGGGGACTCCTCGACCACTGCGATGTGCTTCTGTTCCCGCACGCGGACAAGGGGAAGCTCGCCAAGGGACCGCAGAAGATCGTCGACCGCTTCGTCTCGCGCGGCGGATTCGTCCTCGGCTGGGGCGGCGGCACGTCGCGCGTGCCGAAGGAAGGGAAGCGCTGCGCATCGGCGGAAGAGGCTCTTTCCGCCTTGCGTGAATACGCTGCGGGTGAAGCTCCGCAAAACTGACAATGGACGCGCTTGATTTTTCGGCGATCAAACCGGACCTGCTGGAGGCAGTGCGGACGGTTGCCGGTCTCGTGAAGGAGGCCGGAGGCCGTGCCTTGATGGTGGGCGGCGCTGTGCGCGACCTGCTGTTGGGCGCGAAGAGCGTCAAGGACGTGGACATCGAGGTGTTTGGCATCGATCCCGAGCGTCTACAGAAGATTCTCGGCGAGAAGTTCGCGTTTGATCCGTGCGGCGTCTCGTTCGGCGTCCTGAAGCTCCACCATTTCGACATCGACGTCTCGTTGCCCCGGCGCGAGTCCAAACGCGGCATCGGACACAAGGGATTCCTGATCGACTCCGATCCCAATCTCTCCGTCCCCGAAGCGGCCAGCCGGCGTGACTTCACCGTCAACGCCATGTACTACGACCCGCTTGCGGGCGTGTTCGAGGACCCCTACGGCGGACGCGCAGACCTGGCGTCGCACACGCTGCGACACGTCTCGCCGAAGTTTGTGGAAGACCCGCTACGCGTTCTGCGCGGCATGCAGTTCATCGCCCGCTTCGACCTCCACCCTGCGCCCGAGACGATTGAGTTGTGCCGCACGATTACGATGGAGGATCTCCCGCCGGAGCGCCTCTTCGAGGAATGGGCCAAGCTGCTCACGAAGGGTAACCAGATTGCGCGCGGACTTGACTTCCTACGTGCGACGGGTTGGGTACGCTACTTCCCCGAGCTCCAGCGTCTCATCGGCTGCAAGCAGGATCCAAAGTGGCATCCGGAAGGGGACGTGTGGAACCACACCTGTCTGTGCCTCGACGCATTCGCGCGGCGTCGGACGGGCGATGCGGACGAGGACCTCATCGTGGGACTCGCCGTGCTCTGCCATGACTTCGGCAAGCCCGCTACGACGGCGCTCGACCCGCGTTCCGGACACATCCGCAGTCTCGGTCACGACGAGGCGGGCGTCGCCCCCACGCTTTCCTTTCTGCGTCGGCTCACGAATGAGGAGCGCATCCTGCGCGAGGTGCCGCCGCTCGTCCAGTGCCACATGCAGCCGTTCTCGCTCTGGCGCGCGCACGCGGGCGACGCCGCGATCCGGCGTCTCGCGATGAAGGTGGTGCGCATCGACCGCCTCCTGCGCGTGGCGCGCGCCGACGACGAGGGGCGTCCCCCCGAAAAGGCGGGCGGGACCTCCTGCGGCGAGGACCTCAAGTGGCTCGGTGCGGCGGCGGAGCGTCTGCGCATCGCCGCGAGCGCGCCGAAGCCCATTCTCATGGGGCGCGACTTGATTGCTCTCGGCTACAAGCCCTCTCCGCAATTTGGCGTGTGGCTGGACGCCTGTTTCGAGGCGCAGCTCGACGGCGCCTTCTCCGATCACGACGGCGCGCTCGCCTGGTTCAAGGAAAAAATACAACCGCGTGCGCTTTGACAGACGCAGACGAATGCGATATAATTGAAGTCGTCATACATTATGGTAGGCATATCAAAACTATATTGCGGCACGGTCGAGGCGTCGGACCGCCTGCGCTACCGCGCGGGCGCGCATCGGCGTCCCGTGGTGGTGTGGAACTGCACGCCCGCGTGCAACCTCGCCTGTTCGCACTGCTACGCCGCCACGTCGGGCCGGCAGGAGGTGCTCACGACCGAGCAGGCGCTCGCCGTGATCGACGACCTCGCGGCGTTCGGTGTGCCAGTGCTCCTCTTCTCCGGCGGCGAGCCGTTCGCGCGCCCCGACATCCGCACGCTCGCCGCCCACGCGAAGGAACGCGGGCTGCGGGTCACGTTCTCCACGAACGGCACGCTCATCGACGACGACTGGGCGGACTGGATCCGCGACCTTGGCGTCGCCTACGTGGGCATCTCCATCGACGGCACGGAGACAATCCACGACACGTTCCGCCGTCACCCCGGCGCGTACCAGCTGTCGCTCGCCGCCATCCGCCGCCTACGCGACCGCGGCGTGAAGGTGGGCCTGCGCGTGACGATGACGCGCGACAACGTGCGCGCCATCCCCGCCATCTTCGACCTCATGCGCGCCGAACGCGTGCCGCGCATCTGCCTCTACCACCTCGTCTATACGGGACGCGGACAGGAAATCGCCGCCACCGACCTCGACCACGCCGAGGCGCGCGCCGCGCTGGATACGATCGTCGCCGAGACGAAGGTCTGCTTCGACGCGGGTTTCCCCGTGGAGGTGCTCACGGTGGATAACCCCTGTGACGGCATCGCCCTCTATCTGAAGATGAAGGCGGAAAACCATCACAACGCCGCCGCCGCGCTCGAGTTGCTCACGCTCAACGGCGGCAACTCGTCAGGCGAGGGAATCGGCTGCATCTCGTGGGACGGAACGGTCTACCCCGACCAGTTCTGGCGCAACCATCCTGTCGGCAACGTGCTGGAGAAACCGTTTTCGGAAATCTGGGGCAACCCGCCGCCCGGTTCGCTTCTCGATCTCCTCCGCCGCAAGAAGGAGTTCGTGAAGGGGCGTTGCTGCACGTGTCGTTGGCTTGACCTCTGCGGCGGCAACTTCCGCGCGCGCGGCGAGGCCGTGACGGGCGACATCTGGGGCGAGGACCCCACCTGCTACTTGACAGACAACGATCGAAGGAGGGAATGAAATGGGAAATCTAATCGGTGTGGCAGTGTCCTGCCTCGTGCAGGCGGCTAAAATCGCGCTTGACGTGATCACCCACGGCGCCGGTATCGTTGGAAGCATTGCTTCCTGAGGAACCTGGACTGACGGTGCAGCTTGGGCAGAACGGGCGTATCGGGCAGCCTTGGCAGTCGGGGTTGCGCGGGAAGCAACGTGTCTGTCCGAACGATACTAGGTGCGAGTTCCACGTCTTCCAGTAGCGGACGGGGAGAATCCTGCGCAGTTCCATTTCAGTTTCGAGCGGCGTTTTAGTGCGAATTAAGCCGAGCCGGTTCGTGATGCGGTGGACGTGCACGTCTACGCAGATGGCCGGTAGGTTGAAGCCCACGGCGACGGTGAGATTAGCCGTCTTGCGTCCCACGCCTGGCAGCTCGCAAAGTTCCTCAACCGTGTGCGGCAGCACTCCGCCGAAGCGCTCGCGCAGGACCTTCGGCAGGGCGTGCAGGTGACGGGCCTTGTCGTGGTAGAAACCGACGGGGAAAATGAGCTTCTCAAGTTCAGGTACGGGGATTGCCTCCAGTGCGTCGGGCGTGGCCGTGCCGCCCATGCGCGAGAAGAGACGCTTCACGGCCCCGGCCGTACACTGGTCCTTCGTGCGGGCTGAGAGGATTGTCCCCACGAGGACGCAGAAGGGGTCATGTGTCTGCGCCTCGATAAGCTCGATGATGGGCGCGGCGTGCGCCTTGAATTCCTTCTTTAGAAGGCTGTTCACCTTGGGGACATCGTCAAGCGTCATTTTGGCCACTCTTTCGTTCGTTTTTTCTCATGCGCCCCATTATACCACATTTGCTGAATCCCGCGCTTGAACGCGAGGGTCTTTTTTTATATAATATTCGCTTTTAGCGGAAATCCGCCTATTTCAAGGGCGGTAGAAAGACCGAGACAGACATGAAAACCATGACCGACGCCAACCTGGCTGTCGCACGCGTTGCATACTCATGCAGCGACGTGGCGTTTATCTATCCCATCACCCCCTCGTCCCCAATGGGCGAGAAGGCCGACGAATACATGGCGACGAAACGTCCGAACATTTGGGGCGCGGTTCCTGAAGTGGTTGAGATGCAGAGCGAGGGCGGCGCGGCAGGCGCCGTACACGGTGCGGTTTCCGCCGGCGCGGTGGCGAGCACGTTCACTTCGTCGCAGGGTCTTCTGCTGATGATCCCGAACCTCTACCGCGTGGCGGGCGAGCTGCTCCCGGCCGTCTTCCACGTGGCCGCCCGCGCACTCGCCGTACACGGCACGTGCATCTTCGGCGACCACTCGGACGTCATGGCGTGTCGCCAGACGGGCATCGCGATGGTCGCCTCCTCGGGCGTGCAGGAGGCGCAGGACCTCGCGCTCATCTCCCACGCGGCGACGCTCGAGTCGCGTGTGCCGTTCATGCATTTCTTCGACGGTTTTCGCACGTCCCACGAAGTGCAGAAAATCGACCAGGTGGACACGGCGACGATCCGCGCGATGATCGACGACCGCTTCGTCTCCGAACAGCGCGCGCGCGGTCTTTCCCCCGAACATCCGATCATCCGCGGCACCGTGCAGAACTCGGACGTGTATTTCCAGGGGCGCGAGGCGTCCAACCGCTTCTACGACGAACTGCCCGGCATCGTGCAGCGCACGATGGACCATTTCGCCGAACTCACCGGCCGCGCCTACCACCTCTTCGACTACCACGGCGCGCCGGACGCCGAGCGCGTGATCGTGGTGATGGGGTCTGGCTCCGAGACCGTCCGCGAGACCGTGGACGCGCTTGTGCAGGCGGGCGAGAAGGTGGGTGTGGTGACGGTGCGGCTGTACCGTCCTTTCGACGCCTCCGCCCTCGTTGCCGCGCTGCCGGCGACCGTGCGCGCGATCACCGTCCTTGACCGCACGAAGGAGTGCGGCAGCGAGGGCGAGCCGCTCTACCTCGACGTGCTCGGCGCGGTGGATCGCGCGTGTCGCACGGGAACAGCGAAGTTCAAGCGTCCGGCGATCTTCGCCGCGCGCTACGGACTCGGCGGCAAGGAGTTTGCCCCGGGCCACGTGAAGGCCGCGTTCGACAACATGGACGCGAAGGCACCGCTCGACGGCTACGCGCTTGGCGTGGACGACGACGTGACGGGCCGCTCGCTCCCACCCGCGAAGGGCTACCACATTGTCCACCCCGCCCGCCACGAATGCGTGTTCTGGGGGCTCGGCTCCGACGGCACGGTGGGCGCGAACAAGAACTCGATCAAGATCATCGGCGCGCACACCGATTTCTACGCGCAGGGCTACTTCGTCTATGACTCGAAGAAGGCGGGCGGCCTCACCGTGTCGCACCTCCGTTTTGGTCCCGCGCCGATTCTCAGTCCGTACCTCTGCGAGTCGCCGCTCTTCATCGCGTGCCACAACTTCTCGTTCCTCCAGAAGTACGACATGCTCTCGAACGCCCGCGAAGGGGCCACGTTCCTGCTCGCCTCGCCGTACGGTCCGCTGGAGACGTGGGCGCACCTGCCTGCCGAGACGGCGAAGGAGATTGTCGAGAAGAAGATCAACTTCTACGTGATCGACGCGGCGAAGATCGCCCGCGAGAACGGCATGGGCACGCGCATCAACACCGTCATGCAGGCCGCGTTCTTCCGCATTTCCGGCATCCTGCCGGCGGACGAGGCGGTCAGTTACCTCAAGGCCGCCGCCGAGGAGACGTATGCCTCGAAGGGCGACGCCGTGGTGCGCAAGAACATCGCCTGCATCGAGGCGGCGGCGGCCGGCATCCACAAGGTGCCCGTGCCTGAGACCGTGACGGACCTGCCGTCGCGTCCGCCCGTTGTCGATCCCGCCGCGCCAGAGTTCGTGCGCGAGGTGACGGCGAAGATGATTGCGCAGAAGGGCGACGAGCTGCCCGTCTCGAAGATTCCCGTGGACGGCGTGTGGCCCGTCGCGACCACGCAGTGGGAGAAGCGCGGCGTGGCGGCGGACGTGCCCGTGTGGAATCCCGCAGCGTGCGTGCAATGCGGACGCTGTGCTGGGGCCTGTCCCCATGCGGCCTTGCGCCTTAAGGCGTTCCGCGAAGAGGCGCTCGAGGGCGCGCCGGCCGGGTTCCGCAGCGCGGACGCGAAGTCGCCCGCCTACCGTCGCCACGGCGGAAAGTTCACGGTGCAGTGCTCCACGGAGGACTGCACGGGGTGCGGACTCTGCGTGGCGAACTGTCCGGCGGCCGCCCGCGGCGCGCTCGAGATGCAGCCGCACGAGGAGAAGAACCGCGAACGCGACCTCGCGATGTGGAAGTTCTTCCTCACGATCCCGGAGGCGGACGCCACGAAGCTCGACATGTCGAACTACAACGACGTGCAGCTCAAGAAGCCGCTCTTCGAGTTCTGCGGCGCGTGCGCCGGATGCGGCGAGGCACCGTACATCCGCCTCCTCACGCAGATCTGCGGCGAACGCCTCGTGGTGGCGAACGCGACGGGTTGCTCAAGCGTGTACGCCGGCAACCTGCCCACCGCGCCGTACTGCACGCGCGCGGACGGACGCGGCGTCGCATGGGGCAACTCGCTCTTCGAGGACAACGCCGAGTACGGACTCGGCATGCGCGTGACCTGCGACAACCTCGAGGCACGCGCGCGCGCCGAGGCGGCGAAGCTCATGCTCGACCGCGACGAGCCCGCCGCCGTGCGCGAGGCTGCCGCACGCGTGAGCGGCATCGACCAGGCGACGCCGCGCGGCGTGGAGGACATGCGCGCTGCCGTGGAGAAGCTCAAAAAGTCGCTCGCCGGGCGCACCGACGCGCGCGCCGTCTCGATGCTCGCCAACGCCGACTGGCTCATCCGCAAGAGCGTGTGGCTCATCGGCGGCGACGGCTGGGCGTACGACATCGGGTTCGGCGGACTTGACCATGCGCTCGCGAGCGGACGCAACATCAAGGCGCTCGTGCTCGACAGCGAGGTGTACTCCAACACCGGCGGCCAGGCCTCGAAGGCAACGCCGATGGGCGCGGTGGCGAAATTCGCCGCCGGGGGACGTCCCACGATGAAAAAGAACCTCGGCGGCATCATTCTCACGTACCGCGACGTGTACGTGGCGCAGATCTCGCTCGGCGCGAACCCGCAGGCCGCTGCGAAGGCGCTTGCGGAGGCGGACGCCTACGACGGCCCCGCGCTCGTGATCGCCTACTCGCACTGCGTGGCGCACGGCATCGACATGGCGCAGGGCTTCGAGCGGCAGAAGACAGCCGTGGAGACGGGGCACTTCCCGCTCTTCCGCTATGATCCCTCGCGCAGCGCGAAGGGCTTCTCCGCGCTCGAGCTCGACTCCAAGCCGCCGTCGAAGTCCTTCGCGGCCACGGCGTCCGAGGAAAACCGCTTCAAACTCCTCCTCAAGCGCAATCCCGAACACGCCGTGGAGATGCTCTCGAAGGCCGAGAGATTCTACCGCAACTACTACGACCGTCTTGAGGACCTCACCACATGTAACTGGTGACGGACGCCCAAAAGCGAGGTCATGCCCTCGCTGTAGTGGCATCAAACCCTAATCGTAGGCAGGTCTTTCCCTAATCGTAGGGAGGTCGCTCTCCCAACGTGGCTCAAAAATTCCCCCTGCGTAGCTCAAAAATCCCCTCGCTCTGGTTCGTAATTCCCCTCGCTGTGGCTCAAAAATCCCCCTGTCATAGTGGCCCGGCCAACAGCGGAAGAGGCCGCGCTTGTCGCGGCAGAATGGTAGGGCGCGATCACCGAGCGCGCCGGAATTGCGGGCCGCCCGGCGGTCGCCCCGCGACCGCCGCAGCGGGAGCCAGTGGTGGGGCGAGGCGTCCCGCCGAGCCGTGGTGGGGCGAGCCCTCCGGGCGAGCCGCAATTCCCCCAAAAACCACGTTCCGCACCATAATCTCACGCCAAATTCCCGCCATTTCACCTATTGCGATATGTGACGTGCCGCGCACGTGATCGCCGCTGGCGGAATGGGCGTGTACGCGCGGACGTGAGACGATAGACGAGAGACGCGCCGAGACGTGAGACAATGAGACATTGGCAAAGCTGCGTCGTCTAATCGTCTAACGTCTTCTAGTCTCCATTCGCGTCTCTCGTCTCGCGTCTCTCGTCAACCCCTGCGCCTCCGCGCGCAAAACTTCAATTTTCCAAAATCCCGCTTGCGTTGGGCGGGGGAATGTGGCATACTATTTTCGTCTTGCCTCTCAAAGGCGAGAAAACAGATTACCCGCGCGGGTCAGACGGTGAGCAACCGTAGCCGATATGTGTGGAAGGTATTGGAAGATGTATATGTTGGACGAGATAAATGCGAAGCGATATGAGATATACGCTATCGCGCGGCGGCACAAAGCTGAAAAGCTTTGGGTCTTTGGTCCTTGTGCCCGCAAGGAGGGTCGATGAGGGTTTATCTCGACAACTGCTGCTATAACCGGCCGTTTGATGATCAGTCTCAACTGAAGGTGCGCCTTGAGACGGAGGCGAAGCTGTTTGTCCAGCAGCTCATGCGGACTGGAGCTGTGGAGTATGTCTGGAGCGACATGTTGGCAAATGAGGTGGAGGAAAGCAAGTTCTGGGAAAGGAAGATGCGCATTGTGCCTTGGGCAGTAGGAGCACATGTATACGTCGTCACGACTCAGGAGATCGAGCAACAGGCCAGCGTATTCATGGGACTGGGTGTAAAGCCTTCTGATGCCATACATCTTGCAAGTGCGAAACATGCAGAATGCGATTGGTTTCTCACTGTGGACAGGGGAATCCTCAAGAAGGTAAGCCTTATAGAGAAAATGCGAATGGCTAATCCATTGACGTTTATACAGGAGATGAATCCATGACCGCTACAACCGAAAGAATTCTGACAGATAGAGAATTGATGACGACGGGATTCCAGGTGCTCGTTGACACCTTTGGGAATGTCAATGCAGAGCGTTTCATAACGCTTGCTATTCGTGAGCCGGAGGATTATACCTTGTGGCGCGAAAAGAACATGTATGTAGGCGAAAGTCTGCATGAAGTGGCAGAGCGGGCTCGTGCGTCTGGCAAACGATTAAGGGAACAACTTGGGATTACAGCATGACGTTCCTTTCCCGTTCGTAAAGTCAGAACCGAAGTGTATCGGTCCCCGCGCCGCAATATCGCGGACGCATCTCATACCCGTTACGGCAAATTGTAACCTCTGCGCCCACCGTACGCAAAACTTCAATTTCCCAAAATCCCCGCTTGCGTTGGGCGGGGGAATGTGGCATACTATTTCCGTCTTGCCTCTCAAAGGCGAGGCGGAATTTGATCTTTGATATCGGCGGGTACGGCTTTTCGTGACGCGATTGCGCGGCGAGAAGCGGCACCGAGTACCCGCCACCGGCCCGAAACCACGGGAGAGGTCGCGCTTGTCGCGACCAACTGGTAGGGCCCGCTCGCCGAGCGGGCCGTATCACCCAAGGAAGTAAGGCAGAACCTCGGACCATCGGTAGGGCGGTCGCCCCGCGACCGCCGCTCCCTCCGAGGAGCTGGGCAAGCCCGAAAGGCCCCCAGCAACGTACGCAACAGCGTATTGTCGCTTTGGTAGTAGAAACTTCGCCAAAAGTAAAAATCGAAAAGCGAGATATGAAGGTTGCGCTACGTGGATGGATTACCATCCATGTGGCGTGTCTTCTGATCATGTTTTTCGATGGGCGTTTGGCGATGCCTCTACCAAGACGTGAGAATGTAAGGCACGCCACTCTTCTTTTCTGCGCCGAGAGTGTTTTGCCTTGATAAAACAAAGGCGTGGGAGAATGAGGAAAAAGGAATGCACGTAGTACAATTCCCCCATCCAGGGGCAGAGTTCCCTGTCCGGGACACCAACTCGGACAGGCGGCCTGATGGCAGATATGATGTCCATTGGAACACAGGAAGGCATCATCGTCGGCTTGTGAAGCATGCCGGGCGTTATGTTGACGCTCACGGCGTGTTGCAGGAAGGCGATCTTTTGTTCTGGACGGAATGGGAAGGATGTACAACGGCTACGAGATTGGAGAGCCAGAATGGGTTGGTCAATGCACACTATCTGCATGAAGTAGTCTATCCCGTTTACACCAACAACCGCAACAATGCGGCCACATGCAGCCAGAATACGGATCCGTGCGTGTTTGGCAGGACGTTTAAATACTCCAATTGCCGCCAAAGAGGACCGCGTTGCACGTTACGTAACTTGCAACAGGGCTCTTTGGTCGCATTTGTGTCCATGATACAGGACACCTATTGTCTCGACACTGTTTTTGTGGTCGATACGAGGCGGGATTACTTGACCGACAACACCAACACCGTCGACTGTTCCGCAGAATACCGCACGTTGACTTTGGACCGTTTGCCAGCACATCAGAACTTCACATTCTACAGAGGGATGACATGTTCTGGCAACGGTAATCAGGCGAACGCCCTATTTTCGTTTACGCCGGTACGGTTGTATTCGGGACTTGACAACCAACAGAATTTCGCAAGATGCGCGTTGGATGTCGATGCCGTCAACAAGGCCGTGGGGCGCGATGTGTTTACCAATGACAACTTACGGAACATCAAGACAACTGCCCTCTCCGCTCAGGAGATTGGATGTGTCTGGACGGAAATTTCCAGGCAGGTAAAAGAACAGGGGTACGTTCGTGGCGTCAGCTTCGACTGGCCGAGGCGATAGAAACAGCAAGAATAATCATCAAATCAATTCAAAGGAGAAAACAATGTCTATAAGAATCAAAAAAATCGTTGCCGTTGCACTCGTTGTGGCTGGCATGTACACTGCGTGCGCACAGTCGGCCGTACGCGACCTGGCCAACGTCGCGGATGCCTATTTGGACAGTTCGCGCGAAAAGCGCGAACAGGAGTCAGCGTCGGCGCATATAAAGGAAATCTTCGCGCTTGCGAAGAAATCCGCAGAGGAGGACTTCAACGTCAACTTCTGCGGCTTCTTCGCGGGGATGTCGCGCCATGACGCGCTCGCTCTCGCGGAGTATTACAGGCTGAAGGACGGCGAATATTCGATGGATGCCGCACCAGGAAAGGCCGTCAGTGGCCTTTGGTTCTCCCTCAAGGGCGTCAGGCGCATAACAAAGGGTGGGAACACGCTGGATGAACTAGCCCAGTCCGTGGCGAACCGGGTGGGAGATCTGAAAAAGAATTATGCTACGGGGGAATACGAACACAAGACAATTGACGGCGTTGTTGTCAAGATTGGACGCACGGGGTTGAACATTCAGAACGGCGGGGTCGCCGCACAGGTGCCTCGTGCAACAGCGGAGGCCGCGCAGAAAGACAAGACCGACGCGGAGGCTGCCCAAAGAGCGGTGGAGGCTGCCCAAAGAGCGGCGGCTGAAGAGGCTGTACGTAGGGAGCGGGAGGAAAAGGCGGCAAGAGAGGCTGCCCAAAAAGCGGCGGCAGAAGAGGCTGCACGCAAGGAGCGAGCGGCGGCAGAAGAGGCTGCACGCAAGGAGCGAGAGGCGGCTGAAGAGGCTGCCCGAAAAGAACAAGCCGCTAAAGAGGTACTTCCTCGTCTCATCCAGGATATGGTCGCCGTTTCGGGCAAGAACTTCAAGATAGGCAAATATGAGGTTACACAGAAACAGTGGTATGCAATCATGGGTGATAATCCGTCTCGTTTTAAAGGCGATGATAATCCGGTGGAGAATGTTTCCTGGAATGACTGCAAGGTGTTTCTTGAGAAGTTGAATGCCCGACCGGAGGTGAAGGCGTCAGGGTTGACGTTCCGACTTCCGACGAAAGCGGAATGGGATTACGCCTGCCTTGCGGGCGGAAAACCCCCGAAATCGATAGATGATTACGACGCCTACCTGCGCAAAGACTATTATTGCCGACTTGCAGATGGCACTAAGATAGAGATAAAAACGCTCGGTAAGGTGGCGTGGTATGGTGCCAACAGCGGTGGAAAGACGCATCCCGTAGGGCAGAAGGAGCCGAATGCCTTTGGCCTCTACGATATGCACGGCAACGTAATTGAGTGGTGCGAGGACTCGACCGACAACTCGGAGTTTCGCGTGATCCAGGGTGGCGGCTGGCACAGCGTTGACTCTGACTGTGCGGTGGTGCCCCGTTTCAAATGCTACAACTCCAGCAGCCGCAACAACGGCTGCGGCTTCCGCCTTGCGGCCTCACAGGATTAGACCGGTAAAGCAGGCAAGGGCGAGCGGCGGTCGAAAGCATCCAGCGCGGAACGCGGGTTCGCGGAGCGAAAGCTCGGTTGACGCGAGTCCGCGAGGTAAGCGATGAGCCAGTTCAAGACGTTTGTGCCGCCAAGCGAGTCCGATGCGACGTCGGAAGGCATGCTGAATGCCTTCCTGCGTTCGTACCGGAATGTGCCCGTCACCAAGACCTACGACGCGGGCACATGGCGGTTCTGCGTTGAAGGTCTTTGAAGGTGTGCAAC
This sequence comes from uncultured bacterium, assembly GCA_902802945.1. GTDB lineage: Bacteria > Verrucomicrobiota > Kiritimatiellia > RFP12 > UBA1067 > RUG572. The sequence goes on along the minus strand of CADCOC010000068.1, from coordinate 27,347 downwards.
GACACGTCAGGCTGGCAACTCGAACCGCGTGAACCGGGGCGGCAGATGGAACAGCAACTCCAGAAACTGAACGGCGGGCAATCGGAACAACAACACCCCACAGCAACAACCTCGGCTTCCGCCTTGCGGCCCCCCAGCATTGTGATTTCAAGACAGGTTCACAATCCCCGACGCATTCCTGTTCGGCAACGCCGACGAAAGACGGTCATGCCATCCCCATTAGTAGGACATCTCAAAAGTTGGGATGGGTGTGGGTGCTTGTAAAGGGCGCGGTGACGTTGGAGGGGCCGTGGAAGTCGGTTGAAGGGGCGACGGCGGCGGAGAAGGCGGCGATGCGGTTCTTCAAGGTGGTGGTGGAGGTGCAGTAGGGGGCGCGCTCGGTGGCGCTCGGTGATCGCGCCCTACCGCAACGGGCAAGATGCCCGTTGTCCCAGTTGCGGGCGCGGAGGCCCGCCACCCCGACAAGCGCGGCCCTCCCGCAACGGGCAAGATGCCCGTTGTCCCAGTTGCGGGCGCGGAGGCCCGCCACCCCGACAAGCGCGGCAGCGTGGTCGGTCAGAGCGTTTCCAGAGAGGTGGGGTCGAGGAGAAACGGCACGATGCCGATGAAGGTGATGCCGTTACGGTCAGTCCAGGGTTTTTCGTAGGGGTCGCCGGTCACGACGACCTTCCTGAAGTTGTCGCCGATGTGGCGGAGAGAAAAGGTTTCCTGCTCGCGCTTTTCATTGTCCGGGATGTTCCATGCGGACTGGATGTAAAAGCGCATGTCGCCTTTGTTGACGACGAAATCCACTTCGTAGCGCTTGCGGCAGCGCTTGCCGTCGACGGTTGCGAACATCTCCACGGCGCCGACGTCCACCGCGTAGTCGCGCCGGATGAGTTCGTTGTAGATGACGTTCTCCATGAGGTGCGTGTTTTCGTCCTGTCGGAAGTTGAGACGCGAATTGCGGATGCCGGTATCGACGGCATAGTATTTGGAGGGGTAGTCGAGATAGCGGTCCCCGCGCAAATCGAAGAGCCGCGCATTCTGGATGAGGAAGGCCGATTCAAGATAACCGAGGTATTTGCGAACGGTCGTTTCGTTGCAGACAAACTTGCCCGTGGAGTTGATTGCGTTGCTGAGTTTCGTGGGATTGGTGAGGCAGCCGATGTTGCTCATGGCCGTATCGGCCACGATTTCAAGCAGGGCGTCGTTCTTGAGGTTGTATCGCTGGATGATGTCGCGGAGATAGATGGTCGCGTTGAGATTGTCGAGATAGCGCCGCTTTTCGGATTCGGTTTCAAGGAGGGCGCATTCGGGGAGTCCACCGAAAGTGAGATAGGCGTCGCGGACCTGGAAGAAATCCCGCGCCTTGGGCATCGTTTCGGCGAACTCTGCGAGCGAGAGCGGGGATACCGTGATGGTTTCGCCGCGTCCTCTGAACTCCGTGGCTACCTCTTTCGAGAGCAGATCGGCGTTGGAGCCGGTGACGTACGTGGAGATGTTCTCTCGCTTGAGAAGTCCGTTGAGAACATGGTAGAAGGTGATGTAGGCTTTTTTGCGGTCTTCTGGGCGCAGGCGCGAGAGATCAGTGCCTTCAGGCAGTATAGGTTCCGCATGTTGAATCTCATCAATGAGGACGAAACACGGGGCGTTGTCGGAAGGAAGGCGTGCACGGATTTCCTTGCCGAGGGTGATTGCATCGCGGCAGAAAAGAAGGTCATCGGATTCAAGGTCGATTTCTACGATATGATCCGAGGGAATACCACTGTCAAGCAGATGGCGCTTGAAGAGATTGAAGAGTAGAAAACTCTTCCCGCAACGTCTCATTCCGACCAGAATCTTGATAAGATTGTGGTTTTTCGCTTTGATAAGCTTGTTTAGAAGAATATCTCTTTTGATGATCATCGTCTTGGCCCTGCTTTGAAGTTGTGTGCACATGCACGAAAGTTCAAAACGGAAATAGTGTATCAGTTTTTTGTTTGTGTTGCAAGTGTCGCTTTGAACTTTTGTGCATCTGCACGAAAGTTCAAACAGTGGCGCTTGCCACGAATGACTTCCGCATTGTGTCCATTGAGATTGTGGATGGTGAGCCGAACGTTGAGTGGGAGCCGAAGGTGAACCGCTGGACGGGCGCGGAGATACAGGCCGTGTTGAAGGGCGCGGCGGCGCTGGATGGTGAGTGGAAGGCGGTTGAAGGGGCGACGGCGGCGGAGAAGTCGGCGATGCGGTTCTTCAAGGTGGTGGTGGAGGTGCAGTAGGGGTGCGGCTCGCCCGGAGGGCTCGCCCCACCGGGCGGCGCGCTCGGTGATTGCGCCCTACCGCAACGGGCAAGATGCCCGTTGTCCCAGTTGCGGGCGCGGAGGCCCGCCACCCCGACAAGCGCGACCATCCCGCAACGGGCAAGATGCCCGTTGGCCTAGTTGCGGGCGAGACGCCCGCCACCCCGACAAGCCTAGACAAGCCTATGAGTTTTCGCATTGGGGCTTGAAATCCCCATTCGCGTATGGTAGAATTATCCGCGATGGCAAATTATACCCTAAATAGGGATTGTATTGACATGTCTAAGTTTGATGAAATATCCGAATTGGCCATAGACAACTATGGAATTTTCACCGCTGCACAAGCGGTGAAGATTGGTGCCGCTTTGAAGGACGTACATGAGTGGATTCACAGTGGGCGGCTTGAAAAGGTGGGCAGGGGGGTGTTTCGGCTCCGAAACTATCCATACAGCGAGTATTGTCATTACGCCGAGGCTGTTGCGCTTGTCGGCGATGGTGCGTGGATTTGTGGTGATAGCGTGCTTGCGATGCATAATCTCGCGTTGGTGAATCCGCTGCGCATTTGCGTTGCGACGACAAAGCGCGTGAGGCGTACGTTGCCAGAGTGGATAGAAGTGGTGAAGAAAAGCGGGGACGCAGACAAGGATGATTTCAATGGCATCCCTTGCCAGAACCTCGCGTCGGTGTTGATAGAAGCCAAGGGGCGTCTGATGCTTGAGCGACTGCATCAGGCAATCACGGAGGCGCGTGGGAGGGGACTGCTTTCCGTACCAGACAACGAGCGCATCAAAAAGGAGTTTAATGTATGAAACGTCCGAATACATGTACGAACCTGATTCGCGCGATCAACACAGTAGCGGCGGGAGCCGATGCGGTGCGCCTGTCCCGTCAACTGGCGAATGTCATCGTTGGACAGATGCTTCCAGACGGAGTCATAAAAGGCGGAAGCTCGCTGATGTTCCGCTATGGTTCCAGACTAACACGGTATACGCGCGATGTAGATACGGCTCGCGTCATGGAGCATGGCGAATACGTTGACCGACTTCAACGCGCACTTGCGGTCGGATGGAATGGTTTTACGGCCGATCTGGTCGAAGTCGAGCCGGCGAAGCCGAAGGACGTTCCGGGCAAATATGTGATGCGGCCGTATGATGCAAAACTCAAGTACATGGGGCGTCCATGGCAGACGATTCGCATTGAAATCGGTCACAATGAAATCGGCGACGCCGACGAATACGAGGAATTCCTTCCGGAAGAACTCGCCGATGCATTTGAGCAGATGCAGTTTCCACGCCCGCAACCGCTTCGTGTGATGAAGCTGTCGTACCAGATAGCCCAGAAGCTTCATGCGCTTTCTGAAGAGGGTTCGGATCGTGCGCACGACTTGATTGACCTTATGCTGATTGGCAGACAATCGCAGCTGGATTTTGTGGATATAAAGTCAAAGTGTGTGAGGCTTTTTGATTATCGGCGAAAGCAGGCATGGCCGCCGGTGATTAGGAAGGGAGAAGAATGGGATGCCAAGTATGATGCGGCTCTTGGTACGGTCAGAGACAATTCAGACATTTGCCATACTGTAGATGAAGCGGTGGTCTGGGCGAATGAGTTTATTGCGAAGATAGTACAGGCATGATTGACTAGATATGGCGGCGGAGTGCTATGCGTTGGGGCTTGATCCGGCGGATGTGACGGACGACTTCCGCATTGTGTCCATTGAGATGGTGGATGGTAAGCCGAAAGTGGAGTGGGAGCCGAAGGTGAACCGCTGGACGGGTGCGGAGATACAGGCCGTGCTGAAGGGGGCGGAGACGTTGAATGGCGAGTGGAAGTCGGTTGAAGGGGCGGCGGCGGCGGAGAAGGCGGCGATGCGGTTCTTCAAGGTGGTGGTGGAGGTGCAGTAGGGGGAGCTCCCGCAACGGGCGGGACGCCCGTTGTCCCAGTTGCGGGCGAGACGCCCGCAACCCCGATAGGCGCTCCCCGTCATAGTGTCAAAACAGGTCTGCTGACCTGTTTTGACACTACAGTGAAAGGATGGAGCGGATCAGGAAGTGGCCATGGCGTACGGAGATGACTTCGGGTGTTCTACGCTTGACGCGGTAGATGACACGGTAGTCGCCTACAATGACCTCGCGAATGTCTTTACGGTTCAGTTCGCGCACGATCGTTCCGGACTCCGGAAAATCTTCAAGATGCTCGACGGCTTCGTAAACACGATTACGCCAATTGATGACGGTCGGCCAGTCCTGGCTTTGCTCGGCGATATACCGCATACAGCCGAGAAGCCGTCTTTTACCTCGCGGGGACCAGCGGATCATAGTCCGAGTTCCCTGCGCATCGCTTCGCCTTCAACTTCGACTTGGCGCTTCAGCTCGGCGTGAGGAATACCTTGCCCGGCGTCCAGTTCCGTTTCCGCCGCACGCACGTCAGCCATCAATTCCTGCGTCTCGACGAATGCGTCCCAGTCTTCGATGTTTCCAATGAAGGAAGTTGGGCGTCCGTTCTGCGTGATGAAGATGAGGCGATGCGTCTCGCCTACGCGTTTCAGACATGCGGCGAGGTTGTTGCGGCATTTGGAAAAGGAAATGACGTCCTCGGAGAGACGCGGCGTCCAGTGAAACGGGCGCTTGCGGGGATGCGTGGAGGTACTGGTTTTTACTTTGGCTGTCGGCATGGCTGGTGTTCCTTGTTGGATGCCAAGTAGTGTACATGATTATGTGCATATAGTCAAGGGGGGATTAAGGGAGTGCGAAAACAGGTGACCTGTTTTCGCATTTTGTGGTGGTGACGTTGGCGGTGAGTAGAAAGCGGTTGAAGGCGCGACGGTGGCGGAGAAGGCGGCGATGCGGTTTTTCAAGGTGGTGGTGGAGGTGCAGTAGGGGGGCGGCTCGCCCGGAGGGCTCGCCCCACCTTGCGGCGCGCTCGGTGATCGCGCCCTACCGCAACGGGCAAGATGCCCGTTGTCCCAGTTGCGGGCGCGGACGCCCGCCACCCCGACAAGCACGACCATCCCGCAACGGGCGGGACGCCCGTTGGCCTAGCTGCGGGCGAGACGCCCGCCACCCCGACAAGCGCGACCATCCCGCAACGGGCGCGACGGGGGGCGTGTTTGGCCTGTGGTTCAGAACGCGGTGCCGTCACGCATGAACTCCGGAAGGTTTGCGTGTATGATGCCGTTGCGCTGCTGGATGGGATCGTTGCGCGTGAGGACGTACTTTGGATAGTTGTCGCGAATCTTCTCCAGCGGCGCGTATTCTCGGTCTTCGGTTTTGCGGTCGTTCATCATGGTCATGCACGCCTGCACGTAGGCGTATCCGGCATCGCCCTTGCGGAGAATGAAATCGCATTCAAGCGGACCTATTCGCCCGATGCTTGCCGCATAGCCGTGGGAACGGGCGTAGGTGTAGACCACATTCTCAAGCGCCGGCCCGTAGTTGATTCGGTTGTCGGTATTTGTGGCGAAGTAGAAGCCATAGCAGATCTGCCGCGAAATGGCAAGTTAAGGGGGTGGTTTTATTTAAAGAACCTAAAAATACCCCTTTAACGGGGCTGTTGATGTGCTGAATGGCGAGTGGAAGTCGGTTGAAGTGGCGACGGCGGAGGAGAAGGCGGCGATGCGGTTCTTCAAGGTGGTGGAGGTGCAGTAGGGGGCGCGCGGCTCGCCCGGAGGGCTCGCCCCACCGGGCGGCGCGCTCGGTGATCGCGCCCTACCGCAACGGGCAAGATGCCCGTTGTCCCAGTTGCGGGCGCGGAGGCCCGCCACCCCGACAAGCGCGACCATCTCGCTGCGGGTTGATGGTTTGTTACAGCGAGCGCGGGGAGCGGATGAGGAAATGCCCGTGGCGGATGGAGATGATTTCCGGAATGTTCTCTTTTACGCGATAGATGATGCGGTAATCGCCGAGAAAGGTCTGGCGGATG
>CADCOC010000068.1:0-21134 GCA_902802945.1 uncultured bacterium | reverse complement strand
CAACGGCATCGAATACGTCGTCTTCCCATTTCCATGCTGTGGGCCAATCGCCGCTCTCCTGTGCGATGTAGCGAACGCATTGCATACGGCGCAATTTTCCGCGCTTGGACCAGCGGATCATAACCCCAGCTTCCTCTTGATTCGCTCACGCTCGGCATGAGCTTCGCGGATTTCCTCTTCCTGCGTGGTGAACTCGCCGCGATCCAGTTCGGCCTCGGCGGACCAGAGATCGTCCATGAGCTCAAGCGTCTCGCGGATATTGTCGAAGTCGGCCACGTCAATGACCACTTTCGAAGCGACGCCGTTTTGCGTGATGAGGAGCGGACGCCGGGTCTTGGTGTTGCGGTTGAAGCATTCGGCCATTGTCTTGCGGAAGGTGGAGAATGTCACCACGTCATCCGCGAGGCGCATCGTTTTCATTGTTCGTTCAAGTACTGGCATGTGGAAACCTCTTTCCTGGTCAAAAGGACGCAAGCATTGTACCACTTCTTGTACATTGGCGTCAAGGGACTGCGATAGTTTTTTTGAAGCAAGGGTTTTCGTGGGCGGACTGGACACCCATGACGCGTGACCCTACCGCGCGGCGCGTTGGGTACAACAAGCGTACGACAATAAGAGGACAGGGTTCGAGAGGGGGGACGACGAAGTGAACGGGCTGGCAGCCCGTTCTACTGGGCGGCGGCGACGTCGGTATGGTCGGGGATCGGCGTTTTTTGGCTGTTTCTGCTTGACTTTGGCCGCACAAAAGCGTATAACTATACGGGAAAAAGCACAGACTAGGAGCAGACAATGGCTATCAACAAGTATCTTGACTCGTTCATGAAGGCGTTTCCCTACGAGGGACTCACCTACGACGACGTGACGCTCGTCACGCAGTATGCGGATTTTCTTCCGGACGACACGTCGCTCGAGACGCAGCTCACGAGCCGCCAGAAGATGAACATCCCGTTCATCTCCGCAGCGATGGACACCGTCACCGAGGCGCCGATGGCGATCGCGATGGCGCTCGCCGGCGGCATCGGCGTGATCCACAAGAACCTCGAGAACGACGAGCAGGCCGCGCAGGTGGCCAAGGTGAAGAACTACCTCAACGGCCTCATCGCGAAGCCCGTCTGCTTCCACGCGAACGACGACATCAGCTTCCTCCGTGCCGAAAAGAAGCGTATGGGCCTCAAGTTCAATGGCTTCCCGGTTCTCGACGACCAGGAGCGCCTCGTGGGCATGATCACGAGCTCGGACATGCGCTACGCGCCGATGACTGCCGCGAAGCTCGCAGAGGTGATGACGGCCGCCACCATCACCGCGAAGCCTGGCACCTCGCTCAAGAAGGCGTACGAGATCATGCGCGCCAACAAGATCGGAAAGCTGCCGCTCGTGGACAAGGCGGGACGTCTCGTGGGCCTCTACTCCTTCACGGACGTGCAGCAGATCGTGGAGAACAAGGACTCCACCATCAACCGCGACGAGAAGTTCCGTCTGCGCGTCTCCGCGTCCGTCTCCGGCGGCACGGGCGACTACGTGCGCATGGAGAAGCTTGCCGACGCGGGCGTGGACGTGGTGGTGGTCGATTCCGCGCACGGCCACACGAAGGGCATCATGGACATGACCACGTGGATCACGAAGCACTTCCCGAACGTGGACGTGATCGCTGGCAACATTGCGACGGGCGAGGCGGCCGTCGCGCTCGCGAAGGCGGGCGCGCACGCCGTTAAGGTGGGCATCGGCCCTGGCTCGATCTGCACCACGCGCGTCGTGTGCGGCGTGGGCATCCCGCAGCTCACGGCCGTCTACAATGCGGCGAAGGCGCTGCGTGGCACGGGCGTTCCCGTGATCGCGGACGGCGGCATCAAGCTCTCCGGCGACGTGCCGAAGGCGCTCGCGGCTGGCGCGGCGAGCGTGATGCTCGGCAGCGTGCTCGCGGGCACCGAGGAAAGCCCCGGCGAGAAGATATACCAGAACGGACGCCAATATGTAGTGTACCGTGGCATGGGTTCGCTCGGCGCGCTCAAGAACGGCAAGGGCTCGCGCGCGCGCTACTTCCAGGACAACGAGGCGGACGACGACCTCGTGCCGCAGGGCATCGAGGGTATGGTGCCGTACTCGGGCCGTGTCCACTCCATCATGACGCAGTTCTGCGGCGGCCTTCGCGCGTCGCTCGGCTACTGCGGCACGAAGACTATCACCGAGCTGCAGGAGCGCGGCAAGTTCTACCGCATAACGACGGCGGGCCTCCGCGAGGCGCGTCCGCACGACATCACAATTACGAAGGAAGCTCCGAATTATCGTGCCTAGTGGTTAGTGGCTAGTGGTTAGTGGTTTGTGGCTGGTTGGATGAAGGTAGCGTTACATGTGTGTTGCGGGCCGTGCGCTAGCGCGTGCGTGCCCGCGCTGCGCGACCTCGGCAACGAGGTCGCACTCTTCTTCTCCAACTCCAACATCGACACGGAGGCGGAGTTCGAGAAGCGGCTCGACAACGCGCGCAAGCTGGCCGAGGCCGACGGCGTGGAGTTAGTGGCTGATACCTACGACCACGCGGACTGGTACGAGAACGTGGCGAAGGGTTTTGAGGATGAGCCGGAGAAGGGCGCGCGGTGCGCGCGCTGTTTCCGCTACAACCTCGCGCGCGCGGCGGCTTGGGCGGCGGAACACGGCTACGAGGCGTTCACTACGTCGCTTACCGTCTCACCCCACAAGGTGAGCCCGATGGTGTTTGAGGCGGGTGCGGACGCCGCATGGGGCGTTTCCGCAAAGGACTGCGGCGGTTCGGCGGCGGCCGCGCCGAAGTTCCTACCCGTCGATTTCAAGAAGAAGGACGGCTTCCTGCGCTCGCTCCGGCGTGCTGCCGAGCTGGGCCTTTATAGGCAATCTTACTGTGGCTGCGAGTTCTCGCGCCGAAACATGGTATAATATGCGCCATGGCCCTGCGCTTGACATTCCTCGGGACGGGTACTTCCGTCGGCGTGCCCCAGATCGGGTGCACGTGCCCGACTTGCACTTCCGACGACCCGCGCGACCGGCGCCGCCGCACGGGACTCTACGTGCAGACGCCGGGAATGGCGTTCGTGGTGGATGCGCCGCCCGAGTTCCGCATTGCGTGTCTTGAGCTGGGGGTCTTGGACGTGCGTGCGTGTCTGCTCACGCATGTGCACATGGACCACATTGCCGGATTCGATGACCTGCGTCGGTTCAACACGCTAAATGGGAAGACGGTTCTGCCTTGCTATGCCTCCCCAGAGACGATTGACGCGATGCACCGCATCTTTCCATACATCGGAACGAAACCGAACGAACTGGGGTTGTACCGTCCGATGATAGAATTCCACCGCGCCACCCGCGCGTTCCACCTTGGCGACGTGCGGGTGACGCCGCTTCCCGTCGTGCATGGCAACACGCCAACGTACGGCTACCTCTTCGAGCATGACGGAAAGCGCGTGGCTTACGTGAGCGACTGCTACGATATCCCGGCGAAAACGCTTGCGAAGATGCGCGGCGCGGATGTTGCGGTGCTGGACTGCCTCCGCGATACGCGTCCGCACCCCACGCACCTCACGCTCGACCGCGCGCTCGCCTACATGGACGAGATCGCGCCGCGGCGCGGATATTTCGTCCACATGTGCCACGACGTGAAGCACGCCGAATTCGAGGCGCGCCTGCCGCGCCGGATACGGCTTACGTACGACGGAATGAAGATCAGAGTATAGGAGAAACAACCATGAAAAGAACGACAACCATGCTCCTCCCGCTGTTCGCCGCCTGCCTCGTGCGGATGGCGTCTGCCGCCGCGCTGCCTACCGAGATCACGGTACAGCTCATAATGACCCACGACGTGTATGTGGAGGGCGAACGCATCCGCGCCGTCGTGGACGTCGCGAACGCCTCTGCGGACGTGGTCGACTGCCGCAAGCCGGACGCATCAGACCGTCTCTTCGTGGAGCTGTTCCGCGCGCACGACCAGCATCGGTACGACCGCATTACGGACAAGCCGTTCGTGGCGCCGTTCGCGCTGCTTTCGGGAGAGGGGCAGAAGCTGGAAACGTTCCTAGCGAACCACTTCCGCTTTGACGAGAACACGCGCTATCTCGCCCGCGCCGTACTGGTACACGGCGGCATGCGCTTCGAGAGTTCGCTAAAAAGCTTCGACTTGGTGCCCGGTCTCCACTGCGCGAACGCGCTCCAGATGTTCTCGAAACGCGACGGCCTCCGCCGCAACTTCGAGCTTGTCCACTGGGGACGCGACCAGGTGGAGCACCTTTTCATGAAGGCGCGCGACGAGGGCACCTCCACACGGCGGTGGCGCACAACCGACTTGGGTCCCGTCATCCGCGTGAAGCCGCCGGTCATCTCCGTGATGCCGACAGGCGAGGTAGTGGTGCTTCACCTCGCCACGCAGGGCAAGTTCCTGTACAGCACGTTCTGGAGCCTGCCCGACATCCTTGAATACAGGGGGCGCGAGATGATGTCCGATCCGGACGTCGCTGGCTCGGAGCGGGTGAAGGAGTTTTACAAGGACACGGGCGGCGTGGAGCCGGTGAAAAAGGCCTGGTGGAAGTTCTGGTAGCTTAGAGCTTGGAGCTTGGAGCTTAGAGCTTGGAGTTTTTAGGTGGAGGGAAGATGAATATTTTGGGAATTGAGACGAGCTGCGACGAGACGGCGTGCGCAGTGGTTAAGGACGGACGCGAGGTACACGCGAACGTCGTGTATACGCAGATACCCCTGCACCAGCCCTACGGCGGCGTGGTGCCGGAGGTGGCGAGCCGTGCGCACATCGAGAAGATACACGGTGTCGTGCAGGAGGCGATGAAGGGCGACGTGCCTATCGACGCCGTGGCCGTGACGTACGGTCCCGGACTCGCGAGCTCGCTTCTCGTGGGCCTCAACGCCGCGAAGGGTCTTGCCCTCTCGCTCGGCGTGCCGCTTATCGGCGTGAATCACATTGAGGCGCACCTCCACACGCCGTTCCTCTTTGACGCGGGCTCCGGCGCGACCGTAGGATCGCCCGAATTCTACATGCCCGCGCTGGGACTTGCTGTCTCGGGCGGACACACCACGTGGATCGACATGCCGTCCTACGGCGAATACAAGATAATTGGCCAGACGCTCGACGACGCGGCCGGAGAGGCGTTCGACAAGGCGGCGAAGCTGCTCGGCCTCGGCTACCCGGGCGGGCCCGTGATCGACCGCTGGGCGCGGAACGTGCCGCTCACGGACGATCTGCCGCGCTTTCCGAAGGGCGCTCCGCGGCCCGGCACGGCAGCGCTCGCTGGACTCGACGCGGAGCTCTGCGTGTCCTTCTCCGGCCTCAAGACGGCGCTCCTCTACTCCGTGCGCAAGAACCCGCCGAAGGACGACGCCGAGAAAGCGCGGATTGTGGCGGGCTATCAGGAGGCGATTGTTGGTGCGCTTGCAAACCGTACGGCGCGCGCGCTGAGACGCCGCGAATACAAGGCGCTCGTGGTGGGCGGCGGTGTGTCGCTGAACGGACGCCTTCGTGCGCGCCTCGCGGAAGTCGCGCAGGCGGCGGGCGTGCCGCTCCTCCTCGCACAGCCGAAGTACTGCGGCGACAACGCTGCGATGATCGCTGGCCTCGCCTACTGGCGGCGCAACGTCACGGGCGACGCCGCGCTCGCGGTCGACGTTGATCCCACACTCCAACCCGGCGACTGACTCGCTCGTAGCGCGCGGTTTTAGACCAGACTTTTTCAGACCAGACTGGACGGCGGCGCGCAAGTGTGGTATACTCACAATATGTTTCAATTTCGGAAACGGTTTCTTTTGATGCAGAGACGTGATTTCATCAAGGTCGGCGCCGCTGCGGCAACGGCCGCGCCGGCAATTGTGAGTGCTGCCGCGGCTCACCAGAAAGTGCGCATGGGCTTCATCGGCGTGGGCAACCGCGGCACGCAGCTGCTGCACCTTTTCATGCGCCAGTCGGACGTGGAGATCACGGCCCTCTGCGACGTATACGAGCCATTCCTCAAACGCGACGAGTCCGCGTTCGACCCGAAGTTCATCGACTGGGGGCTGAAGGACCGTCTGCCGGTCTTCAAGGGGAAGGACGGAGCGCTGTTGCCTGACGAGAAGCGCATTCTCGATTCCGTGAAGGTGCGCACCTGCAAGCTATATGCTGACTATCGCCGCCTCCTCGAGGACAAGAACGTGGACGCGGTCTGCATCGCTACGCCCGACCACTGGCATGCTATCATCGCGATTGAAGCGATAAAGGCAGGCAAGGACGTCTACTGCGAGAAGCCGCTCACCGTCACCGTAGCCGAAGGTCGAGCCATGGTGAACGCCCAGAAGGCGTCGAAACAAATCGCGTGCGTGGGACTCAACCGGCGCGGCAGCGCCGTCTACCGCAAGCTTAAGGGCGAGATCGACAGCGGGAAGTACGGCACCTTCCGCGTGGGCCGCGCCGCGCGCGTATCCAACCTCTTCCCGAACGGCATTGGCAAATGCCCCCCCTGCCAGCCCCCGAAGGGATTTGACTGGGACAAGTGGCTCGGACCGCGCGCGTTCCGTCCGTACAAGTACACTACCGCGCCGTACTACTTCCGCTGGCACGGGGATTTCTCGAGCCAGATGGGCAACTGGGGTGTACACTACCTGGACGCGCTGCGCTGGATGATGGGAGAGGTCGCGCCGAGCGCCGTCACGGCCGTGGGCGGACATTACTTCCTCGACCACGACGGGGACATCCCAGACACGATGGAAGTAACGTTCGAGTTCCCCGACAAGAAGCTCATCCACTTCATGATTTACGAGGGTGGCACGGCGCGTCCGATCTTCACGCGCGAGCTCGAACTTCAGGGATCCGACGGCGCGATCTACGCGAACGAGCGCGGTTACGACATTTTCCCGCAGAGGAGCCGTGAGTTCGGCAACCCCAAGAAGCCGCTCTTTGAGGAGCAGCATTACGCATCCAAGGAGTCGCAGATTGACGACGGCAGCGACGGCATCAGCACTTCCGCCGTGATCCGTGACTTCCTCGACCGCGTCAAGGACCGCGGTACGCCGCTCTGCACGCTTGAGGACGGGCACCGTTCCACCTGTTTCGCCCACCTCGCAAACATCGCCCTCCGCATGGGGCAGCGCCTTGAATGGGATCCAGCCTCTGAGCAGTTCACCAACTGTCCGAAGGCTAACGAGCTTCTGTCCTACACGTACCGTGACGGGTATGCGCTTGGATGATTCACAGAAAGGTGACGTGATCATGGATATGACAAACGACGTGGCAAAAGCCCAGCAGAAGATCGTAGCCGTTCTGGCTCGCATGCTGGTCGTTGCGCCGGAGTCAATCAAGACGGGCGCACGCTACAAAGAGCTGTTCAATATGGATCCTGATTCGGTACACGCTTTTGCCGTACAGGTTGAACAGGCCCTGGGTGTTATCGTCGGAGATTCTGTCCTCGACGCGCATCCTACCGTCGCCGAACTGGCCGCGTACTGTGTCGCGCACAAGGCAAATACGAGCGGAGGACTCCGCTACGTGGTGGTGTGCCGTATGTCGGACGGCAGCGTACGCGAGCGCATCTACAGCGCGCGCGGGCACGAGAAAGCCGTGCAACAGGCGATGGATGACGGTGCGGAGGCGGTGCTGTCGGTCGAGCGTGAGGATGCCGAGGATGCTCCCCCGCGGAAGGCTAGGCATCTGGGCAAAGTTTTGTTGCCTATTCTAATTGGAATTATCCTGGCCGCAATGGTATTCCTTTTCTTCTGGTGGCGCAACGGTTGCCCGCGTTTCTGGTAATGGGCCGGTTTGGTATACTATTCAGTCAAGGAGAAAAATATGACAAGCAATGTGAATCAGTCAAGTGGCATCACGCGGAAGGGTTTTCTCGCCGGTATCGGCGCGTCCGCGATGGCGGGGTTGGGAACGGCCGCCGAACTCGTGACGGACTGGCGTCCGGCCGAGAGATGGCGCGGCTTCAACATCCTAGGCATGTTCCGCTGCCCGACGAACGGGCTGAAGCCCGATCCCCGCGTTGACGGGCATTTCGCGGAATGGGAGTTCCAGGCGTTGCACGACTGGGGTTTCAACTTCGCGCGGCTGCCCCTCGACTACCGCATCCTGATCGCGGGGGACAGCTGGACGAATCTGAGCGAGCAGAAGATGAAGCACCTCGACGCCGCGGTCAGATGGGGACGCCAGTACGGCATCCACGTGCAGATCGCGCTCCACCGGATTCCCGGCTACTGCATCCTCGACCAGACGGAGGCGTTCCCACTCGGAACGAGTCCCGTGGCGCAGGAGGCCGCCTGCAAGATGTGGGCGACGTTCGCGAAACGTTGGAAGGGCGTCCCAAACGAAGTTCTTTCCTTCAATCTCTTCAACGAACCGACGCGGCACACGGCGGGGAAGAACTACCTGCCGCTCTGCCGCAAGCTCATCGACGCGATACGGAAAGAGGACGTCACGCGCTTCGTCATGGTGGACGGAAACCACTGCGCGGGAGTTCCCGTTACGGAGCTGTACAAGGTACTGTCCGTGGGACAGGCGTTCCGGGGCTATACGCCGATGGCGATCACCCATTACGGTACGGACTACATCAAGGGCATTCCCAAGGCGCCGCCCACCTGGCCGCTTGCGCCGGGTTACGCTCCGCGTGGATTGAGCACATCGCCAGAGTCGACGGTCGCCGGGTATCAAAGGGCTCTCGACGCGGGCGAGTTCTGCATGGTGGGTGAGTTCGGCTGCAACAACGGGACCCCGCACGCCGTGGCGCTTGCATGGATGGAGCATTGCCTGAAGCTGTGGAAGAGCAAGAACATTGGCTGGGCGCTCTGGAACTTGCGGGGGCGTTTCGGTATCATGGATTCCGGACGTACGGATGTCGCATACGAGGACTTCCACGGCCACAAGCTCGACCGCAAGATGCTGGAACTCCTCCGGCGATACTGACCAGATCCGTAACCTTTTGCCGAGTTGAGTGTAGTCAAGGCGCGACCTCCTCGGGCTGGACGTCGATCAGCGGCGGTGGCCTGAAAGGCGGCGCACTCTTGCGAACCAAGTCAATCATCCCCCCTAATCGAGGAATTGTGGTAGCAGTGCGGAAATGATATAATTTCCCCAAAAATCAAAAAGGACAGGACGAATGAAAAGAGACTGGACTATGAGAAGGCAAATCGTACTGTTGGCTGCCTCCATCTCGCTTGCGGTGTCCGTCGCGCGCGGTGGATCTGCCGCGGTTTTCAAACCTGTCGGCCTGCCCAACGGCGGCGTCTGGAAGGATGCGGACGGCGTGCGCATCAACGCGCATGGCGGGGGGCTGCTGAAGGACGGCGACACGTGGTACTGGTACGGCGAACACAAGGTCGCGGGCAAGGCCGGTAACCGTGCGCAGGTTGGCGTTGGGTGCTATTCGTCGAAAGACCTTTTTACGTGGAAAAACGAGGGCATTGCGCTTAGAGTGTCGAACGAGGAGGGGCACGACATCGAGAAGGACTGCATCCTCGAGCGGCCGAAGGTCATCAAGGCACCCGCGACGGGAAAATACGCGATGCTCTTCCATCTCGAGCGAAAGGGACGCGGATACAACGACGCGCGCGTCGGATTCGCCGTCGCTGACCGTCCGACGGGTCCGTTCACGTTTGTGCGCTCGTGCCGTCCCGTGGACGGAAAGATGATGAGCCGTGACATGACGGTGTTCGTCGACGACGACGGATCGGTCTGGCATATCTTCGCGTCGGAGTCGAATGCCACTCTCCATTTCGCCGAGCTCACGGGCGACTGCCTGGGTTACACCGGACGTTGGCACCGTGGCGCGGAAAAGCACTGGACCGAGGCGCCGGCCGTCGTGAAGCATGGCGGATGGTATTGGCTGTTGGGCTCGGGCTGCACGGGATGGAAGCCGAACGCGGCGCGCATCTATCGCGCGAAGTCGCTTACGGGTCCGTGGGAGTGGATGGGTAATCCCTGCACCGGCGTGAACCCCGCAAACATGCTCGGCGCGGACAAGACGTGGGGCGGACAGTCCACGTTCATCTTCCACGACGACACAACCGGGCGCGACGTCGCGTGCTTCGACATCTGGAATCCGAAGGACGCGATCGACGGGTGCTACGTGTGGCTGCCGATAACATGGCACGGCGACGGCCTGCCCGAGATTCCATGGCGCGATGAATGGACCGCGAACGACTGCGACGACCTCACGCTTCGCGGCGGCCCGAACTCCATCTGGGGCGTCTACCAATGGGGCGTCGACGTCGACGGATTCGTTCACAGGGAGACGAAGAAGCCCGCGCGTGCGTATCTCTGGATTCCGCCGAAGACGAAGCACGTGAAGTCCGTCGTCATCGGAAACGACAACATGCTCGAAGAGCCGCTCTTTTCGGACGCCGACTTCCGCCGCACGCTCGCCGCCGACGACGTCGCGATTGTGTTCATTACGCCGGGACTCATGGGCTTTAACGAAAAGTTCACGGAGGCGGAGGTCCCCGCGCTCGACGCGCTTCTTGCAAAGCTCGCGAAGGCGAGTGGCCACGGCGAGCTGGCGAAGGACGCGAAGATCGTGCCGCTTGGGCACTCCGCCTGGGCAGACTGGCCGTATCTCTGCACGGCCGCGATGCCGCAACGCGTGAAATGTGCGGTGTCGCTCAAAGGGAGCTGGCCGCACTTCAAGCCGCAGTTTGATGACGCGTTCTGGAAGAAGACGGAGGGTGTTCCGATGCTGCTCGTCGGAGGAGACTATGAATGGTTCTCAGAGCGGATGGAGAAGGAAAGGCGTTTTCTGAAGTCGCATCCGAATGTGAAGCTCTATCCGGTCGCCGACTGGGAAAGCGGGCATTTCGACATGACCGACGCGCTTCCGCTCGCGATCGCGCGCTTCATCACGGAAGGGACAGTCCCCTCGATTCCGCGTTTCGGCGGGAAGTTCACGGTCCTCGGCTTCGAAGGGCGCGAGGGAGAGATCGTCGCACAGGACCCGAAGAATCATCTGCAGGTTACGGTTCCGTTCCGTCCTGCTGGCGAGGGATTCCGCGCGAAGGCTCGTTTCGAGGAGAAGATTCCGCCCGGACGCCCCGAACGCTGGACGGGCAAGAAGGCGGGGGAGGCGAACGGACGGCCCGAGATGCCGCGCGAGGCGATCGACGTCAAGGTCGTACAGGGGCCGGCGGTGAAGGCGGGCATGGACACGTTCGACATCCGCTTCAACCGCCACGGCTTCGATGGATACCGTGCGCGCGAGGTCGTGCTGGCGGCTGTCTATCCAGGCGATGCACACTGGCGGCGCAGCGTGCAGCAGGCGATCCTGCGCTTCCCCGTAAACACGCATGGCGCGGAGAATGCCATCGAGTGGAATCCGCCGAAAAGCGGGCGCGGAGGCCCGCTGGGGATTTGCGGGCACGGAGGCCCGCCACCCCGAAAGGGTGTGAAGACTTTGGATTTTCCGTTGAAGCTCACTGCCAAGGCGACGAGCGGCCTGCCTGTGCGGTATTTTGTCCGTGAGGGTCCTGCGGTCGTCGGCGACGACGGCGTGCTCCGACTCCACGACTGGCCCTTCGGCGCGAAGAGTTGCGAGATCACCGTCTGCGCGTACCAATGGGGCGCGGACGGCGGGAAGGTGAAGACGGCCGAGCCTGTCTGCGTCGGCTTGACAGTCTCGCGCTGATTTGTGTAGAATATTCGGCATTATGCTGTTGCCGAAAGCCTGCGCATTGTTCGCTGTGTTTGCCTCTGTGTCCGCTCTTGGGGCGGACATCGAGGGCGTCGTCACGTTCCATCGTCCGGCGGACACGTATTTTTTCCTCGAGACGGCGTCCGGAGCCGCATGGCGCGTGCAGCGCGACGCAAACGATCCGCGCGTATCGGCAGGAGACATCGTCTCGGTCGGCGGGCACGACATCAAGGGCATCGCCACGCCGCGCTTCAAGGCCGATGTCGTGCGGATGTTGGGGCACGACCCTTCGCGGCTGCCGAATCCGGAGCGGGTTTCAATCGGAGAACTTCTCGTCGATCCGATCGCGAACATCAACGCCGTCAACCGTTTCGGACGCATCGTGACGGCGGAGGGGACGGTGCGCGACATCAACCGACGACAGACATTCATGCAGGTTCTGTTGGGCGAAGGCGACGGCGTCGTTCAGGCGGTGGTGCCGTTTCCCATTGCAAGCAGCACGCCCAAAGACCTCAACCTCGGCGCGCGCGTGCGGATTACGGGCGTCTATGTCTATACGACGGTCCAGGACGCCCAGTTGCAGATGGAGAATCCATCCGTCCTTGCGGCGAGGAACGGCGATTTCGTCATTATCAGCGCGGCGCCGTTTTGGACGCCGCTGCGTCTGTGGATGTTGATCGGCGGCATTCTTTTCTTTGGCGGGGCGCTGGTGTTCTGGGTGAAGTCACGCGAACGGGCGAAGGCGGTGGCGGTGCAGCGGGAGCGGCTGCGGCTTTCCCGCGACCTGCACGACGGATTCCAGCAGCTTCTCGCCGGAACGATGTTCAGGCTTGAGGCGGCGATGAACCTGATGCCGGAAGGCGCGACCAAGGCGCGGGAACAGCTGGAGAAGGCATGTGACGCGCTGTATCATGCGCAGACGGGGCTACGGGCGGCGCTGTGGTCGATGACGGAGGAGAGCGAGGGCCCGAACAACCTGTCGGGGCTTGTGAAGTACGCGGCGGGGCGTCTTGCGCATTGGCAGGGCGTGGTGCATTTCGAGTTCCGCGGGGAGGAGCGCCACGTGCCGCCGTCCTTCTCCGGCGAGATCCTGATGGGGCTGCAGGAGGCCGTGGGCAACGCGCTCAGGCACGGCGGCGCGACGGACGTGAAGGTCACGTTCTCCTTCCGCCGCGACGGACTGGTCATCAGGGTCCGCGACAACGGCTGCGGGTTCGACCCGGCCGCCGTCGAGGCGGGTGGCGGACATCTCGGCCTGCGCAGCATGAGGGAGCGTACCGCGAGGCTGGGCGGGAAGATTCGGATTGCAAGCGAGATCGGCGTGGGAACGCTTGTCGTCGTGCGATTGCCATACGGAGAGAAATCATGATAAACGTGCTGATAGTCGATGACCATCCAATCGTCCGCGACGGGCTGGAGGTGCTTCTCGCGAGCGAGGGGGATTTCTCGATCCACGGCTCGGTCGCCTCGGCGGAGGAGGCGTTGGCGCATTGCGCGAAGAAAGGCGCGCCGGACGTGGTCGTCACCGACGTACACATGCCGGGCGGGATGACGGGCCTTGAACTGCTGGCGCGGATCAAGAAGGATTTCCCGACTGTGCGCGTGATCCTGCTGGCGGGGATGCCGCTCAAGGCGGAGGTTGACGAGGCGCGCGCCCTTGGCGCGGCGGGGTATCTTCCGAAAAGCTCAAAGCGGGGCGTGCTCTCGGCGGCAATCCGCCGCGTGGTGGCGGAGCCAGGCTGCTTTGCCGAAGAGGCGTATGTGCAACCCAAGACCATCCTTTCGGCGCGTGAGGCGGAAATCCTCAAATACATGGCCAATGGCAAAACGCGCGAGGAAATTGCGATTATTCTGGGCATTGGCTTCGAGACGGTGCGCACGCATACGAAGAACCTGATGGTGAAGCTCGATGCCACGAACTCCGCCGGTGCAGTTAGCCGCGCCTACGAACTGGGCCTCCTGCGGGCGTAGCTGAGGCGAGTATGGCCACGGGCCATACTCATCAAGTTGAAAGGAGAATCGAGAAATGCACAACATGGCGCAGCGGCCCGAGGCCGCGCGAATCAAGCACTACAGGCGGTTTCACGGCTACGACTACAGCCGAGGTGCCTCGATCTTCGTGACTTTCGCCGTAAAAGGGCGGAAGCCGCTTTTTGGCAGGGTCGAGGGCGATAAGGTCGTTCTATCGCCCGCAGGCAGGGCCGCATTAGAGTCCATTATATTTGAAAACAGAAGGCCCGGCAGGCGGGTGTGGGCGGCTTCGTTCGTTGTGATGCCGGATCACATTCACATCCGGCTTGTGCTTGAGCCGGGTTCCGGCGAAGAGCCGCTGAGGCATGTGGGGCAGTTTGTGAACAACGTCAAGCGCTGGTCACGCAAGCATGCCGCCGAAGTAGGGGTGGCAGTTGAGTGGGAGGAGAACTACCACGACCATATCTGCGTTTCGCGATTCATCAACGAAAAGGTTGACGCCTACATCGGCTACAATCCGCTCAAGTGGTCGCTGATGCATGGCCCCGATGCTCCGCTCAGAGTCGTAGAGCCGCTTGTTTCCCAGCGTTTCCCCGATGACGAGTGGTGGAGTGCAGTAGGTAACGTCGATTTGCTCGCGCTTGAGCGAAAGATTACCGCAGTGAGCATATCGCGCACGGTGAGGGCGGCCGACTATCCTGCGATCATCGAGCGGCTGGTGAAGGCGGCGAAAGACGGCTGGGTGGTCGCGAGCACGTTCATTTCACCGGGCGAGATCGCGCTTTTCAAGGCACTTCAGGCGGCGAGGCTGCCGTGCATAAAGGCATCGCCAGACCCGCTCAAGATGATCTACAGGCCGCATGTCGAGGATACACTGGCCTTCGCCGAGGGGCGGCTTGCCGTCATTTCGCGCGAATGCAGCCCCGAGATTTCGCGTTATGATGCGTGGCACGGCATGAACGACGCGATGGCAGAGATGGCCGCCGCCGGCGGCGAGGGTCTTGGCGTCTACATCCACCGAAAAGGTGCCCGGGCCGCCGCAGGGCCAGTCTGGGAACGAAGGTGAGTATCCCCCTAAACGGGGAATTGTGGTACGCCTTGGGAAATGGTAAACTTTTGTCACCGCCCTAAAAAGGCTTTGGAGTGAAACCAAGGAGAACCGACATGAAAAGATTTGCAACATGTACAGTTGCCTCGATCCTCGCCACGGCGACGTGGGCAACAGACTTCGTCTGGACCGGTAATGGCGGCGCGGCGGCGAATTGGACACATCCCGTCAACTGGTCTGTTGGAGGCGCAACTGCCAACACCTACCCGCAAACTGACGATACGGTGACGTTCTCCGAAGGCGCATCGGTCACGCTGGATGCGGATGTGACTGTTGCGGGTATCACCCTTGGTAATGGCGCAAGGGTTGTGGTGACCAGTCCGGGCAAATGGCTCAAGTCATCCTCGTTTTCGGGGACTGGGGTTTTGGCCCTCGACGGGACGCGGTTGACTGGCATATCCACCGCCGCTGCGTCATGGGAGGTGAACGTCGTCATTCCTTCGACTTTCGGAATTGAAATCGTCCAGAACGCGACAGAGAGCCGCATCACGAATACTGGCGACAAGACGCGGCTTCAGGTCGACGGTCCCCTGACCGGCACGGGAACGGTGCGCATCGGGTATACTGGCAGTGGATTGGGCGGCGTAATGCTCTGCGGCGACAATAGCGCATTTCAGGGCAAGCTGATAGTTGACGGTGCGTCTGCCGCCCGTAACAGGTTCGGCGCGGCGCAGGCGGGCGGCGAGGAGATGACCCTTGATTTTCAGGGAAACACGGCGGACAACGGATCAGTCGATTTTACGGATGGTGTTCTGAAGTTCGGGTCGGTCAAGACATCCAGCCGAACCATGACGAACTATGCCTGGCGTTTCAACAACTCCGGTACGAACATTCTTGAAGTCGGCCATCTCGGCAAATCAGATGATCGTATTTCCATCAAGCTCGGCGAAAACAACGTTGGAACCGGCCACCTGAAGATCCGTAAAGTCGGAACGGGTACGCTGGAACTGTGGAATCCATGCCATCGTTACGGCACGGAAATCGACAACGGCATACTTCTTGTGACGAGCGACAAGGCGCTTAACCGCTATGCCGACGGCGACATTACTTTCGGACATGTCTCAAGCGTTCCGGGGGGTATCCTGAAATACGGGGTCAACCAGTGGGATGACAACGGCGCGGAACTCGAAACGCCCGTTGACGTCACAACCGACTATTCCGCCCTCATCAAGAACTCCTTTGCGCCAGTGGCCATCGATACGGACGGCAAGGACGTCACATTCGCCACCGCGCTTGCCAACTCCAACGTAGGCGGCATCACGAAGCTTGGCGCGGGCACGTTGTCGCTTTCTGCCTGGCAGACGCTGCTTGCTCCCGCTGCCGTTTCGAACGGAATGCTTTATGTGAAGGTAAATGCCGCCGTCACAGGTCGGGTTGACGTTGCCGAAGGCGCGACATTGGCGATTTACGGTTCAGGAAAGAATTTTGACAACTCAACTGTCCACGGTGCCGGAACGATCAGGTTCATCCAGGAGGATGGGCAGACCCGCCATTTCCGGTTGGGGCAGAATGCGGACTTCTCCGATTTCACGGGCACGGTCGAATTTGTCGCCACGAATGCGCAGTCCGCCGCAGATGGACTCGTCAATGCGTCCTGGAACAACCATCTTGAGGGGGCTACGCTTCTCATATCAGGCGCACCCGCATCGCCTGTCCGCGTGTTTGACATGGAGCGCAGCGTTACCGTAGGTGCGTACCAGCAGACGAACGCCAATCTCCAGGTCCAGGTGAAGCAGAATCAGACGCTCACTTTCGGCGAAAAGTCCGGTGCGACAAACATATTGAACGGACCGATCATAAACAACAGCATCAAGTTGGTGAAGAATGGTGCCTCGAAACTGACGGTGGGGCCGGGTTTCTCTGTCGTCGACGGGTCTACGCTCACCGTCAACGCCGGCACATTCGAATTGGCGAAGGACATGAACTATTCAGGGATATCCTCCTTCACGGCGATCGCCCCCGGCGTGGCGCTTGCGGGCGAGGGTGTGTTCGGCGCCGTCAACCTCTCCGTGAACGACGTGGTCGTTCCCGATGCCGCGACGTTCACGGACAAGACCGCGACATATCCGATTCTCACGGCGACGTCCTTCTCCGGTACGAGCGCGAACGTGACCACTCTTCTGAACACGCTCAACGCGAACGAAAAGAGCGGCAGCTGGCGCGTGCGCGCCGTACCTACCGGCAACGGTGCCTATACGCTCACGATCGTCTACGCTAAGAGCGGTTTCATGATCATCTTCAAGTAAGCGGAAAAGCGGAATGCGGCACCTCGTCACATGGGCGTTGGCGATGGCGTGGGGGGCGGTATTTGCAGATGCCGGAACCCTTGCGTCCCCGACGGGCGATGTCTATGAAGTGGAGTTCCGCTTCCACGCGGACGAGTTGCCCATGGGCGAGCCCGGCGCGCCGGACGGCATGGCCGCGCTCACGCCCGTCATCCTTGAATCGGGTTCTGCAGGTTTTCTCGCGTGGGGTGACGGATGCTGGAACGAGGTGTCCGCATCCGGCGTCGTTCCGGCGACGGGCGTGTGGATGGAGGCGAAATTCTCCGTCCGAACGGTCGACGGCGAAAAGCTGGTGAGCTATCTCGTCAAGTCGGACGGAGACTATATCCGGCTCCAGACGGCGGGAGGACGCGGCTGGTTTCGCGCCGGCGTCGCGGATATTGAACCGGCGATGACGTTTGCGGGGGCCGGCGAGGGCGAAGTGCTGGGCTCCCTGGCCGAAGAAAGCGGCGAGGCGTATGCGTTTGATGTCTCACGTCCGAAGGCGGGAACCGCCCTTGCGCCGGAATTGCCTGCCTTTCTGCAATCCGGCGACTTCTCCTGCGCATGGCGGCGTGCCGATTGGGCGAAGAATTACGAAAGTACCAATGTCGCAGAGACGTCGTCGTATGTACCTTCTGCGACGGACTATGAACACTGGCTGAAGTTCTCCGTGATGAACGGCGGACTTCCGGTGTTGACGCGCGAGGTGTTCTTCTCGAAGCTTCCTGTGTGCTACCTGACGACCGACGACGGAGAGTTTCCAACTTCGGCAAAGGAAAAGCATGACGGCTGGCTCCGCATCCAGGGCAATGCGGACTTCAAGGAGCAGTACAACGGCGCGATGGTCGTCAATGTGCGCGGCAACACGTCCGCAGGCTACCCGAAAAAGCCGTACAAGCTGAAACTCGACAAGAAGGCGTCTCCCTTCGGACTCGGCTCGATGAAGTCGAAGCACTGGGTACTGCTTGCGAACATGCCGGACATGTCAAACATGCGCAACAAGCTTGCATTCGACTTCGCAGCGTCGATTGGCGTCATGGGGATGAAGTCAACGTGGGTTGAAGTGGTCCAGAACGGACGCTATGACGGGCTCTACCAGCTCTGCGAGCATATCCGAATCGCTGAAGACCGCGTCAATGTCTTTGACTGGGAGGGCTATTCCGAGGACAACGGACATACGGCGGAGGACCTTTCGTGGATCGACCCGTCTACCATCGACATCAACGGCGGCTGGCTCTTCGAGTTTTCCACGGAAATGGACGAAGTTTCGCGCTTCACTGTGAGGTCCGGGAACCTCGAAATGAAGACGATGGTGAATGCGCCGGAGTACCTGAACACGAACGGGGCGATGTTCGATTCGGCGAGGGACTTCCTCCGGAACTACTTTGACGCCTGCACGTCCGCAAACCGCAAGTCGACGGAAGGGCGGCATTATTCGTCGTACTGCGACGTCGATTCGATGGTGGGGTATTTTCTCGTGCAGGAGCTTTTCGGCAACCAGGACGCGGGGGCGAAGAGCCGCTACGCCTACAAGGACGTCGGCGGGAAACTCGTCTGGGGGCCGGTGTGGGATTTCGACCACGCGGCGGGAACGTCGAACATGCAGCGTCCGTCTCCGGAACGATGGCACGCGGCGCAGGGGTCGATGTACTGCGAATGGCTCTCCGACTATCGCTTTGCGCGCCGCGCGCGTGCAAAGTACAACCAGATACGCGGCGCATACGCGGCGCTTGCCGCGAACGGCGGGGCCATTGACCAGTATGCCGACTATCTGCGCGAATCCGCCGAGGCGAATGACGCGCGCTGGCCGCAGAACCGCACGTTTGCGCAGGACGTGTCGAACCTGAAAAATTTCATTTCCGGGCACAAGGTATGGCTGGACGAGCAGTTCTCGTCGGTGACCGGCCTGCTCGAATCCGTGCGCTGCGACGCGCAGACCTCGCCTTGGGACGGCACCATTCCGACAGATGGAACACGCGTGATCTTGAGATAGGACGAACATGAAAACGAATAGACTTCTTTGCCATGTAAAATATGCCGTGTGGGCGTGTGTCGCCACGCTTTCGCCCTTTCTGGGCGTGGACGCCGGCCAGGTGCCGTCCGGTGGCGTTTCCGTTTCGCTCATGCCGTCGCCCTTTGCGGAAAACGTGAAGCGCGAACGAACGGTGCTGATGTCGCTTGAGCCGGGCAATCTCACATGGATGTTTCGCGTGACGGCGGGGCTCGATTCGCTCGCGAACACCAACGGCGTTCTGCGTCTTGGCGGATGGGAGGCTCCCGGCGTTGAACTTCGCGGGCACACATGCGGACATTGGTTGAGTGGCATGGCCAACGTCATACATGCACGACGGAACGAGGCGCCGCAGCGTCTAGGACCGCTGCCCGAGGAGCGGGCGGCTGCGGAGGTCGTGCACCAGCTGAGACTCTGCCAGGACGCGATTGGCACGGGCTACGTCTCGGCGTTCCCCGAATCGTTCATCGACCGCGTGATCGCCCGCAAGAGGGTGTGGGCTCCTTGGTACACGCTCCACAAAATCCTTGCGGGGCTCATCGACCAGTACACGCTTGCAGGAAACGAAGAGGCGCTGCTCGTCGCGCGGCGTTTCGGCGACTGGGCGCACGCACGGCTCTCTCCGCTTTCGGAAAACGAGTTGGCGCAGATGCGCCATAACGAATTCGGCGGAATCGGCGAGGCGTTGCGCAGCCTTTACGCCATCACAAAAGATCCCCGGCACGCAAAGGCCGCCGATGCGTTCGACGACCCCACGGTCCTTGATGCGCTCGACCGCCACGAAGACGCCTTCGCCCCCAAGCACTGCAACACCTACCTTCCCAAAATGCTCGCCGACCTGCGCAAGTACGAACTCTTCCACGACGACAAAGCGCTGGGCCGCGTCACGTATTTCTTCGACCGGGCCTTGAACCATCACATGTACGCTGCCGGCTGTTTCTCGGACAAGGAACACTGGTTTCGTCCCGATACCCAAGGCGCGCACCTCACCGGCGTCACCGGCGAAAGCTGCTGTACGTACAACATGCTGAAACTCGCACGGCGTCTCTTCGCCCTGAATCCGAGAATCGAGACGGCCGATTACATTGAACGCGCCATCTACAACCATATCCTCGCCCAACAGGAGCCCATGGAAGGGCGCATCACCTATTTCATGCCGATGATGACTGGTTCGTACAAACTGCGCAACCGCGCGAACGACGCTTTCTGGTGCTGCGTGGGAAGCGCCATGGAATCACAGACCGGGTTTGCCGACTACATTGCCCAGGAATCCGGCAACGCGCTTTATGTCAATCTCTTCATCCCTTCGCGAATCACGTGGAGGGGATTCACTTTCGAGCTTTCGGAAACGACGCTCAAATGCGTGTCTGCAGCCGCGAACGCCTCTTCGCCCGTCCTCTACGTCCGTGAACCGCACAAGGGTTATCGAAAGGTCGTCCGTGCCTGGAAGCCGGGCGACGAAATCGACGTAGGCGAGAAATGGACATTCCGCATGGAAGCGCTTCCGGATGATTCGTCACATGCGGCGCTCTTCTACGGTCCCTGGCTCCTCGGCGGTTGCCTTGGCACGGAAGGGATGAGAAGGGACGCGACTCGCTCGCTCAACTACTATGAACATGACTACACGGTACCGGAACACCTGAGGGACATCTCGCTTGGCGATCTTGCGAAGGTTGTCCCAATCAAGGAAGATTTCGACAAACGGGAATACGCCAAGGAAAAGAAACTGGCGTATCTGAACGCGCCTGTCGTGTTCCAGAACGAGAACGGCGTTGTTTTAAAACCCCTCGCGTGGATCAACGGTGAACGCTGGGTGGTGTATTGGAGAGTCGGGCAGTAAGACGGTGGATGTTGAGCATGAGGTCGAAGGGAATGTCCATCACCGGTAGGAAGCTTTGCGGCGCGCTTCTGCTTGCCGGTATCGCCCTGTTCGCCCACGCCTCACCGCCAGACCGGCGGTTCGTGCATCCCGGCATCGCCGAGAGCGCGGAGGACATCGCCCGCGCACGCAGGATGATTGCGGAGAGGCGCGAGCCGTGGTACGGATGCTTCAAGGCGCTGGAGAAGTGCTGGAGCGCCAATCCCAACCAGAAAGTGCCGGTGTACCCAACGCGCCTCAGGCCGATTGACTGCAACAGGACCATCGGCAACGCCGGACGCCG
>CADCOC010000067.1 GCA_902802945.1 uncultured bacterium | reverse complement strand
GGCCCGTAGTGACGGCCTTATTCTTATTTCGCATGATGACAAGGTGATTGCATACGGTGCCGGGGTTGTGAGGGTATAGGATCTTGCACGTTCCGCACCGTAATCTCACACCTCATACCCGCTACTTCACATATCGCGATAAGTGACGTACCGCGCACGCACCCGCCGCCGACGAGGTGGGCGTGTACGCGGGGACGTGAGACGATAGACGAGAGACGAGCCGGTGGTGACGTAAGACGCGAGACGTGAGACGATGAGACATTGGCAAAGCCGCATTGCCTCTTAGTCTCACGTCTTCTAGTCTCCGCTCGCGTCTATCGTCTCACATCTCACGTCTCTCGTCAATCTCTGCGCGCCCACGCGCAAAACTTCAATTCCCCAAAATCCCGCTTGCGTTGGGTAGGGGAATGTGGCATAATACTTTCACCTTGCATCTCAAAGGCGAGGCGGAATTTGATCTTTGATATCGGCGGGTACGGCTTTTCGTGACGCGATCGCGCGGCGAAAACCCACCCGCCACCGGGCCGGAAGAGTGTAAAATGTAAAGTGTAAAATGGGCGTCCCGCGAGGGTGCCTGAACTTTGCAAATTACACTCGAACGGCCAGAACCTCGGAACAACGGTAGGGTCACGCGCCCCGCGTGACCGAAACGGTAGGGCGGTCGCCCCGCGACCGCCGCTCCCCTCCGAGGAGTTGGGCTAGCCCGAAAGGCCCCCAGCAACGTACGCAACAGCGTAGAGTAGCTTTCTGGAAAGCCGCTAACTTCTCCAAGTAACAAGGCGAAATACGACTGTGCGCACGCGTGGATTATATCCACGCGGCGCACTTTCTATTCTTGTTTTGTTACAGGCTCTTAGCGGCGCCTCCAGAAAACTCGAATCAAGAGAGTGCGCCGCTTTTCTTTTCCGTGTCGACGGTTTGCTCTCATCGGAACAGGCACGGAAAAGGAGAATAGAGCGGAATGGACACTTGTGAAAACGACGCCGAGACCGCAACGCCGAATCTCGTGCAGACGTTTGCCCACAACCCTATTCTCAATTCGCCCTACGAATACCCAGCACGGCACTGGGACATGGACGAGAACAACCAGCCGACGGCGAAGGTCAACGAGTTCCGCCGTCCGTCCAGCCTAAAATCTCCCATAGCCGTTTCACGTCGGCACGGCGGCATGGCACAAGCCGATCTTTTCGCGGAAAACGAGGACGGCGTCGATTACGGGACGAACGACCTGATAAACTCCATTCGCAAGGAAGTCGATGCGTGGCGCAGGCTTCCGCAGGAACGGTGGAACGTGACAGCCGAGACGGCGCGCCTCCTCCGCCACTGGCGCAACAAGGAGAATTTCCCGGATATCCGCCCGTTCTTCTGCCAGGTGGAGGCCGTCGAGACGCTGATCTGGCTGACGGAGGTCGCGCCGTCTTCCGCCGTCGGCAAGAAGTTCCTCGCGAAGATCGCCCTCGCGAACGACGATGCGGACAAGAACCTCTAC
Organism: uncultured bacterium; assembly: GCA_902802945.1. GTDB lineage: Bacteria > Verrucomicrobiota > Kiritimatiellia > RFP12 > UBA1067 > RUG572. The sequence continues at coordinate 22,182 of CADCOC010000067.1, read as the reverse complement.
CGCATCGCCCTCAAGCTCGCGACGGGCGCGGGCAAGACGACCGTGATGGCGATGATCATCGCCTGGCAGACGGTGAACGCCGCACGCCACGGAATCAGCGCCAAGTTTACAAACGGATTTCTCATTACGACGCCCGGTATCACGATCAAGGACCGTCTGCGCGTCCTGTTGCCAAACGACGATGAGTCCTACTACCAGCACAGGAACCTTGTTCCCAAAGACATGCTTCCGCTCATCGAATCCGCGCGCATCGTCATCACGAACTACCACGCATTCCAGCGGAAGAGCTTGCTTGAACTTTCAGCGGGGACGAAGGCGATGTTGATCGGTCCTTCTGGAGAAGGTGGGCCGCAGACAACAGAGACGCCGTCGCAGATGGTGTCGCGCGTGCTGAAGGAAGCGGCTGGTCTCAAGAACATCCTCATGATCAACGACGAGGCGCACCATTGCTACCGGCATCGTCCTGATGATGCAGAAGGGGACGCGGAGGAGGAGATAGACGCAGACAGCCGTGATGAGGCGAAGAAGAACGAGGAGACGGCACGCCTTTGGATATCGGGCCTTGAGGCCATCCGCGCCAAGATGCCGGACGCCCGCGTCATCGACCTTTCCGCGACGCCGTTCTTCCTGAGTGGCAGTGGCTACAAGGAAGGGACGCTCTTCCCATGGACGGTGAGCGACTTCTCGCTCATGGACGCGCTTGAGTGCGGCATCGTCAAGCTGCCGCGTATCCCCATCGACGACAACGTCGTCACGCAGGCGGAACTTCCCAAATACCGCGAGCTCTGGAAACACCTCAAGGAGAGCAAGGAGGGCAAGGCATTCTGCTCCTTGCGCGGAAAGGCAAAGGCGGATGCCTACGACCCGCGCAAGATCCCAAATCTCCTCCACATGGCCATCAATGTGCTGTATGACGGCTACAGGAAGGTGTTTGACGACTGGGAAGCAGCAGGCTGCAAGGCGCCGCCGTGCTTCATCATCGTGTGCCAGAACACGGCCATTTCAAAAATCGTCTACCAGTTCGTCTCCGGTTTCGACATCACGGATGCGGATGGATCGGTTCAGCACGTCAAAGGTGCTTGTGAGTTGTTCGACAACTACGACGAGGAGGACCAGCCGCTGTCGCGTCCTCACACCCTGTTGATTGACTCAACGCAACTTGAATCCGGCGAGGCGTTGGCGGACGACTTCCGCGTGGCGGCCGCCGCTGAGATCGAGATGTTCAAACGTGAACTCCGCAACCGCGGTGAAGTGCAGAAGGCGGAGAATCTGAGCGACGAGGACATCCTCCGCGAAGTGATGAACACGGTCGGCAAGCCTGGCAAGCTTGGCGAGTCCATCAGATGCGTCGTCTCCGTCTCCATGCTCACGGAAGGCTGGGACGCCAACACCGTGACGCACATCCTCGGCGTGCGCGCGTTCGGCACGCAGCTCCTCTGCGAGCAGGTCGTCGGGCGAGGCCTGCGCCGCCTCAACTATGAGGTCAACGACGAGACGGGCCTCTACAATCCCGAATACTCGGACATCTTCGGCATCCCGTTCCACTTTGCGTCAGGAGTCAAGAACCCGCCGCCAATTCTTCCGCCGGATGTCGTGCATGTCCATGCCGTGAAGCCCGAGCGGGACAGACTTGCCATACGTTTCCCGCGCGTTCTCGGCTACTATCTCGAACGGAAACACCCAGGTGAGAAGCTTGAGGCGAATTTCGACGAAAGCTCCGAACTCGTCATTTCCCCGCGCGACATCGGTCCAAATCAAGTCATAACCGCAGGTGCCATTGGCGAGCGGGAACATCTTGCCTATCGCGGCGGTAATCGGCGGCAATCCGACATCGTCATGCATCTTGCGAAACGTTTTGTCGATAAGTTCTACGGTGAAAATGCCGCGATGGACAGGGTGCTGCTGTTCGGCCAGGTCCGCGCCTTGTTCACCGAGTGGATAAACAGCGGTTATCTCAAATGCCAGGGCGGCGCAACGGCGGACATTGTCGTGGAGTTTCCCAACTACACGGACGAAGCCTGCAACCGCGTGAACGACGCCATCGTCCGCAAGGCGACCGAAGAGGAGACGGCGAGCGTGTCCGTGCTTCTGGACGACTTTCTGCCGACGGGTTCGACGTCTTCCGTCAACTTCCGCATTTCCAGCAGGAAGATACTGCACGAGACGGCACCGGACAAATCGCATGTCAATTACGCCGTCTGCGATTCGGGATGGGAGGAAATCCTCTGCCACGTCGTCGAGGAGCATCCGCAGACGCTTGCCTACGTGAAGAACAGCGGACTTGGCTTCGAGGTGCCGTACATGATCGGCAACGAGCAACGGCAGTATCTTCCTGACTTCATCATTCTCGTGGATGACGGACACGGTCCGGACGATCCGCTCCACCTCGTCGCCGAGGTGAAGGGTTACCGCTATCTGGACGCGAACGCGAAGAAATCGACGATGGAGACGTACTGGATTCCCGGCGTCAACAAGCTCAAGACGTACGGCCGTTGGGCGTTCGTCGAGTTCAACGAGGAACATTTCACCGGCGGCATCTTCGCCGACGACGAGGCGAAGCTGGAAAACTGCCGCGCCGCATACGCGGCACAAATAAAGGCGTTTACGGAGAATAGCTGACATGGCAAGGAACACATCGAAGAAACCTGCGGCAACTCCCGTTGAAGACTACGAGATGCACGGGGAGTTCTCCCGTCCGACTCTGCCGACGGGCGAATACAGCGGCATCGCCACGGAGGAGTTGCTGGGGCGTCCGACCCCGAACGTCTCCTATTCACTCGAGCGCAACGACGCGCCCGACCTCTCCGAGGAATTCGCCGCGCGTGATTCCGACCTCGACCCGCAATACATCTGGCGCGGCAAACAACCCGGCGGAGCCGCCACGCTGGAAACGGCGGCGCCGTTCATCTACCAGCAGGAAAAGATTTTCCCGCGACTGCTGATCGAGGAGATGAAGCGTCAGACGGCGATCCGCCGCGACGCGGCAGACGCACAGCTGACATTTGCCGCACTCTCGGAAGACTTCGACCCGAACGCCCGCCCAAGCTTCTACGAACACGAGGAAGGGTGGAAGAACCGCATGATCCTCGGCGACTCGCTCCAAGTGATGGCGTCACTCGCCGAAAACGAGCGGTTGCGCGGCAAGGTGCAGATGATCTACTTCGATCCGCCCTACGGAATCAAGTTCAACTCCAACTGGCAGCCCAGTACGAAATCGACGAACGTGAAGGACGGCAAGAAGGAGGACATCACGCGAGAGCCAGAGATGGTCAAGGCATTCCGCGACACATGGCACGACGGCATCCATTCGTATCTCGGTTACTTACGCGACAGGTTGACTGTGGCGAGGGATTTGCTGACGGAGAGTGGAAGCGTGTTTGTGCAGATTGGCGACGCTAACGTTCACAAGGTTCGTGCGTTGATGGATGAGGTGTTTGGGGAAGAGAATTTCGTGAGTCAGATTACATACACATCAACAACTGGATTAGGCGGAGTGGGATTAAGCAATGCTACAAACTATATCATTTGGTTTGCCAAAGACAAGCTACAATACAAATATCGAGAGATGATCCACCCAAAGGCATTAGGTGATGATGGAGCAAAATTTTTTAGTTGGCGAGAGTTGCCTAATGGTAAGCGCATTACAATAGCTGATTATGAAACGTTAAAGGTGAAAGATAATTCCACGACGGCTAAGGCTTTCTCGTTAGCAGACCTAACAAGTGCACGCGCGGCAGGTGAAAACGATCTCGGCGTATATGTGTTTCGGGGGATCAAGTGTTTTCCAGGAACGCGATGCTTTAGAACAAATCAAATTGGCTTGGATAGATTGATGAGGGCGAATCGGTTGGAGTTTAATCAAAACAAGACTTTAAGGATGGTACATTATTTCGGTGATTTCCCAGCTAGTAATATAAACAATGTATGGACTGATACAACGACTGGTGGTTTTAAGTCGACAGCTAAAGTTTATGTTGTTCAAACTGCAGAATCCATCATCCAACGTTGCATGTTGATGACAACCGATCCTGGCGACCTCGTGCTCGATCCGACATGCGGCTCGGGAACGACGGCGTACGTGGCAGAGCAGTGGGGGCGCCGGTGGATCACGATCGACACGTCGCGTGTGGCGCTTGCCTTGGCGCGCAAGCGGTTGATGACGGCGAAGTATCCGTACTATCTGCTGGCCGATTCCGAGGCGGGGCTGAAGAAGGAGATGGAGATCACGGGACGCGTGATCCAGCGTCCGACGTTCGGGAAAATTTCGCAGGGGTTCGTCTATCAGCGTGTACCGCACATCACGCTCAAGGCGATCGCCAACAACAGCGAGATCGACACCATCTGGGAGAAGTACGAGGCGGAGAGCGAGAGGTTGAGGAAGGAGTTGGGGTTGAACACGGCGCGGCCGGAGTCCGCGCCCTACCAGGAATGGGAGGTACCGTTTGAGGTGCCAGAGGGATGGTCGGACGAGGCGAAGAAGCTGCATGGTGCGTTCATGGAGATGAAGCGCAAGCGGCAGAAGGAGATCGATGATTCGATTGCGCGCACGGCCGAGACGGAATACCTCTATGACAAACCGTACGAGGACAAGAAGCGTGTACGCGTGGCGGGGCCGTTCACGGTCGAGTCAATCGCGCCTGTGCGGTCACTTGTCAGCGAGGCGGACGGAACGCTCTCCGACCCGGCCGTGAAATTGGCGAACTCCATCGACTACGGCAACGGCGCGAACTACGTCACGCGCATGATCCGCACGTTACGGCGGAACGGCGTCAAGCAGGCGCGGAAGTCTGACCGCATCACGTTCCTGAGCGTTGAGCCGTGGGCGAACGGAAAGCACATTGCGGCGGAGGCGTGGGGCGAGGCCGGCGAGAACGGGAAGTCCAAGCGGTACGCCGTCGCGTTCGGTCCGGAGTTCGGCAGCGTGACGCGGCGTGACGTGCGCGAGGCGTCGCGCGAAGCGCTGGAGTGTGGATTCGACGTGCTGATCTACTGCGCGTTCAACTTCGAGGCGTACGTGGAGGAGGGGAGCGAATCGTCGATGGGGCGGCTCAAGGTGTTGCAGGCGCGCATGAACTCGGACCTCCACATGTCCACCGACCTGAAGGACACGGGGTCGGGTAATCCGTTCGTCATCTTCGGCGAGCCGGACATCGCGCTCGTCCACACGGAGGACGACCTCTTCACGGTGGAGATCAAGGGCGTGGACGTCTATGACCCGAAACGGAACGAGGTGCGGAGCGACAACTCGGACGCCATCGACTGCTGGATGCTCGACACGGACTATTCGGGCGAGGCGTTCTTTGCGCGGCAGGTCTATTTCCCGGGGCGCGAGGACGTGTACAAGGCGTTCAAGGTGTTCCTCAAGAACGACATCGACGAGGAGGAGTGGGCGTCGGTTGCCCGGAGCGTGTCGCGTCCGTTCGCGCGTCCGAAATCGGGGCAGATCGCGGTCAAGGTGATCAACCACTTCGGCGACGAGGTGATGAAGATATTCGAGGTGAAGTGAAATGGCGTTTATCATCGCGGAGACTTTCATGAGGCAGCTCAAGAGGCTGCCGCAGAAGGAACAGGGAATTGTCTCGCGGACGGTCCTTGATTTGGAGATGGATCCGACGGACCGGACGCTCTCCCTGCACAGGGTGGACGGCAATGGAGGATGGTGGAGCGCCTATGCGAACGGCGACTTGCGCATCATCCTGAAACGCGAAGGCGACGGCGGGATGATCCTCTGCTGGACGGACCACCACGACAAGGCGTACCTGTGGGCGTCGCGTCACGTCCTTACGGAGCATCCCGTCACGCACGTCATGCAGATCGTCGAGATTCCGGAAGTGACGGCAGAGCCGCCGGTTCCGGTGCCGATTACAGAGCAGGAAGCGCATGACGCAGCGGCACCGAAAAAGACCTTGTGCGATCTGGTAGGCGTATGCCGGGACGATCTGCTTGCCTTTGGCGTGCCTGAGGCGTGGATTGAGCGGGTGATGTCGGCGACGGATGAAGATGAACTGCTGGACATCGGCGAACATCATCTGCCGCCAGATGCAGCGGAGGCGGTGTTGTCTATTGCAGTTGGGGAACGTCCCGAGATTCCGAAGCACGATGATGGCGAGGGCGAAGGCGATACGTGGAATCCGCAAAGCTGGTGGGTTGTCTCCAAAGACGACGATCTCGAGGCGGTTCTTGGAAGTGCAGATTGGGACACCTGGTGCGTCTATCTCCATCCGTCGCAGCGCAAGATCGCCTACCATTCATACAACGGGCCGTTTCGCGTCTGTGGTAGCGCGGGAACGGGAAAGACGGTCGTGGCGCTCCACCATGCCAAGTATGTTTTGGAGGCGGATGCCGGAGCGCGGGTTCTCGTGACGACATTCTCGAATCCGCTTGTGTGCGATTTACGGCGGCGGTGTTGCCCGCTGATGTCGCCGAGGGCCCTGGAGCGTTGCGACGTGACGACGCTGGCGAAATTCGCGCGTGGTCGGTTTGACGTTCTGTTCCCCGGGCATGGATCGATCATACCGCATACGGTGCTGCGTCGCGATGCCCTGGCGGTCTTGCAGGTCCACGCGGCGGAACTGCCTGACGGCATCACGCCACAATTCGCGCTTTCGGAGTTCGAGCGCGTGGTGGAGCCACGTCAGATTACGACGGAAGACGAGTACCTCAAGACGCGGCGGCGTGGTGTCCATATACGTTTGTCGGCCGAGAAACGCAAGGCAATCTGGCGTGTCCTGCAATATGTCTATGAAAGCATCAACCGGGAGGACGGGTACGTGACGACGGAGCAGATGTACGCACGGCTCGCCGACTATTACCGCACACATCCCGATGCGCCGCGTTATCATACGCATGTCGTCGTGGACGAATGCCAGGATCTTTGTGAAATCGAATTGGACTTTCTGACGGCCTATCTCGGCCCCAATGGAAAGGCGTTTTTCGCCGGGGACATCGGTCAGCGTATCATTCGCTTCTCATTTCCGTGGAAGCCGCACGGCATTGACCTGCGCGGCCGGAGCCGCGTCCTGAAGGTCAATTACCGCACGACGCAGGAAATACGTTCGATGGCGGATCGGCTGACGAACCTTGACGCAAATGACGCAGACGATATTTCCCAGAACCGCGAAGGAACCGTTTCGCTCCTCTCGGGGCCTCAGCCTGAAATCCGACAGTTCAAGACGCAGGAAGAGGAAGAGAAGGGCGTTGCCAAATGGATTGACCGCTTGGTCAACGAGCTGAACGTCCCGGCAGACCAGATCGCGATATTCTACCGCAGTGAAAACGAATATGGTCGGGCGGTTTCCGCGCTTGAGCGGAGCGTGTGCGGGAATGAGCAGGTAAAGCCAAGACTCGCCGAGATGTTTGAGGCAAAAGGGCTGGAATACCGGGCGGCCGTGGTGATGGCGTGCGACAGCGGCGTCATCCCGTCGCCTGACCGTCTTGCGGAAGCAGACCTCATTGCCGGGCTGGAGGAAATCTACGATACGGAGCGCAATCTTCTATACGTCGCCTGTACGCGCGCAAGGGATTACTTGCTGATAACATCTGCGGGCACTCCTTCTGAACTGTTGCTGGACATGGTGGTGAGGGGACAGTAGGGGTGCGGCTCGCCGGGACGGCTCGCCCTACCACTGCAAGGCCGGGGCGGCCTTGCCACATCGGCGCGCTCGGGCACTAGTTGCGCGGAGGGTGGGGCTTTGGTATAATTTTCGCCATGAGGACAAATGAGAGGATCATGTGATGAAAAATTTGAATGCCTGCATTGTCATGTTTCTTGCAGTGGCTTCATTTGCCGCGCCGCCGGACGATTCGTGGATGTCAAAGATACGTTCCGGCCATCCGCGCATGTTCTTCAACGCGGAGACATGGCCCGCAGTAAAGGCGCGAGCGGAAGGTCCCGCGAGCGCGGTGCGAAAAGCGCTACTTAAGCGCTGCGACAAATATCCCGACAATCCGGTGTGCTCCGGCTTCGACCCCGTGGTGTTCCGCGAGGTGAAAACAGCCTCGGGCACGCACACGACCACCGCCGCCACGCCAATCAACAGCGTGAAGGAATGGGGACCACAGGCCGCCGAGTGCGCGCTCGCCTGGCGGTTCACCGGCGAGCGGAAGTACCTTGAGAAGGCGCGCAAGATGCTCGAGTCAAGCGTGGCCGCGTACCACGCCGCCTACCGCAACGGACGCGCCGTCAACTGGACATCCACCACGCGCATCCTCGCGTTCTGCGCCTACGACTGGATTTGGGAAGGCCTCACGCCAGACGAACGCAAGGCCATCATCGTGCCGCTCGTGAGGCACGTGGAGGACATCCAGCCGGGCAAGGGCAAGCCGAACATCATCCGTCGCAACGCGGGCGGTGTCAGCAGCGGATTCTACGGCGTGCCGAGTCTTCTCTGGTATTCCGGACTCGCGGCGTACGGCGACGGTTTCTGCGACGAACTCGCCAAGAGGCACCTGCTGCGCGGACACGACCTCTGCCTGAAAATGCTGAAGTTCCGCAATGACGGCGCTGGCGACGACGGCGCGCTCTCCTCCGCCGTGCCCGGCTACAGCATGGGCGCGTACCCGTGGGCGCACTTCAACTTCTTCCACACCTGGCTCTCCGCCACCGGCGAGAACCTCGCGCCGTCGTATCCGGGAATGGCGCTCTTCCCCAACTGGATATACTGGACGTGGATTCCGAACGAGGCCCATCCCGAAACGCCGCTCTACAGCGGCTTCGGCGACGATGCGCACACGCACAACGCCCTTTCCGTCGGACGCCTCTACGAGCACATGTCGCAGTACATGCACTTTTTCCGCGATACGAATCCCGCCGCCGCGCGTTTGTCCGCCGCGTTGCGCGACCGCGCTCCCATGCAGCACTTCGGCAATCCATGGGTCATGTATCCGTTCCTTTTCGATGGCGGGGATGGCGGCGTGAAGCCGTACTCCGCCGAGGAGCTGGAGAATCTGCCAATTCATGCCCGCCATTTCGAAAACCTCGGACAGATCATCATGCGTTCCGGCTGGAAGCCGGACTCCACCTACTGCACGTTCACCGCAGGAGCGAAACTCCATCAGCACAAGCACCACGACGAGAACAACTTTACGATCTACAAGCACGATTTCCTCGCGCTCGACTCTGGTACGCGCGGCGTGGAGACGGACTGGAACCTGAAGTACTACTACGCACAGACGATCGCCCACAATTGTATCCTGATCCGTCGTCCGAACGAGCCCCTGCCAAGCTATTGGGGACCTGTCTATCCCGGACCCGAAGGCAAGACGAATGATGGCGGCATGTACAACGGCTCCGCGAAGGTGTTCGCCTTCGAGACGAACGGCGCCTACACCTACGTTGCCTCGGACGCCACGGCCCCCTACGGCAAGAAGTGCAAGGAGGCCGTTCGGCAGTTCATCCACCTGTTGCCTGACGTGTTCGTTGTATACGACCGCGTGGGCGCCGCCGACGCAAACGATGGCAAGGCGTGGTTGCTACATACAAAGAACGAACCGAACGTTAAGGGTAGGCTGTTGATGGCGGACAGCGGGAAGGGGCGGTTGTTCTGCGAGACGATCCTACCGGAAGATGCAACACTCGCGAAGATCGGCGGCCCAGGCAAGGAGTTCTGGTCGAACGGCAAGAACTGGGAGCCGGATACGGCGTTCCTCGCGTCCGCCGAGCGCGGTACCAAGCGTACGGGACGCGGTCCTTACTTCGGCGCGTGGCGTCTGGAGGTCACGCCAGGCGCACCTCGCGCAAACGACCGCTTCCTGCACGTCCTCACCGCCGCGGACACCTCGGTATCTGCGCCGCCGAAAGTGCGTCGCATTTCGGACGGCAACCGCGACGGCGTGGCGATTGAAATGCCGAAGGCAGGCGGAGTCACGACGGAAGTGACGATTCTCTTTAACCGCGAAGGCGCTGTGGGCGGTACGATTGCATTTGGAAAGGATAAGCCGCATCCGCTCGCAACGACTATCCAGCCGCAGTCCGGCATTTAAAGCGTCAAGTGTAAAATGGAAAGTGGAAGATGAAGAACAGTTCTTGTCCGTGGAATATGTGTGGATGCGCGCTGGTATGTCTCGCGTTGACGTGCGGAGCTGCGGCGGGTGCGGAGTTTGCGCCGGACGGCGTGCCGTTTGTCGTGGCGGAGAAGACGTGGCAGCCGGATGGTCTCGGCAACCACCGAGCCGTGGTGCGCGTGGCGGAGTCGGGCGGAGTGGTACGCGCCGTGCTGAAATGGCGGCGTGTCGATCCGCAGCCGGAGATCAAGCGCGTGCTCGTGAAACATGCCGCGACGGGCGTGGACGCGGCGCATGTGATCGCACGCAACGTGACGGCGGAATGCGGCGAGGTGTTCTTTGAGCCGACAGCGGGCGCAGGCGAGTACTTCATCTACTATCTGCCGTACCGGGAACGGAAGGGGTCGAGCGAAGGACGGCACCAGCCGCTGTGGAATGACTACTTTCCGGCGGATTACGCAGATGCCGCTCGGCGGTCGCGGGGCGACCGCCCTACCGAGGCCGAAGTTTTGCGGTTTGAGAGCCGAACGGCGTTTGAGGCGTGGACTCCGATGGGACTTCGCGCCACAGCAGCGGAGACGGCTGCCATTCGGCAGGCGCACCCGGAGAATCCGGTGGTGTTCACCGAGGACCGCGCAAATCCAATCCATCCGGCGTCGTGGCTTCCCGCGAAGTGGGCGAATGGCGCGGAGGTGCGCGATTCGTTTACGGGCACTGCCCTTAAGGATGAATACTACGTGTGGCAGATAGCCTTGTGGACGCCCGGTGGCGCGCTGGAGGGCGTGAAGGTGAAGTTTTCGGATCTGATTTTAGACCCTGGTAGGGCGGTCGCCCCGCGACCGCCGCAGATTTCGGCATCTTCAATTACCTGCTTCAATACGGAGGGCGTGAATTGGGACGGCAAGCCGATGGACATTACGCTCAATGTCCCCGTGAACCGCGTGCAGCCGCTCTGGTGCGGCGTGATGATTCCGCCAGATGCCGCGCCGGGCGTCTATCGCGGCACGGCGACGATTACGGCGATGGGGATGTCTCCGCGCGCGGTCGCGCTTGCGATTACGGTGTCGGACCAGACGGCGCGCGACCACGGCGACGGCGAACTGTGGCGGCATTCGCGTCTCCGGTGGCTCAACTCGCGCATCGGCGAAAGCGACACGCCCACGAAACCGTACAAGGCGATGTCGTTTGATGGCGAGGCGCGCAGGGTGGTCGCGTCGGAAAAGGCGTTGACGCTGGCGGAGAGCGGACTCCCGGCGTCCATCAAGGTCAATGGACGCGAGGTGCTGAAGAAGCCTATGCGGTTCGTGGTCGTGACGGAGAAGGGCGAGTTTGAGGTTGGCGCGGGGACGTTTGTGGAACGCGAGACGGAGAGGTGGGAGGCGAAGGGGCATGTTGCGTGGCGGGTGAAAGGAAGACAGCAAGCGTACAACAGCAAGAATGCGGCGGGCGCGGGGCGCCCGCCCTACCAGATTGACGTGAGGGGGCGGATGGAGTTTGACGGGTTTGTGCGATATGTCGTGGAGGTGGCGGCGGAAGGGGACGTGAAGGTGAAGGATGTGCGGCTCGTGGCGGAGTACACGCCTTATGCCTCGGAGTACCTAATGGGCGCGGCCTACATGGGGCGCGACGGCGGGAAGCGTCCGCAGGCGTATTCGTGGGACTGGCAGAACGGCTGCTACGACAGCTATTGGACGGGCGGTGCGGAGGCGGGCCTGCACGTCGAGTTCCGTGGCGGCGCATACCATGGTCCGCTGATTGCGGATCGGTCGTACAGCTACAAGCCGCCGGCGGCGTGGGCGAACGACGGGAAGGGACGCCTTGAGTTCGGCGGCACGGACGGCATGACGGTCGTTGCGCGCACTGGCGAGACCGCGCTCTCCGCCACGCCTCGTCGGTGGGAGTTCGACCTCAATATCACGCCGGTGAAGCCTCTCGATATGAAGAAACAGTTCTCGCAGCGGTACTTCCATGCCGACCCAGCGCGCTTCGACGAGGTGGCTGTGACAACCGGCGCGAACATCGTGAACATCCATCACGCGCAGTTGTTGAATCCCGTGATCAACTATCCGTTCATCGTGCAGAAGGAGTTGAAGAAATACATCGCTGCCCAGCATGCGAAGGGGCGCAAGGTGAAGCTCTACTACACGATCCGGGAGCTGACGAACCATACGGCCGAGCTTCAGGCGCTGAGGAGCCTTGGCGGAGAGGTGATTGCGCCCGGAAACGCGCATGGCGCGCCGTGGATGTGGGAGCACATGGGCGAGGGATATCGTCCGGCTTGGTACGTAAGGATGTGGAATGGAAGCTACGTGGACGCGGCGTTCGTGACGAGTCCGCGCTCACGCTGGATCAACTACTACCTCGAAGGTTTGCGTTGGATGTTCGAGAACTACGAGATCGACGGCATTTACATGGACGACGTGTGCTTCGACCGCACGGTTATGAAGCGCATGCGCCGCATAATCGAGAAGTGCCGTCCCGGCGCGGTGGTGGACCTCCACTCCAACACCGGCTACTCCAAGGGGCCGATGAACCAGTACACGGAGTTCTTCCCGTACGTGGACCGCCTCTGGTTCGGTGAGTCGTTTAGGTACGACGAGATGTCTCCCGACACGTGGTTCGTCACGTTCTCGGGGATCCCGTTCGGACAGATGAGCGAGATGCTGCAAGGTGGCGGCAACCGGTGGCTCGGTGCGGTCTATGGCACGACGCGTCGCTGCTACATGGATTTCTCGGCGGGCAATCCCGGTGCAATCTGGAAGGAGTGGGCGGACTTCGGGATCGAGAACGCGCGGATGATCGGCTACTGGGACGAACATCCGGCGGTGACAACCGACTCGCCGGACGTGAAGGCCACGGCATTCGTCCGCGACGGCCGTACGCTCGTCGCAATCGGTAACTTCGCGAAGGAGCCGCGCAGCGTGAGGCTTTCCATCGATTGGAAGAGACTTGGTCTCGACCCGTCCAAGGCGAAGATCGAGGCGCGGCCGATCCAGGGCTTTCAGGAAAGGCGCACGTTCGCCGCAGGCGAGGCGATTTCCATGCCCGCCAAGAGTGGCTGGATGCTCTGGATATGGTAGTTGCAGTTTTTCAACGGAGAAATGATAATGAAAGAAATGACGAAAACAATAATGCTGGCCGTCGGAGCACTGGCGGCATCCGCCTGTTGCGGACTTGACATCGGCGGGGCGCGCCTGAAGGGGCGTCCGCCGGAGACCATGATCGCGTGCGGAGGCGGAAGCGTGTGGCTGCTCTCTCCGGATGGCAAGGTCGAGTGGCGAAAAGACCGCTGCGGGAACATACACCGCGCCGTCAAGTGCGGCGACAAGGTATACTGGTCCAACGGCAACTTGTGGGTCACTGACATCCCGTCCAAGAAGACGGAACTTTTCTACAGCCCCGCGAAGAGCAACGGGACGTACGGGTTCTGGATTACGGACGAGGGAACGATTGTCGTATCCGAGAACGCCACGGACTACATCACGGAGATGAAGCTCGACAGCAAGGAGGTCGTGACGCGCTTCAAGGGTGATCCTCGAGGAATCGACGGCAAGATGCCGGGTGCGCACCACCACTATCGCATGGTGCAAAAGACGGCTGCAGACACGTACCTTGTGTGCTGCTCCGGCGCAAACATCGTGCGGGAGTATGACGCCAAAGGCACTCTCCTGTGGGAACAGCCCACGCCGGCGCTAGCGTTCGAGGCGTTCCGCCGCGCTAACGGCAACACGCTCGTATCACACCTTGGCGCGATTACGGAGTACACGCCCGACCACAAGGTCGCATGGCGTTTCTCGTGTGATGAAGCCCCAGAGCTGAAGCTCGCCAACCTCTGCGGAATCTACGAGCGCGCGAACGGCAACCTTGTGGTGGGTACGTATGCGAATGGCGTGGAGGACGGTAGCCGCACAACAGCATTTGAGGTTACGCGTGACAAGAAAATCATCTGGAGCTACGCCCCGGCTGGTCGCCGTCTCTCCACTATGACGGTGCTTCCGTGTCCCGCCGCAGAACCCGCATGGCCCACCGTCACGAAGGAGATGCGTCCGTGGGCGTACAACTGGTGGATGGGCTGCGCCGCCGATAGGGCGGGGCTTGAACTCCAGGCGAAGGATTTCGCGGAGGCCGGCATGGGCGGCTACCACGTGATTCCGATCTACGAGGCCAAGGAGGAGAAGCATCCGAAGATTGCGTTCCTGTCGGAGGAGTGGACGCGCCTCTTCAATACGGCTGAGGAAACGGCGCGGGCGCGGGGACTCGGCGTCGATCTTTCCATGGGATGCGGCTGGTGCTTCGGCGGACCGTGGGTCTCAAAGGAACACGGCGGCTGGCATCTTGCGCGCATGTGGAACGGCGAAAAGCCCAAGAAGGCCGGGTCGCGTCTCCTGTGGGAGGGGAAGAACGAAAAAGGCAAGCGCATGGCCCTCTACTCCGTGCCGACCGGTTTTAAGGTGAAACGCCCACCTGAATCTGGCAAGGGGCTGATGATCGACCCGTTCTCGCCCGACGCCATGCGCGAGCACCTGAAGCCATTCGCCGACGCGCTCGACCGCCCAGGCGCCGTCGCCCCGCGCGCGTTCTACCACGACTCATACGAGTACTACGGCGCATCCTGGACGCCCGCACTGTTCGAGGCGTTCAAGGCGAAGCGCGGCTACGACCTGCGCGACCACCTATCCGCGTTCGCAGGCGCGAGCGGCACGAAGGACGAGCAGCTCCGCCTCCGCCACGACTACCGCGAGACGCTGTCCGACCTCATCCTCGACACGTTTACGATCTGGTCAGACTGGTGCCGCAAGCGCGGCATCATCACCCGCAACGAGGCGCACGGCTCGCCCTCCAACTGGCTTGACTTCTACGCCCTCTCCGATATCCCGGAGACTGAGATGTTCAACAAGGACCGCGACATCCTCGTCTCGAAGTTCGCCTCGTCGGCGGCCCATGTGAAGGGCACGCGCCTCGTTGCCAGCGAAAGCTGTACGTGGATCAACGAGCATTTCAACGCCTCGCTCGAGGAGGTGAAGGGGTTCCTCGACCTGCTCTTCCTCTCCGGCGTCAACCACATGTACTACCATGGTTGCTGCTATTCGCCCGCCGATGCCGCATGGCCGGGCTGGTGCTTCTACGCATCGCTCGAAATGAACCCGCGCAACCCGATCTGGCGCGACGCGCCGATTCTCAACGCGTGGATCACGCGTGTGCAGTCGCTTGCGCAGACGTCGGAGCCGGACGAAGACGCGCTCATCTACTGGACGCTCCACGACTACTGGCGCAACCAGCGCGAACTGTCTTTCGGTCTGGGCGTCTCCGGCAATGACTGGTTCGCGAAGACCGCTGTCGGCAAGACGGCGCGGCGCCTCTACGCGGAGGGCGCGGCATTCGACTTCATTTCCGACCGCCAGCTCATTGCGCTTGCGCAGCAGCCGAAGCGGAAGTGGAACACGATCGTCATCCCGGACTGCGAGACGATGCCGGTCGAGACGGCGCGGAGCCTCGCGGTGCTCGCGAAGAAGGGCTACAAAATCGTGTTTGATGGACGGCGTCCCGCAGACGTGCCGGGCCTGAAGGACGTGGAGTCGGGACGCGCCGCGCTCGCAAAGGTGATTGCAGAGATTCCGGGTGCGGATGTGAAGAACGCCGTGCGGCGCGAGCCGTTCAACGGAAAGGCAGGGCTTGCCTACACGCGTTTCCGCCGTGGCGAAGATACGCTCTACTACGTGGTCAACATGTCTGACAAGGCAACTCAAGGCGCGTTCCGTCCCACGGCGAAGACCGGCGGCGCGTGGCTGCTCGACCCGATGAGCGGGGCGATCAAGGCGATCGCCGTGAAGGACGGCACGGTGGAGCTGGCGCTCGAGAAGGGCGAAAGCGTGTGGGTTTGGTGTGCGCCTTCGGGAGGGCCGCGCTCCGTCGCGGCCGAAAAAGCGCGTATTGTTTCCTCCACAATCACTCTCGCTGGCCCGTGGACGCTCACGCCTGTCTGCGGCGGACCTGACTTGGAGAAGGGTTGGCCGCGCACGATGCAGACGCTCACGTCATGGTCGCGAAACGACGATGGTACGGAAAATCCGTTCTGCGGGACGGTCTGCTATCGGACGACGTTCATGCTGGATGGCAATGGCGCGCAGAAGGGCGCGACGCTCGACCTCGGGCGCGTGTGCGAATCGGCGCGCGTGCGCGTGAACGGCGTGTGCGTGGGCGCGCGTATCATGCCGCCGTACCGCGTGGAGATCCCGGCGGGCGCGCTCAAGGCGGGTGAGAACGTCCTGGAGGTCGAAGTCACGAACGTAGGAGCGAACCGCATACGCGATCTCGACAAACGCAAGGTGCAATGGAAGATATTCAGCGACATCAACATCGTCGGACGCGACTACCGTCCGTTCGACGCCTCGAAGTGGCCGCTGCGCGACGCTGGGCTCCTAGGACCAGTTTCTCTATCACTCCGCTAACATCCTTGCAAGTCCTTCCCTGATGAGAAGCGTATTTCTTGCGGCGGGGGTGCTTTGCCTGTCCCTCGTTGTCTGTGCGGAAGAGGTTTCGACTGACGATGCTTACGTCGGCAAGTCCCGCTACCTCGACTTGATGGAGAAGGCCGTCGGTGCCTACACACCAGAGCAGATCGCAAAGTACGTCGCCGAGACGGAAAAGAAGTGGATCAGCGAACACGGCTTCGCGCGCCTCACTTCCAACATCGGCATCCTGATTGCGCACGGACGCCTCCCGGACAAAAAGGACCTCTTCCGCCGCATGATGGACATCTGCTGCACGCAGATTCCCAAGGCGAAAAGCCGACACGGTTACGTGACTGGAAACGACTTCGCCGTGAAGGAGATTGTCCTCTGTCTCGACGAAGTGTCGCGGGCCGGGGTGTTTCCCAAGGAGCAGGTGGACGCCTGGCGCGCCGGAATCGCGTCAATCGTTCCGGCGACCACGTATTCCTGCCAGCCGAAACCCGGCAGTAAGACGGCGCGCAACTGGTGCGTGTTCGGCGCGGCCAGCGAGCAGGCGCGCGCATGGGCCGGACTCGGCGGCGACACGAACTACGTCGAGCGGTACGTTTCGGACCAGCTGCGTTTCTTCGACCCGAACGCCATGTACAAGGACCCGAACCAGCCGATGGTCTATGATTTCGTGACGCGCCTGCAGTTCGCGACCGCGCTTGACCTGGGCTATGACGGTCCGTCGCGCGCGGCGCTGGAGGCGTTGATGGTGAAGTCCGCAGACATCACGCTCGCCATGCAGTCCGCCACGGGCGAAATCCCGTTCGGGGGACGCAGCAACCAGTTCCTGCACAACGAGACGTTCTACGCGGCGCTGTGCGAATGGTACGCCGCATGGTTCAACCGCAGGGGAGACGTGGAACGTGCGCGTCGCTTCCGCCTCGCGGCGCGGCGGGCGGTCGATTCGCTCGACTACTGGCTGTCGCGTTCGTCCGTGCGCCACATCAAGAACCGCTTTCCGCTCGCCACGCGCTACGGATGCGAAGATTATGGCTACTTCAACAAGTACATGGTCACGATGGGTTCGTGGGCGTACTTGGCGTTCCGTTTCGCGGATGAAACCGTTCCTGTGCCTATGAAAGAAACCCTTGCCGCAGCGGACGCCGCCTCGGTATTCGCGATGTCCCCTGCCTTCCACCGCACGCTTCTCAACGCTGGCGGGTACACGGCGGAGTTCGACCTCGCCGCCGACACGCATTATGACGCGTCCGGTCTCGGACGGCTCCAGCACCGTGGTGCCCCGCCGATGCTCTGCCTCTCCGTCCCGTTCGCGCACAAGCCCGCCTACAAAATCGACATCACGAACGCCACGCCCCTGGCAATCCTCCCCGGATGCCGTGTGGACGGCGAATGGCGCTACGCCTACAGTCCGAAATACCGCCAAAAAGAGCTTTCCGCCGCCGACGGACAGGCCCGCGTGGTCTATTCCGTGTCGTGTACCAACATGCCGCCGCTCCGCTGGGAGGCAGTGCTTTCTTCTGCCACCGGACATTGGATGAGTCTCACCGGAGCCGACGAGCTTGCGTTCACGCTTCCCGTGTTCGCGTTCGACGGCGAGCGTAAGGCCACCGTCTCCGCCGACAAGAAGGTGATACGAGTCTCCTTCGATGGATGGACGTGCCGCTACACCACGTCCGGCGAATTCGTCGATACGGGCCTCGTCTATGCGAACCGCAACGGACACTACCGCCGTTTCGAGGCACGCGGCAAAAAGCGCCTCAACGTGAGAATGATCATCAAGCAGACCGGGCGTTAAGAGGTTAGCGTGAAGCGCCAGCTGGGGGCGGTGGAGGATTTGACGGCGACGGACTGCGCGATGCGGTAGCCGGGTACCCACAGCACTTCGCCCGTCGCGGCGTCACAGATGAGCGGGAGGTCCGCGCGCAGGACGGGTGGTACCTTCGCCGTCACAAAAACGTCCTGCAATTTGCGGCTGTGTCCGTGGAGGCCCGTGGGTGCAATGCGGTCGCCCGCGCGCCAGCGGCGCAGCTCAAGCGTGCGCCCCGCGAGCGCGGCGCGGCTCATTTCGCAGACGGCTGGGAGCGCGCCAACGGCTTCGGCGCGCGGCGTGTAGCCGGTGGCGGGGGCGATGGTGAGGTGGTAGCGGTTGGCAACGGGCGAGACGCCCGCCACCCCGATAACGGGCGAGACGCCCGTTGTCCCAGTTGCGGGCGAGATGGCCGTTGTCACAGTGCGTGCAAGGTCGCCGCGGAGGATGGCGGCGCTTTTGCAGAGGTGTTCGGTGATGTGCGGGTCGAGGTGTTCGCGCAAGAAGGGGAGGATTACGTGGCGCACCTTGTTGCGCAAGATGGAGGTGTCGGCGTTCGTGGAATCCTCGCGCCAGGTGAGGCCGCGACGGCGGAGGTAGGCGCGCAGGTCGGAATCGCGCAGGCCGAGAAGGGGACGGATGAACGTGATGCCGTCCACGTGCGAGATGGGTTTGAGTCCGGCGAGGCCCTCCGGCCCTGCGCCGCGCGCCATGCGCATGATGAACGTCTCGGCCACGTCGTCGGCGTGGTGTCCGGTGGCGATGGCGTCGAGGCCCAGCTCGCGCGTCATGCGTGCGAAGAACGCGAGGCGCGTACGGCGCGCGGCCATTTCGAGCGACTCGCGCGGACGTCGCCGGATGCGCGCGCGGAGCGTGCGGCAGGGGAGTCCGAAACGCGCGGCGAGCGCCTCCACGAAGCGCGCATCGTCGTGCGAGTCGGGGCGCAGCCCATGGTCGACGTGCAGCACGACGGCATCGAACCCCAGCTTCTCGCGGAGGTCGGCGAGCGCGGCAAGAAGGGCCGTGGAGTCGGCTCCGCCGGAAACGGCGAGTCCGATCGTCCATGTACGCTTCTTCTGGAAAGGGGCTTGCATAGCTACTATTATACCATTTCCGTGGGAGATTACCCATTCCACCGACGAAAAGAAGTTCTCCCATGTAAGCACCTTTCCCTGGTAGGGCGCGATCACCGAGCGCGCCATTCCCCCCACCCAAAACCGACGGGCGAACGGGATTATTTGGCGAAAACTGGTCTGACAGGTTTCCGCTATTGTTTTGGCGTGGCGAAACCAGCCCGAAGGGTGTCGCCCTTCGTGCGGAGGCAAGTGCAGACCGCCATCTGGCGTTTCGCATTGGCAAGCCGCGGACGATGAGTTCCCATTTGAAATTCTTTCTGGCCAAATACGACCTCAACGCTGTTGGACGAAAACGTCAGTCGCCATCTCCTCCAATGTTGATCCACGGCAGTGGCTGTCCGGAGGAAAGGAGTTGGTTGGTGACGGAGGAAAAATAGTCGCCAAATATCCTTGCGCACTTTGGATGCGAAAATGAATTTATGGCGTGTACAAGTCGATTGGAACTTGTCCCATACCCGGCAATATGACTAACAAATAACTCGTCAACTAATGGGGTCTCCCCATTTTCAAGCATTCTATTTCTGTAGAACATTCTCACGCCTGTGTCCTTCGCCTCACGCTCAACAGCGTTTGTGGCGTTAAATCCAAGTAGAGTCCATGCATACTTGTCACTCGCCGCACCACGCTCTCTAAAACTGTAATTCGCGTAATTAGTCATTATAGTCTCTACGAACGCTGTCATGCTGTCGCCAACTGGGCTAAAGCCGATAGCAAGCCTTATGGCTCTATTTCGTTCAACGCCCCTTGGATTCAGCGCCAGCGTTTTCATGGCGCTAGCGGAGTTCGTGTAGTTGAATTCTTCGCATTTCCCCACCGCGACCGCTGCGTAAAGTTGTTCGAAATAGTCCAGCGACATGCAGTCGTTTGTGGCGAGCGTGGAGAGATACCGGTCGAATGCGGCCATCTTCCCGGCAAGCGTCCAGCCGTTGGTTTCGGGTCCGAGGAAGCCTAGCCACGTGGTCGGCGGCGGATCATTGTCGGGCGGAGAACCTTCGGGCAGGTCGTCGTAGTAGAACGCAGCGCGCGTGAGCGCCGCGCTCACCACTTCGTTCGACTCGGCGGGCGTGTGCCCATTCGCCGCTGTGGCGGAGAAGAGAGCCACAAATGCTATAATTGTCCTTTTCATTTTGAATGCACCTCCAAATTGTTTGGGGCGATGTGATTCGCGCCCACGCGCGGGTAGAATGTCTGCTGCGGGGAATATGCGTTTCTCCTGAGGCTGAACACCACCCCGTTTGGAATGTCCGCCCTCTCCCCCATTCTGACGCCGTGCATCAGCATCCTTGACATGACGACCCTTCTCGTGTCGGACTTCTCATAGAACCCGCGTCCGCTTTCCAGTCCCCAGTCGTTTTCGGTGAACAGGAAAAATGCATGGTCCACAGTGTCGTTTAAGTTCGACAGAAACACAAGCGGACGGTCCTGGTGCTTGCTGTACCAGTAGCAGTCGTCAAGTCCCACCGCATGTCCAAGTTCATGTGCAAGGGTGGTGTCTTTTGCCATCCGTGTCAGGAGAATGCCGGACGAAGTTTTCCGGGCATTGACGTTCTCGCCCTTCAATGCGCCAAGAAAGTACACCTTGACGCAGTCGCGCGCCGTATAGTTCGCCACGAGGTTTGTGAATTGGGCCGTATTATGCCATGTAACCCTGCCGCTGGCGTTGGTCACAGGCATCGTACGGATGAGATTCCAGTCGTTGGTCGTGCCTACGCTTTCTGGTTCCGCTGCAAGTTCAAAGCGAATGCCCACCTGCGCGAAAATTTCATTGGCGGCATCAAGCATTGATCCTATTTCTTGATGATTCCATCGTTCGCTCAGATTGTCTTGTGGGGGCTCTACTGTAAAAGCTCTTACAGAGATCGTGCGGGGCTGCACAACGGGCAGTACGAACCTGGGCTGTATCTCGTCGTCGTTGAACCGCGCCTCAACGGTCACGGTGCCCATCCCAGTCGGCTCGACCGTCGCGTACCAGCCGTATGCAGCGCCAATGCGCCCCGGACCAGACACCACGCGCCAATCAACCTCCAGCGGAGAGAAAGCGCCGTTCGCACCGACCTTCAACACGGCGTTCGTACCCATGACGAGCCGGGAGGGATTGACATAGCGTCCACCAAATTTTTCGGTCGTGACCAGTTTCCGCAGTGGCTCGATGCAGCGGAAAGTCGCGTATGCAGTCAGCGGCTCGCCACCGTCCGCAGGCGTGAACGTGGCGGTGATCGTTCCCGTGCCGCGGTTCGGACACGACACGTAGATGGTACAACTTCCAGTGTGCGCGAAGCCATCGGTCACCGCAAGTGGGAACACCGTCTCCGTCGTGACGCGGTTCGTCACGCCGTCCACGACGTGAAACAGCACAGGCGCGGAGTCCCCCTCTGCGGAAAGCCGAGCAGTGCCGTTCGTGCCGGCAGGGCCGGTGAGGTTCAGCGTCACGGGACGTATGCGCTCCGCCCGGTTCGAGGTTGATCCCAACTCTGCGTCGTTCAGGAAGAACACGTCCTGGCATCCAAGCGTCAATCGGAACGGAGGCTCAGCGTCGGTCCCGACCGTGACGGGCACATGGTTCGTGAGCGTGTAGCCAAAAAACTGAGTGACCAGGTCGATTCCGTTCGTCGCCCATACGACGGTCGAGGCGGAGGCATACGTCACGTCCGTCGTAAGTGAGTGGGGATTCGAGAATGTGATGCCCTCGCCGCCGTGCCACGTGCAACCCAGATAGGCGTCGGTGTGGCAGCCCGTGACACTTGCCGCCACTTCGATGGTGTCGCCGGGAAAGAGG
>CADCOC010000066.1 GCA_902802945.1 uncultured bacterium | reverse complement strand
TCGCATACATCTTGGCATCATCTATGACCGTCGCCGGTAATTGCAACGTATAACTCATCTGATGTCACCTCCTGTATAAAACGAACTTTTTCACCTCAAGACAATACGAACCGCCCTTAATGGGGCAAGACGGAAATAGTATGCCACATTCCCCCGCCCCACGCAAGCGTGATTTTGGAAAATTGAAGTTTTGCGCGCGGTTTCCGTTTTTTGAAATTGCGCGGTGCTGCTCGCGTGAAGCGGCAGGAGTGCCCCCCGAGGTGTTGTTTTGCAGGGTTATCGGCGGGTGCGGCGGCGGACGGCGGCGAAGGCAGCGGCCGTGGCGTTTTCCGGATTTTCCGGATTTTCCGGAGTTTCCGGATTATCCGGAATTTCCGGTTTTTCCGGATTTTCCGGATTATCCGGGATCTCCGGATTATCCGGATTTTCCGGTGACGGCCGCTTAATGACGGGGAACTTCCACCCAAGGCGCGCGGCGGCGACTGACGCTAGCAGGATGAGCGCAGCGATGATGTAGATCACCGGTGCCAGCTGCACTGCGTGGCGGAACGGCGGAAGCGCGTCCCACACCGTATCCGCCGTGGTGAGCGAGCGTCCGCCCGTGGATTCCGAAAGCCGCGCGAGGTTGCGTTGTCCGGCGCGGGGATCCGGCGCACGCCTGTATTCCCCTGGATACGGCAGACAGATCGGCGGCAATGCAAAGGGCTTGCCGGAGGGAAGTATCACCACGGGGAACGCCGTCTCGCCGCCCGAAAGCGGCACGAACGCGGAAAGCGTCTCGGCGTCGTCCCACGTGAGCGCGCCCTGCACCTTTTCGGGACCCGATCCCTCGCGCTGGATGATCGTCACGAGCGGCAGCCCGGCGTTCGAAAGCGCGGCGAGCGGATTGTCGCTTTCCGCCACCGCCGTGACGCGCATTCCCCCAGACACTGCCCTGCGCTCGAAGTAAAAACCCGACGCCGACGCGCCGTCTTCACCGAGCGTCCAGCGCGCGATCGCCGCCGTGAGTTCCGCGCCGTATTCGGATGTCATGAGCGGTGCGGAGTACGGTCCCGACAGTTCTCCCGTGAATGCAAGCGTGCGTCCAAGCCCCGCTTGCCTGAACGCAAGTAGCGGCGCGGGGTCGTCGTTCGCCGGGAGCGCGAACATGGCAACGTCGCTCCCCTCTCGGCGGTACGTGACGTTGTAGCCGCCCACGACGAGTTTGCCCGGAACAGCGGCGTCCGACACCTGCCTGAGCGACGAAACAACCTTGACGGGCGCGGGGTTCGTCTCCATCGTCGCCTTGCAGACGAGATAGGTGTCCTGCTGGAAGATGCGCGGGATTTCCGCCGCGTTGTCCTCGAAATAACACTCTCCGTGCCCCGCCTCGGCGATGAGCTTGAGCAGCTTGGCGTCGCTGTCGCGCTGCGTTCCCAGCGCGATCACGCTCACGGTTATCCCGGTTGCGAGCGCCTTGGACAAATAGTTCTCGTAATCGCCGGCTTCCTCCGCATCGGCGGCGTCCGCGAAGAGGATGATGTGCTTTGACGGTACATTCGCCTTCGCCAGTTCGCGTATGCCGGCCATGAGGCCTTCCTTCACGAATATGCCGCCGCCCTCGGAGCGAATGGACAGCACGCGGCCGCGTTTCGTCTTTGCCTCCGAGGCGTACTGGAGCGGCAACACCATGTGCGGAGCGGAGTCAACCGCGATCACCGACACCTGGTCCATCGGCCCCAGCATGTCGATGGCGCTCGCGGCGCCGAGGTTCGCCATGTCCATCTTCGTGCGTCCGCCGCTTCCGGCCCCGCACGCCATCGACCCCGAACGGTCCATCACGATCGCCATCGCCACCGTCTGCTTGCGATGCTCCTGACGCAGTTCGAGCGACACGGGCAGAACGTCCTCCACGGCCGTGCGGTACCATCCGCCAGGGCCGAACGACTTGTCGCCTCCGGTGAGCGCAAGCCCCCTTCCGAGTTCCTGCACGAATGCCGCAAGCGATCTCATCGCGGCTGGCTGGAAATGCTTCGCGGTGACATTTTCGAGGACCACGCCGCCGTACCCCGCAAGCGCCTCCACGCTGCATTCGAAGTCGGCGGCGTTTCGCACCTCCACGTTCACGCCCGCCGCACGCGCAACCGACGCAGCCGGAGATCCCACGCCGTCGTAAAGCCAGAGAAGCGGACGCCCGCCGCGCGTCTCCACGATGAACGTCGCACGGTTGTTCTCGGGACACGGATCCTCCCCCGACGGCGAGACGGCGAGCGTGTAGCGTCTGACGCCGGGCTTCTCCGCACGGTCGCGGAACACAAGCGGCGTAAGCCCTTCGCGGAACACCATCGCCCCGCGCGCCACCACGTTCGTGCCGCACACGAGGGCGTAGCTGTTGGTGGACGTCTCGGGCGCGTAGATCCACGCCGTCGCGCAAACGAATCCCCCCGGCGAAACGGAAGGAGACGCGTCGATGCGCGACACGGCGAGGTCGTGCGCAAAGGGACGCGTCTGGAGCATGGTGTCCACCGGCAACGCGCATGCGGCCTCTCCGTCGTTGTCGGTGAGGCCGTCGGACATGACGAGAACGCGGGAGTGGCGTGCCCCGTCGCGTCCAAGCGCCTCCGCCTTGGCAAGCGCGCCCGGGAGGTCGGAACCGTCACGGCCAATGGTCTGGATGAACCCTTCAAAACCCTCTTTGGACGGCTGTTGCTCCACGGCGGCACCGCGTCCGAACGAGACGACGGCAAGCTCGGCAGCGGCAGGACGCTTCGACGCGAGCGAGCGGATGATCTTCTCCTGTTCCTTCAGCGCGGCGTCGCCCATCGAAAGAGACCTGTCGGCCACCACAACCAGCGTCCCGCACCGTTCCTTCATGGGGAAGACGGGCCGGGCCATCGCCAGCACGGCGAACGCCGCCGCCACAAGCGCAGCCTTTTTCCTGTAGAGATAGAAGTGAAGCAAGAGCGCAACGATCGCCGCAAGTGCGGGAATCCACGCGGCGGAACTTGTGCGCAGGACATTCTCAGGCGGCGCGGCGGGTGCGCCGAAACTGCCGGTGCCGCAACGCGTGAGATCCGATTCGCCTGCGTCAAGGACATCCGACGTCGTTTCATCCTGAACCTTCTTCACACCGCCACGCGCCGCCTCCGATGCCGCCGCGGCGACGTTCTGCATGAGCGCCGGGAAAGCGGGCGAACGGAAGAACGCGAGACGCGGGTTGGAGAACGCAACCGTGCAGACATTCGTGCCGACGGCGACGAGCGGACGCCGGGCGACGGTTGCCACGGCCACGCCTTCTGGTTCGGCGTCGGCAAGCGCGTACGCCATGCCGTCGAGCGACACGCCCTCAAGAATCCGTTCACCCGGTTCCGCCCACACCGGCCCTCTCACGTAGTTGGTGCCAGAAGCCAGAAACACAAGTCGATACACCGGTAGGGCGGTCGCCCCGCGACCGCCGCCGCGATCCGCAATAACTAAATCCACCGCCTCGTCACCCGTCGCGTACTCGCGTACGTAACCCGTGGCGTCGAGCGCGCGTTTCACGAGAGACGAAAGCTCTTTGTCCGCGAAGTCGAGCGCGACCGAGACGGACGGAACATCGGGCGGTGCGAGATGTACCTCGTTGTCGGCGTCAAGGGCGTCGTGCGGAATGGACGCCTTGATCGAAGGCAGATTGGCCGCGACGGTTCTGGAGAAGAGCGCGCGCCCTTCCGCGTCAAACTTGAGAGTCGATTTACCCACGTCCTCGATCTCAAGAACGCACGAATCCGGTCCCTCCCCGAAGCGACGCACTTCGATGAACACGGAATCGTGCGCGGGATCGCGGCGGCGTCTTCGCACTGCCGTGATGGCGTAGTTGGACGCAGGAACACCGAACGCCTCCCACCTGATTCCGGCATCACCATCCGGCGGTCGCGGGGCGACCGCCCTACCGGCGGACGGAAGCTCCGTCTCCGGTGGATGGTCGGTGAGCACGAGTGTCTCGTCGCCGGGAAGCTGTATCGCGCGCGCCGAGGCGATTTCGCGTTCAAGGGCGCGTGCGTCCTTCGCCGTGCGCACGCGGATGGCGTCCTTCGCGCCACGCTTCTTCTCGCGCTCAAGGAATTCGGCGGCCTTCTTCCCCGCGTCGCCGGCGGACATCGACGGCGACGTATCGAGAATCACGGCGAGCGATCCAGACGAGCTGCGCCATGTGAGCGGCGTGAGCGCGGCGCACACGAGCGCCAAGAGCGTGAAGAGTTCAAGCCAGAAACTCGGCGGCGTGCGAAGGCGGTCGCGACGACGCGCGGCGGATAGCGATGCGGACGGCTTGGGCCAAAGAAGCAGCGACCCCACAGACTTCGGCGGACTACGGCGGCGGAAGCAGTACACCGCTGTCAGCACGGCGGCGGTGGCGAATCCTGCGGCGGCGAGAGGCGTTGCGAGAATCATCGGCGTCCCTCCACAATTCCAGCGGCGGCGAGCTCGCGCACCACGTCGGCACGGGGCGATTCGGCGGCAAGGTCGATGAACGCGGCGTTGAAACGACGGGCGGCGGCGCGCCAGCGGGCGGTGTGCGCCTCAAGTGCCTTGAGATAGGCGGAAACCGTCTCGTCGTTGAGGGCGAGTTCGCGCCTTTCGCCTGTCTCGCTGTCCACAAGTTCGCCCGAGCCGCCTGTCTCCGGCGAGATTTCCGAACGGGAAAGAATGCGTATCACGATCACGGACGCGGCAAGATGCGAGAGTCGGGCGAGTTCGCGTTCGGGGTCGAGGTCGGTCATCAGGTCCGAGATTACGATGCGGACTGAACGCGGCGTTCTCGGCTCCTCACGTTCGACGACGCGGCATCCCGTGGCGGCGGCGGTGACAAGTCCGAAGATATAGTCCGAGGTTTCGCGCTTGGCGGGCGGCACGTCCATCGACGCGGACGACCTCGCGGTCGGAGCGGGCGAGAACGTTCCAGTCGAGGTTGCGGAGGTCGTCGCCGGGAGCGTAGTCGCGGTAGTCCTGGAACTCCAGCGACTCGCCTGCGCGCGGTGCGGCGACGGAACCCGGCCCGCCGCGCAGCGCGGGCCGGGGAATCAGGAAACGCAGTGCGCGTCCGTCGGCAAGTCCCTGTTGCTCTGCTTCCGTCATGGCTTGCGGAATCTCTTGAAGTCCTCTCTGGTCGCCACCATCACGAAACAAATCGCGGCGAAGACCATCACGATCGCGATCACAAGGTGTACATTGGGAAGTCGGCGGGCTCCTTCGATGCAGCACGGGAACGGCCACAGCGTATCCCGGTCCATCACGTCAAGTTCAGTCAGGAGTTGGAGTCCGTTGATGATGGCGATGTACGCCACGGCGATCTTGCCCAAGGATTTCGCAAGGCGGGGGTGGGCGTCGAGAATCACCCGCGCGATCGATCCTGCAATCACGACGAGAGCACCGCATTCGAATGCATGGACGATGATGCGCCTTGCATCGTTAAAATCAAACGAGCTGCTGGTAATCAGCACGAGCATGGACATCGACGCCGTGGCAAGCAGAAACGCGAAAAACATTGACGGCATGCTTCCCGTGGCAAACGGGAAGGCGAGGACGCGGAGGATCCACGAACGCGGCGCATGGATCACCGCGCCGCGCGTGACGGGCAGCGGACGCGACGCCGCACCAAGAGCTATCATTCCGGCAACCAACGTCCACATTCCGCTCCAAAAGGCACAAGGGTCTTCGTCCGAGAATATCAGGGGGTAACCCACTGCGAACAGCACGATCTGGGTTATGCGGAGAGTCCGCGCGAAGTCGGTGTGTGGCGGGGCGAGTTCAGCCGCCGCCTGTGCGCGACAGAAGGCGATGGTGAACAACGGAACGACAAACGCGAAAAACATGCCAGCATACGACCATGAAGACGACGTGCCGCCAGAATGCCAGCTTCTGAAGGTCATAAAGGCGCTCAAGCTCGTCGCAAATATGGGCAGGACCGTGTACAGCGCCACGAGAAGGATGATCTTCATCGCAATAGGGCGCCGCGAGCAGGCAGGAAGCAGTCCGAGCGAGGACATCACAATGCCGGCGACGAACAGTTCGAGCGGAACGACGACGGTTGAGACAAGCTCGACGCCGCGCATCAGGTACGACAGCACGAAGAACGGCATCGCGAGCGCCACCGCAATCGCGGATATGATCGCCGCCGCCGTAATCTTGCCAGTGGCGATCTGCGCGGAAGTGAGGGCGGTGGTGAACTCCAGCCCGAGGCTTGTCTTGCTCGTCTCAATTGCGGTTTTTATGGACGTGAAGAGCGGTATCAGTCCGCACGTGACGATGCCGGTGATCACCGCCACCGCGATAAGCGGTCCCCCTCCAAGACCCTTTCCGTAAGTCACCTCCATGGGCGACATGTCGTGCATCTCCGACGACAACACGATCGCCGTCGTCACGAGAAGCAAGATTGGAAGCACCGCCATGCCCCAGAGGATGAGGCGGGAGCGCACGAGCTGGCGCAGTTCCTTGAGCGTGACGGGGTTTATGCGAAATTGAAGTTTCATGCGAGGTTTCCTTTCGTCACGTGCATGAAGATGTCCTCGAGCTTCCCGACCTCGGGTTCGAAGAGAATGGGCACGAGCTTCCTTGCGAAAAGCTTTTCGGCAAGCGCAGCGGCCGCCTCGTCGCCGGAGGCGGTCTTCACGCGCCATCCGTTTCCGCTGCTCTCCGCCGCGATGACGCCGGGCGTTTCAAGGAGAATGGGCAGCGCCTTTTCGTTGACGTCCGGCAGGAAGCGCAGCTTGATCCAGGTTTCCGCGCTCACCGCCGCGTCGGCGTTGAGACGCCTGCCCCTTTCGATGATCACGGAAGAGGTACACATCTCCTCCAGTTCGGAGAGGATGTGCGAGGAAATCAAGATCGCCTTCCCGTTTTCTCCCAGCGCCTTCACGAGCTCGCGCAGCTCAATGCGGGCGCGCGGGTCGAGTCCGTTCGCGGGCTCGTCCATGATGAGCACGGCCGGGTCGTGTACGAGGGCGCGGGCGAGCGAGACGCGCTGCTTCATTCCCTTTGAGAGGGCGTGGAGCGTGCGGTCGCGGAATTCGGTGAGGCCGGTGAATTCCTCCACGCCCTCCACCGCCTTGCGGATTGCCGCGCCGCGAAGCCCGTAGGCGCGCGCGAAGAAGTCGAGGTACTCGTCCACGGTCGTGTCGGTCCGGCTGGGGAGGTCGTCCGGCATGAAGCCGATAAGACGGTGCGCCTGTTCGGGGTGGTCCAGCACGGAGACGCCGTCCAGCGTGATGTCGCCGGAATCCGGCGTGTCGAGCGTGGACATGATGCGCATGGTGGTGGTCTTGCCTGCGCCGTTGGGTCCGACGAATCCGATCACCTCTCCGGACGAGAACGAGAACGACAGTCCGTCCACCGCACGGAAACCCCTGTCGAACGTCTTCACGAGGTTGGTCACTTCAACCTTCATTCGGCCACCTCCTTGAACTTCCCGAACACGAGGCCTGCGGCCGACGTGTTCGACTTCTTGCGCTGGAGCGGATTGGGGAAGAACGGCGAACCCTCGACTTCCACAACGTACTCGCCCGACGATATCTTCTTGCACGCCTCCGCCACGAATTTCAAGTTCTCCTCCCAGTTGCGCCCGTAGGTCGTCTGCTCATCGTAGAACGGGTACATTTTCAATGGTGACTCCGGTGGCTTGCCGAGTTTCTCTGCCTTTGCCGTCGCGCCTGGTTCGACGTCGTGGAACACCCACAGCGCCCCTCCCACGTTGGCGTGTCCCGACTTGACCTTCGCGCCGAGAAGGTTCACCACCGAGACATCCCCGTTAGGAGACACGCGGAAGTCGAGGCGCTCCGGTCTTTCGCATGCGCGCGAGAAGTCGAAGAACGCGGACACCAGCGGTTTTACCCAGCCATCCACGAGCCGTTGCTCGTCCGCCGAATCCATCGTCACCAACTCGTCGCTGTCATTTTTGGCTCGTACGTGCCTTCTCGCGAAGGCCGCATCCGACGGAAACGCGATCTGCCCGTCCAGCGAAACAGGCGAGAACACGCAGAACTGTCCAAGCGTAACCGCCTTTTTCGTTGTCTGGTCGAGAACCGTCACCGACTGGAGCCGCACGGTCGGCGTTGTGCCGAAGAATGCATACGCGGAAACCGCCACCACCAGGGCGAATACCGCAGCCGCGCCGGGGAGGATCGCCAAAAGCCTGATTCTCGTGTTGCGCTTGACGCTGCGCAGCACCGCGACAGGGACGATTATGCAGGCGAACAGCGCCAGCACCAAGAGAAGCGTTTTCACGGGAACGGTCGCCTTCGCCTCCATTGGGATACGCTTCAGATCCCCAAGCAGCGCAGAGTCTGAACCATAATTCATTTGAATGTCGCCGGAAAGGATATAGCAGGCTTCATCAATCGGCTTGAGCGCAGCTGCGGCCTCCTGTACGTCCGCAAAACCGTCGTTGCCCTTTGTCACAAACACCGCGCCGCCAAGTGTGCGGTACGTATCAAGCGCCGACTTCGCGTCGGTTCCGAGTGATGCGTATTCGTTCGCCGTGATGAAAATGCTGTCGTAGGTCGAATAGATGCGCCAGTCAACGGGCCACTTCTCTGCGGGGAATCTGAATTGCTTGGCATCGAAACGGTATGGGCTTCCCCTGCCCTTGCCTTTGGCCCTGTGGTATCTGTGCGAAGATTCTTCAGTATGCCTTTGCAAGTATTTTCTCTCGTTCATGGCTTTTGTAAGGTCGCCCCACAGTTTCTTCGAAGAGATGCCCGCAGACAGCAGGAAGATAGGCACATCGTTGGAACCGGGCACAAAATGTCCCATTGAGAACGAGGCACTTTGCATGTTACGGTCAGCCCTCGCGCCAGGAGTGGTCTCGAATATTGAAAGATTATATATGCCGAAACGATATCCCTGCTCAAGGGCGAGCGGCAGAAAAAGCGTAAACTCAACCGTTGCGCCAGGCTGGATTGAGAAATTCTTGCCCACCAAAGCCGAACGCCCGGTAATTGCCTTCACAATGAAGCTGCGTTCGCGAGCTGCGTTGTTCTTGAACCTGAACGTAATGCCCGGAGTTCCGTGGTGTATTCTAACGGCATTGCAATCGGTGTAGGATGCCTCCAGGTCCTTGATGTCACGCTCGCCGAACGAGATTTCCTTCCACAGCAACGTGGGCGTGACCGTTGGCTCGTAAGAGTCAGGATCCGTGAGCGCAAACGCCGCCATGTTCAGGACCGACAAGGACGCAATCACTGCAATTTGCAGTATTTTCGAGAACTTCATCGGAAAGATCCTCCTTGCATCATTCGGCAACGGGAGTGGACTCCAGCACGCCATCCACCACGCTGCGCGCATCGACGCCGTCCAGCTTGGCGCGGTAGTCGAGGATGAGCCTGTGGTTCAGCACGGGGAACGCGACCTTGCGCACGTCGTCGAATCCCACCGAGGGGCGTCCATCCATCAACGCCAGCGCGCGCGCCGATTCCGCCATCGCGATTGCGGCGCGCGGAGAGGCCCCGCAGGTGACGTACTTCGCGGAGTGAGTGGCCGCGACGAGCCGTCCTATCCAGTTTGCCACCGCCTCCGGGAGAAGCACCTTCCCCACCGTGTCGAGCGCGCGTTCAAGCGACTCCCGGCCGAGCGTGAATCCACTTTCGGGCATGTCGCCGTGCGAACGGGTGGTGATGATCGCGGTGAGCGTGGCGGCGTCCGGTGGCGCGACGTGCAGCTTGAAGATGAAGCGGTCGGTCTGCGCCTCGGGAAGAGGATACGTTCCTTCAAGTTCGATCGGGTTCTGGCTTGCAAGCACGAAGAACGGCTTGGGAAGCGGACGCGTCACGCCCATCAGCGTGACGGTGCGCTCCTGCATCGTCTCGAGCATGGCGGACTGCGTCTTCGGCGAAGCGCGGTTTATTTCGTCCGCAAGAAGGAGGTTGCAGAACACCGGCCCCGGCTTGAACGCCATCGCGCGGTTGCCGTCAGGGCCGGTCTCGAGGATGTGCGAGCCGAGGATGTCGGACGGCATCAGGTCGGGAGTGAACTGCACGCGCTTGAAGTCGAGGTCGAGTATCTGCGCGAGGGCGCGGATGAGCGCGGTCTTGCCGAGTCCGGGGAGCCCTTCCAGAAGTATATGCCCGCGCGCGAGGATCCCGGCGAGCACGAGACGGTGGAGCTCGGGTCGGCCGAGGAGCATGCGGTCGAGCGCGGCAAGGGTGGCGTCGAGATCGCGTTTCACGGGCGCGACGTCGTCTGGACTGAGAAGCGTCATGGCTTTTTCCTTTCTATGTCGAAAAATCGTTTCACCGTGCCGCGGTGGCGCGGCAACACAAGCTGGTTCGCCGAGGTTCCGCGGTTGCGTCCGCCGATTGCGCGAGTTGCGCCGGAGACGGAATGGATTCCGTGCTTGGCGGGGTCTTCTTCGGAAATCGACTCGCCCACTTTCGTTTCGGACGGCTTGCCGGATAGTTCGGTCTTCTCCGCAAGGTCCTTAAGTTTGGACGCGCCCAGCTGGGCTTCATTGCCGTAGTTCATCGCCGCATCGTCCATCCCGCGTGATATGCCGCCGCTGCCGGGCTTACCCTCGCCTTCTTCGGCATGTCCTTTCTCGGCACAGCACTCACCGTTGCACTCGCCTTCGCCGTCGCCAAGTTTCGCGCAGCAATAGGGGCATCTGCCCTCGTACGACTCGTCGAGCATCTTTTTGAGCTGTTCTGCGGCGTCTGACTTCGTGGCGAGCGTGGAAAAAGACGTATCCTTCGGCAGGAGTCGCTTCGCCGCCTGTGCGTCGATGTCAAGAAGCGCGTCCAGCTTCTCGCGCACCGCGTCCACGGCGTCGAGCGTTTCTCCGGGGGATGCGGGATCGGCCTCTTTCTCGATGCGGGCCAGTTCTTCCTGAAGGGCCTTGATGTCCTCTGCGTCAAGGGATTTCGCCTCCTCGAGTTCGGCGAGCTCGTTCTTGATTTCGGCCGTCACGTCGGGGAAGGCGGGCGCGGGCGGCTGTTGCACGCCGGCGGCGAACCAGTCGTCCGGCGCGGACACAACGGCAACGAGCGAGACGAGCGAGACGATGGCAGCCGGAACCGAACGACGCCACGTGATCGGAATTGACGGAGCGACGGAAACAGGGCTCGGCCACTTCTCGGCGCCGGGAACGTCCTTGGCGAGGATGAGTCCGCCCGCGTGCGACGCATCCTCCACGAGCGCGAGACATTTCGCGACAGACGGCGCACGGGCGAGCGAGCACAGCGCACACACCAAAACGCAAACCGGCACCACTGCGAACACCGCGAACGCGACAGGCGGCAACGGCGAGAGGAACGCGCGCGCGGCGAGAAGTCCGCACGCCGCCACGGCCGCACCAAAGGCAAAGCCCCGCAGCGCACCTCCTGCAAGCAGGTCCGCCCGAAACGCCCGCATCACGGGCTTTGTCACCTGATCCATGACCCGTTCACAATCACGCCTCGGCGAGAATCTTGCGGGCGGAGCCCACGCCAACGCCGAAGCGGCGCGCGCCAGCGTCGTAGAGAGCCTGGAGTGTGGCGAGCGAGCGGATGCCGCCAGCCGCCTTCACCTGACAGCGTCCCGCGACGGTCTTTGACATGAGCGCGATGCGCTCCACCGTGGCGCCGGTCGGCGCCCAGCCGGTGCCGGTCTTCACCCACGCCGCGCCCGCCTCCACGCACCATTCGCACGCGCGTGCGATTTCCTCGTCCGTGAGCCAATGGCACTCGAGGATTACCTTCACGGGACGCCCACCCGCCGCCTCGACGACGCCCGCCACGTCATCCACGTAGGCGGACTTGTTTCCCGCCTTGAGCCAGGTGACGTTGTTCACCATGTCCACTTCGTCGCAGCCGAACTCCACGAGCTCGCGAGCCGTCGCGGCCTTGATGCGCGATGTCTCGCTTCCGCCGGGGAATCCAGAAACGGACGCCATCGGCACCTTCAGGCCCAACGCGTCGAGCCGCGTGCGCAGGTACGGCACGTGTGCGGGCAGACAAAACACCGCCGCACAGCCGAACTCCGCCGCCAGCTCGCAGCACGCATCAATGTCCTGAAGCGTGTTCTGCGCCTGCACGGCGGAAACATCCATCATCTTCGCTATTTCTTCTACTGTCATTTTTGCATTCTCCATTTACTGAACATTCTGGACAACATCGCTCATGTGGAACCCGCCGCTGCACGTCATGGATGCGCGAGCAGTTTTTCGGCTGGGATTATCGCGTCGAAGAATCCCGATCCCTCGACGGCTGGTGCAAGTTCTCCTTCGTACACGAGAACGGGGCGAGCAGACATCCCCTTGCGCAAGGGCAGGCGGGAAAGCCTCTCCTGCATTTCTGAGATGATCGATTCGCCTATCTCGCGCACACGCTTGATCTCGACGACGTATGCCGCCATGGGCGTCTGGATCAGAAGGTCAATCTGGCATCCGCACTTCACGCCTTCCGCATCGCGGCGCGCATTCCGATATGGTGCCGCAGATTCGACGAGGGAATTCCCAAGGTGGAGATACGGCAGGAGCGACATCGCGTTGTTCACGATCAGGTTCTCGAACTGCAAGCCCATCACGGCCGTCCACTCCGGCAACGTCCCAAGCGAAGCGAACTTGAAACTCCCGGTTTCGATCTGCGTCTTGCGCGGCATGACGTATTTCAGATAAAACCGCGTGTAGTTGTCCTTCAAACGGTACTTGCCGGTACGCGAGTCGGCCCCCGTCGCAGGATTGAGCCCCGGATCATCGGATATGAATCCGGCCTCCTTCAGCTCCCTGAGCGTTGCCGACATGCGGCCATTGCGCTTGAGTTCAAAGCGTCCTGACAACTCGGCGCCAGACAGCGGTCCGTCCGACAGGGCCACGAGGATTCGGCGCTTCAGTTCCGTCTCGGTTCCGAACAACGGACTGAAAATCGCATCGAAGTCCTTGTAGAGCTCGCCGCTTGTCGAAAAGCACATGCGCCTGATATTCTCCTCTGCGGATAGACCGGGATCCACTTCCTCAAGGTATCTGGGCACGCCGCCCGTGACGGAAAGGACGTCAAAGATTTCCCGAGGAGATACACGATCCTTTGCTCCGCGCCAGAACTCGGCGCATTCGCCCAGCGTCAATTCGGGAAGGACGTAGTCGCGCGAGAAGCGTCCCGTGAAACCGGTGTTGTCGAGAATGTTCTCACGAATCCACGTCGAAACCGAACCGCACACGGCGACGACAAGCTTTGGGTGACGATGGAAGAACCTCTCCCATGCCGTGCGTAACGCTCCCGGATAGTTGACATCATAGCCGCCCATCCAGGAAACCTCGTCCAAAAGAACCACCGTGCGCACATCGTCAGAAAGCTGCCCGTCAAGCCTTTGGAACGCCTCAATCCAATTGGTGACCGGCGCCTTGGACGCTTGGGTCTGCGCGGCAAGCGACTCGATGAAGTGATCCAATTGGCGCTGATTGGTCATCTGCTTGTCCGGCGGCAAACCCTCGATTTCGATGTAGGCATTGGCCGTGCGTTTCGCAAACTCGCGAATCAGCGTTGACTTTCCAATGCGGCGTCTCCCACGGCAGGCAATGAGCGAACTCGTTGCCTTTCGCCAGAGCGACTCCAAGTCATCAAGATACTCTCTCCGTCCAATAAATTGCACGGAATTATGGTTTTCTTGATTTTGTTTCTGTCGCATGAGCGATATTATAGCATTTTTATTTCACTTACAGGAAGCGAATGTCACGAAAATTAATTTTTCAATTTTCGTGACATTCTTGATGCTACGCACGCTAGATCACAGTGAGGCCTACCACCCTACAGTGCCAGCTTCAGGATTTCCGCGAGGGCCTCCGCCGTGACGGGCGGGTTCGAAGCGAGCACGCCGTCCGCGTTGAAACTCACGGTGCGCACACCCTTGATGATGCCGGGGATGTCCCCTTCCGTCACGCCCTTCTCGCCCAGCGTCACTGGCACGCCGCTCGCCTTGATGAAGTCGCGGAACGCGGCGATGCCGGCGTCCGCCAGCTCGGCGTCGGTCTTATCGTGGGGACAAATCCCCATTGCCTTCACCGCAAACTGCGCGTAGCGGGCGGGCTTGAGCGCCTTGTGGTACGTCATCCACGCGGGCATGACGATCGCAAGCGACGAGCCATGGTTGATGCCGTGGCGGCTCGTGAGGACGTGTCCCACCTGGTGCATGGGCGTCCAGGCGTCGCCCGGCGAGGCCCAGCCGTTCAGACCGCACGTTGCGCACCACATGAGCTCCGTGCGCGCGTGGGCGTCCTGTGGGTTCGCGAGCGCCTTCGGGAGGTTCTCGACGATCGTGCGCATGAGCGCAAGCTGCCAGGCGTGGAGGAGGTCGCTCTCGTCCTGTCCGTTGATGTAGATCTCGAGCACATGGCTGATCGCGTCGATCGCGCCACACGCCGTCTGGAACGGCGGCAGGGAGTAGGTGAGCTCCGGGTCGAGGATGGCCGTCTTCGCGAAAAGGCAGTCCGCCCAGATGTAGCTCTTCTGTCCGCACGTCGTCGAGCTGACCACCGAACACATGTTCATCTCGCTGCCCGTCGCGGGAAGCGTGGGGATGAGAAGGAGCGGCAGCGCCTTCTCCGGCGGCTGCGCCGTCACGTTCGAGTGGCTCGCGTAGACCATGTTCCAGAGGTCGCCGTGCGTGTAGAGAACACCCGCCGCGATTGCCTTCGCGGCGTCCATCGCCGAGCCGCCGCCCACGCCGATTACGAGGTCCGCGCCGAACGCCTTCGCCGCGTCCACGCCGCGCGCGACCATTTCGATCGGCGGGTTGGGCACGACCTCCAGGAACTCCTGCGACGCGACGCCCGCCGCGTCCAGCAACTCCTTCAGCTTGGCGAGCGTGCCCGTGACGCTCGCGTCGCCGTACGAGACGACGAACGCGCGCTTTCCGAGCTTCGCGGCCTCTTCGCCGGCCTGCTTCAACGTCCCGAGGCCGAACACGACCTTGACGGGATTGTGGTAGGTAAAGTTGTTCATGTCATTTGATCCTTCTTATCTGTTATTGCTTTCTCGCCCGGGGGCACTCGGCGCACGGCGGCGCGGAGGGTGCCTTGTAGCCGGGCTTGTCGATGGGACGCTTGTCCGCATACATCATGTACACCGCGTTGTCGCGTATGTCGTTGAGACCGACGCGCAGGCCCGCGCCGTTCTCGGGGAAGAGGCGGACGAGCTGCGTGGCGTGCGCCAGGACGTCGGAAGTGTACTGGCTGGAGAACGTGCCGAGATCCTTCTGACGCCAGAGGTCGCGCACGCGCCAGCGTCCCACGAGGCCGAGGGAGTCGAAGTCAACCGTGATGCGGGTGGGGATGGCGTAGGTGTTGAAGAGCGCGAACACGAGCGAGCCGTCGCTCATCGGCTTCGTCCAGATTTCCGCGCGGGGTCCCTTCGCCACGCACGCGGCCTGCGCGCCCAGTTCGTCCTGGCTGGTCTCGATCACCTCGTCGTTCGTGAGCAGCGAGCGGGTGAAGTCGTCCAGCTGCGTGAGGTCGCAGCCGATCAGGAGCGGCGAGCAGAGGATCGCCCATAAGGACATGTGGGTGTACTGCTCGTTCGGCGTGAGGCGCGTGGGACGCAGGTGGCCCCAGCCGAGGCGGCCCACCACGAGCATATCGGGGTCGTTCCAGGCACCCGGACGCGCGTAGGGCCACGAGTCGGCCTGCTGGTGCAAGATACCGTTCATGGAGTTCCACGTATCGGTGATGTCGCCCGTGGTGCGCCAGCAGTTTCCGCCCACGCTCTCGCCCCACGTGGAGACGTAGCCCATGCCGTACTGGCAGAGGGAGAACACGATGTCGCGGCCCTGCGCCTTCAGGGCCTCGCCCATGAGACGGTAAGGCAGCATGAGGCGTCCGTGTCCGGAGCCGACGGCCACCCGGCCGTAGCTGCACCAGTCGTACTTGAGGTAGTCGTAGCCCCAATCGGCGTACGTCTTCGCGTCCTGCCACTCATGTCCCCAGCTGCCCACGCATCCGCCGCAGGTGTAGGGCCCGGGCGAGGAGTAGAGACCGATCTTGAGTCCCTTGGAATGCGCGTAGTCGGCGAGGGCCTTCATGCACTTGAAGCGTTTGTTGACGGCGATGGAGCCGTCGGGGTTGCGCTCGGGTCCCTGGAGGGTGGGATCGTTCTTGGCGGAGGGCTTGTTCTGCCAGTAGTCGTCGATGTTCACGTAGCTCCAGCCGTGGTCGGCGAGGCCGCTTCCGGCGAACGCGTCGATCGAGCCGCGGATGTCCTTTTCCGTCACCGCGCTGGCGAAGCAGTTCCAGCTGTTCCAGCCCATCGGCGGCGTGAGCGCGATCTTGTCGCCCACTTCAAGGCGCAGCGTGCGCTTCGCCGTGCCCTTCGCGTTGGAGGCCGTGAACGTGATCACGTAGCTGCCGCGCGTCGACACGGCGCCGCTCAGGATGCCCGTCGCCTCGTCGAAGACGGCGCCGGCGGGCAGGTTCTCGGCCTTGAGCGTCATCGGACGCTCACCCGTGACGGGAAGCCGCCACACGATGGGATGTCCGGGCCGCACGCCGAACACCTTCGCGCCGTTGATGCGCGGCGAGGCGGGGGGCGGCGGGGTGAGGATGCCCAGCTGCTCGCGGCCGAGCGGCACGGGCACGGGACGCGTCCCGTCCTTCATCGTAAAATAGGCGTTGGCCCAGTCGGCGTGGTCGTAGTTGTCGCCGTCGCCTGCCGTCGAGACGAGCAGTTCCACAGTCTTCGCGCCCGCGAGGTCGGCATGGACGTGTACGGGATCGCGCTTCCCCTTGAGGACCCCCGTCTCGGCCACCGTCCGTCCGTCGGCCTTCACGAGGAAGCGGATGCTCGCGGCGCCATTCTCGCCGGGGAACACCTCGGCGTCAATGCCCACGTCCGCGTCGAACGCGACAGCCTTGCCCGCGACGTCGTAGACCGCGATGGACTCGGCGTGCGTGCCCACGCCACGCTCGAACTTCTGCGAGCCGATCTGCAGACTGCCGCCCCCCACGGTCTTGTTCCGGCGCGGCGTCTGCCAGCCGCACATCATCTCCCTGACCGACAGCTCGTCCAGCCACACACGCGCGTCGGCGTACGCGGCCCCGGTGAAAAGCGCGGCGATTGCCGCAACTGCCATGTTCATCTTCAAGTGTACTTTTTTCATGTATTGACCTCGTTTCGTTCGGGGGCACTGCGCCCGCGTTTGAGAAACGCCCACATGATACCACATCCCGCCGCCGGATTCAAGCGGCACGGTCCGCGTACCGCGATAGACGCGGTAGAACACCGCGCCGACCGGTAGGGCGGTTTCGATGAAACCGCCGTACGGTAGGGCCGCGCTTGTCGGGGTGGCGGGCGTCCCGCCCGCAACTGGGCAAGGCCGCCTCGGCCTTGCAATGGTTGGGCGAGCCGCCGCCGTCCCCGGCGAGCCGCTACGGCGCCGATGACATGCCGTCGTTGTAGGCGTAGCCCACGCGCGGGACCGTGACGATCCGCGCGCCGTCGACGCCTAGCTTTTCCCGGATATGCCCGATGTGCTGGTCGAGCGTGCGCGTGTTGCCGTAGTAGTCGATGCCCCACAGGCGGCTGAGCAGCATGTCGCGCGCGAGCACTTCGTTCGGATGCTCCGCAAATATCTCAAGGAGGGTCAGCTCCCGCGGAGAGAGGCGTATGAACCGGTTCCGCTTGCTGATGTAGGCGAATTTACGCCGGCTCACCTTCCCCTCGCCGAATTGGAATACGTCATCTTGCATCTCCTCGCGCCTTGCGTTTTCGCTGAGTGTCGACTCGATCCGCGACAGCCTGCGGCCCAGATCCTCCAGCACGTGCAGGAGCGATGCGGGTACCTGCGTGCAATCCCTCATTTCCGCCGTAGCCTTATACATGCCCCACCTCCTGCATTTCCACGTTCTGATGCAGCATTTCGACGAGCGCATCCGACTCCTCCCGCGCGTGCCATGCCGCGCGTCTCAGGTACCAGGCACCGGCCGTGGCCACTGCCGTGAGCGCGCACAGCAGGCCTGATACCAACGCCAGCCGCACGACGGGCCGCCGTCGCCCTTCCCCACCCAGATCAAGCACGTAGCCGCACACATCCCGCGACCCCATGCGGGACCAGGCGACCGTCGCGCCAACCTGCGTGAAGAACCCGCGCTTCGGGTACTTCACGCGCCTTCCTTCGGCAGTCCATTTGAAACTGCCATCCATGTCGCGTACAATCATCTGCTCTTCTCCTTTTTTCCAAATGACGCCTTTCCCCTTGCGCCATACGAAGGCCGACGCAAGGCCGACGTCCCGTTCAAGGTCGCGCGCGAGCGCGTCGACCCTCTCCGGGAGACCGCGCCCCGCGTCGGCACCGTATTGTTTCCACAACGTGTCCGCGAGGGCGTTCGCACGTGCGCGGACGCCCTCGCGCAAATCGGCCTGTTCGCGCGCGCATTCCCGGCGAAGGAGGGAAAATCCCCCCAGCGCCCCAACGAGCGCCGGGAGAGCCACCGCCAGAAAGCCGATCCACAGGTCGCACTTCATCGCTCACTCCGCCGAGTCGAGCATGCCAGTGACAGGAAGCGCAGACATCTGCATCTTGCGTGTACGGCGACGACGCGGCTGCTTCTGCGTGTCGTCCGAAGGCGCAACGGCCTTGTCCTTTTTCGCACGGCGCGTGCGACGCGACTTGGCCTGCTTCTTCTCCGGCGTAGGCGTAGGCGCTTCGACGGTGGCGGCCTGGGCTGGCGCCGCAGGCGCATCCTCTTTCGGCTCGCATACGGGCTCAGCCGCGCAGGCCGCGAAGGTCAGGCTGGCGACGACGGCCAGCGCGATGGTTTTCAGGTTTGCTTTCATGGTTCTGTTCCTTTCTTTTTTCCGGCCGGAAACACCTTGTCTCCGTCCGGCGAACAGTAAACCAAAAAACCGTGTGATAATCATCACATGGACATCACACAATCATCACATGATCTTCACGTGCATGTGATGATTATCACATGCACGTGATAATTGCCTCGCCTCCCACATGCGGTTGACCGCAATGAGGCCCCCTATTCAACGACAACCTTGTAGAACATCTGGCTGTCGGACGGCGCGACCGGAACTTCGACCGTCACCGTGCCGTCGCCGTTGGGCGTCGCGGCCACCCCGGCAGAATCCATCGCGTAAGTCGTGACGCGCGACGGATCGCCGGAACTGAGGCTTTCCAGGTCGGCAGCGCAAACCACCTTCAGCTGGTCCATGAACTGCACGGCCGCCCCGGCTGGCATGGCGGAGACGACAAGCGTGACACTGTCCTCCGCAACTGCAATCGACTCGATCATGAGGCTATCCACCTCTGAATAGACGACCTTCTGTGCGGTGTTGGCGGCGGAAGAGTCGGTGGCTACAACCCGGTAGAGCTGTCCATTGGCGATGAAATACGTCGTTTCGCCACTGTACGTGGCCTTGAGGTAGAGGTAAACCTTGCCTTCGTCGTTGGCGACGATGTTGGAGGCGTTGTAGTAGTCCGGAAGTCCCGTGAAGACCACGGGCGCGTTCGGCTCCAACCCCGGCACCTCGACGCAGGCGGCAGTGTCGCCCTGCGGCGTCTTCGCGTTGATCGCGAGCGCATCATGGGAATAGTACGGATCCTTTCCAATGTAGATGTTGCCGCCGAAAACGACCGAGTCGTCGATGCCATCTACGGTCCCCACCGCGCCGCTGAACGCGACGAAGTTGCCACCAGTGATCTTCATGGGGTGTTGCCATCCAGAGTACATCCCGTCGCTGTAGCCAATCGCGGGGTAGCCCCACCCCTCGTCGCCACCTCCGCCCTTCGCGTTGAGCCATCCGTCGCCGCCGATTTCGAGACCCGAGACATCCGGCCGCTCAAGCGCGGCGCAGTACCTGCCCGCCTCGAGCGTGTTCGTGCCGGTGAACCAGATTCGCGCCGTCATGTTCGAGGCGATTGCGAACGGCGTGCAGCGGCTCTCCGTCGCCTTGAGGCAGAGGTTGGAGAGCGTGACCATGGTCTCCGTCTCCACGCGCACGCGCACCTTGCCATAGACGTTGGTGCCGGAGATGACGAACGGCCCGTCGCCAGAGAGCGTCAGCTTCGACGTGTCGGGCGACCACGTCCAGCCTTCGCCGCTGCCGCGCGCGACCTCCACGCCATCGACGGACACGCCCGTCTGATACACGCGCTCATACGGGACCGCCGTCGTGACATCATCCCCCGTGACGTCGGCGTACCAGAGTCTGCCGCCAACAAGGACGACATTCTCGCCTCCCGGAAGCCAGAGGTAAATCTTGCCGTCGGCGTCGGCGAAGATGCTTTCCACGCCGTATGCCCAGGCGGCGCCGTTCAGTTTCACTTCACCAAGGTCCACGGCCGCGTTCGGCGTGAATCCGGGGAATGCCACGCACCAGACGCGCTCCGTGGCGTTAGATGCGGCGGGGGCCACGATGCCTTTGTTCGTCGCGTGCACGGAACCGCCAGTGACGAGAACTGACCCCTTCGCAGCGGCGTTACGGCCCGCGCCAATATCGGTGGGGGCATAGTCGCTGTCCTTGTTCGCCGTCGCCACAACGGTGCCGCCGGTGATGCGAACGATGCCCCCGCCCTCATATCCGCCACCAATCGCGGCGGCGTATGTTTGCGATGTCGCCGTCACGAGGCCACCCGAAATGGTGATCTTCCCGCCTTCGCCGTACTCGCCGCCGCCAATGCCCGCACCGAACTGGTCGCCGCTGGCCGAGACAACGCCGCCGGAGATTGCAATCGTCCCGGAGTTGCCGAAATAGCCACCTCCGATGCCGGCCGACACATAGCCTGCCGTAGCCGTCACCGAGCCGCCGGAAATGGCGATCGTGCCGCCGGACGTGCGCGCGGTCCGTTCGCCCGCACCACCTCCGATGCCGGCGCCATTGGAACCGCCGGTGGCCTTCACGGTTCCGTTGGTAATGGTAGTGGTTCCCCCGTTGCCGTCCTGGCCACCGCCGATGCCCGCGGCGAAAGAACCTCCAGTGGCTTTGACGGAACCGCCATTGATCGTGATGTTGCCCGCGTTTTTTCCGTCGGCACGGGCGCCGCCGATGCCGGAGCCGTATTCTCCGCCGACCGCTTCAACCGAGCCTTCGCCGCCGATGGTCACGGCCGCGCCGGCAGGAACCTGCAGCCCGGCGCAGTTTTTGCCGCTCTTGAGGGTGTTGGTGCCCGCCAGCGTCAAATCGACCGACATGCCAACCTTGATGGCGAAGGCCGCGCGGCTTTCGACGCTCGAAGCGTCGAGCGTCAGGTTCGTGACCGTCACGGCGCAGTCGGCCTCGGCCAAAATGCCCCTGCCGTTCGCGGAGCCGGCGATTTCAAACGGCCCGGCGTCCACAAGGTGGACGACTCCGTCGGTGAAACTCCAGCCATGGCCGAAGCCGTAGCCGATGTCCCTGCCGTCCACGGTGACGCCCTCGATGACAGGGTCGATGGTGATTGGCGTGGCTTTAACGTCCGCGCCGTCCACGGTGGCGGCGAGATACAGGTCGTCACGGCCGTCCTGCGAAACGAGGAAGCGGTAGTCGCCGTCGGGCAGCCAGAGGTAGATTTCGCCCCAGTTGTTGGCGAAGAGGTCGGCGGTGCCGTAGTCCACGAATGACAAACCCGATGTACGGCGCACCGCCAGACCTTCCACCCGGGCGTTGCGTACCAGTCCGGAAACCGTCACGCACCAGACGCGCTCCGTGGCGTTGGATGCGGCAGGCGACACTTGATCCGAGGCGGAGTAGATGGATCCGCCGGAAATCGTGACCGAACCCGCACTGGACCGGGTTCCAGAACCGATGCGCACCGGACTGCCCGTCGGCAGAATGGTGCCGCCGCAAATCGTGACGGCGCTGCAGGAACCAAAACCGCTGGAGCCGATTCCCGCCGGACCCAC
This sequence comes from uncultured bacterium, assembly GCA_902802945.1. GTDB lineage: Bacteria > Verrucomicrobiota > Kiritimatiellia > RFP12 > UBA1067 > RUG572. The sequence goes on along the minus strand of CADCOC010000066.1, from coordinate 6,900 downwards.
ATAATCAGAATAAGGATACGACACGCGGATGACACCACCGGAAATCACGATGTTGTCGCCTGTCGCCGTCTGCTCAGCCCACTGGTCGCCAGAACCAATCGCCGCGCTGTGATCCCCGCCTGTCGCCGTGACGGAACCACCGGAAATCACGATGGTGCAGTTCGTTCCTCCAAACCCTCCGCCGATACCCGCAGCATACATGCCGCCGGTTGCCGACACCGTGCCGCCGACGATGGACACCGTGCCGACCGCTTCTCTTCTGCCTCCGCCAATGCCTGCGCCTTCCTTCCCGCCTGTCGCAGTCAGGGAGCCGTCGCCGCCGATGGTCACGCTTGTGCCGTTCGTCACGCTCAGTCCTGCGGCTAGTTTGCCGCCCTTCAGAACGTTTTCGCCGACAAGCGTCAATGTCACGGATGCGCTGTCAACGACTGAGAAGCCCGAACGATTGTCGGCAGACGAGTTGTCGAGTGAAAGCGAATCGAGCGTCACTTCGCAGGCATTCGTCACACTGCAGAGCACTCCGCTGGCGCTGCCGCTGACGGTAAACGGACCTGCGTTTTCTAGAACGAGGATTTTCTGCTTTCTGGAGTAGGACCAGCCTTCACCTGAGATTTCGCCGATGTTGACGCCGTTCACCGTGACGTCGATCGACGAAAGAACCGCATTCGTAGGAGTGCCCGCGACCGAGGCCATCCAGGTGTCGCCGTCTGCCGTGAATGTGTAGCTGCCGTCCGGCAGCCAGACGCGCAGGTGGCCGTCTTCGTCCGTGTAGAGGTCGTTGACGCCGTACGCATACGCTGCGCCGCCGCGCTTGACTTCGAAGTCTTCGATCTTGGCATTCGGCATCCTGAGATCGAAATCAACGGAATTGACGGCGAGCCCGGCGTCGTTCGTTGCGGCAGGCGAGAATCCGTCGGTCGTCCTGTACACCGCGCCGCCGGAGATTATTGCGCCGCCGCCCGATGGGGAATGTTCGGAAGCGCCGATGCCAGTATCGCTGCCGGACGAACGCATGACCGTGCCTCCTGAAATCGTGACGGATTTACATGCGCCGTAGTCGCTGGAGCCGATTGCCGCTGCATCCTTACCGCCGGTGGCACTAATCTTACCTCCCGAAATCGCCAGTACGTCGCGCGTATTGGTGTTTTTGTTCCACTGGTCGCCGGAACCGATGCCGGCCCCGTATCTACCGCCTGTCGCCGTGACATTGCCGCCGGAAATCGAAATCGAATTGCCGGAGGAAGCGTATCCGCCGCCGATACCTGCCGCCTGGTATCCGCCTTGGCCCAACACCGTGCCGCCGGAAATCGAAACGAATCCTCCTAGTTCTCCATTGCCGCTGCCGATGCCGGCTCCGTATCTTCCGCCCTGCGCGCTGAGAGAGCCGTCGCCTCCCGTAATTTCCAACGCGCCGCCGTTGCGGACGCCAAGGCCGGGAGTGTTTTCGCCAGATGCGACGAGACTATTCTCGCCCGAAAGGCTCATCGAGACGGAATTCGTCCCGCAGTCGAAGGGCGGGAGTCCTGTCAACGTGCTTGTCAGCGAGAGAGCGTCGAGCACAACGGTGCAGTTCGTGTCGGCGCAGATTGCCACTTTGTTTCCCGACCCGCTGATCGTGAACGGCCCCGCCCCGGTCAGCGAGACGATCTTCATCCTGCGGTCGAGCGTCCAACCCTCGCCGGATAGATAGCCAACATTTATACCATTCACAGTGACGCCAAGCGAGGCGACACACGCCGCCGCCGCCGCTCCATCCACGTGCACCGTCCAGGTGTCCCCGTCCACCACAAACTCGTGGTCGCCGTTAGGCAGCCAGATGCGCAGCTTGCCGTCCGCGCCCGTGTAGAGGTCTTTGGTGCCGTAGGCGATGGACGACGTGCCGAAGGAGAGCGTCTCGACCTTGAAGTTCGCCTGTCCGATGGGAATGTCCACCGGGTACACGGCGGAAGATGCGCCGTCGGTCGGAGCGGGAAGGACATCGGCTACGCCGGAATACACCGCGCCGCCGGTGATTGCCACAGATGAAGCAGATGAAGCATTTTGATCCCTTGCCCTTCCGATGGCCTTTGCCGTGGACTCCTGCGTGGAGGCGAAAACCGTACCGCCCGAAATGGAGATCGCGCCGCAGTCCGCACAGTCGCTAGGACCTATTCCGGCGGCTTTCTCGCTCCTGGCCGTTATGATTCCGCCGGTGATTTCAACGGCAATCCCCGAATTGAAATGTTCTGCGTTGCCGTCGCCCGCACCGATGCCAGAAGCCCACTCGCCGCCATCCGCCGTCACCATGCCGCCGGAAATCGCAACCGTTCCGCCCGTGCCGCTGTAGCCGCCGCCGATGCCGGCCCCACGACCTCCGCCCATCGCCGCAACGGTGCCGCCGGCAATCGAAATCGTGCCGACTGCGGCATAGGAGCAACCGCCGATGCCCGCGCCCCAATACCCGCCCGTCGCGGACAGGGCGCCGTCGCCGGAAATCGTGACCGACGCCGAACCTTCAACGGCGAGGCCCGCGGAATGCCAGCCGCCGATGAGCGTGTTCTCGCCGGAGAGCGTCAGCGGCGCGTCGGCGCCGGAAACGACCACACAGGGAGAAATCCTGTTCTCCGAACAGTCAATCAGAACGCCGTCGATCGTGACGTTCGCGTTCGTCGCGACGCGCACCTGCACGTTCGTCGCTCTGCCGGCGACCACGTAGACCATTGCGCTCGCAAGCGTCACGGCAGGCGCTTCGTATTCCCAGCCTTCGTCGGCGAGATAACCGACGTCGCGGCCATTGACGGTGAGCCCTGTCAGTGTCAGGACGACTGCCGTCGCCGCGCCGTTCTTCACGTTCGCGGCGTACTGCACCGGATCGCCGCCATCTTGCGGCACGGAGAAAATATACACGCCGCTCGGCAGCCAGATGCGAAGCTTGCCCGTATCGTCGGTGTAGACGTCGTTCATGCCATACGAGAAAGCTTGCTGATTGCGGACGATCTCAAGCGACTGTACTTTGGCGTTCGACTGCCCGAGCGGGATGTCCACCGGAAAGACTGCCGCAGACGCGCCGTCAATCGGCGCGGGCGACACTTCATCCAATTCGGTATACACCGCGCCTCCGGTGATCGTCACGGACGACGAAGAGGAGTTGTTTACGCTCACGATGGCTTTCGCCCCCGTACCTCCCGTGGACGCGGCGAAGATCGTGCCGCCCGAGATTTGCACCGCGCCGATGCCGATGCCCGCGCCGGCGTCGTCGCCCGTCGCCGTGATCACTCCTCCGTAGATCGTCACAGTACCGCCAGTGCCACCGCTGCCGATACCAATGCCCGCTCCGCCGTTGCGACCATTCGCCACCAGCTTTACGCCATAGGAAATAGAGATCGCGCCGCATGTGCCGCCCGCGCCGCTGCCGATGCCCGCGCCGCCCTGTCCACCGGTCACATCGAGCGTACCACCGTCCGCGCCGGAAAGCGACAGCGCGTGGGACTCCGGCACCTCGATGCCGGCCGCGTCCCTGCCCGAGACAAGGCTGTTCGTACCCGCGAACTTCATGGTCGCGGAGGTCCCGGACCCGATCGCCACGGCGGGAACGCCGTCCCTGGACTCCGTGGAAAGCACGAGGTTTGAAAGCGCCACAATCTCCCATGAATCGATGAGGCACGACACCTCGCCCTGCGTGTTCGTGCCGCTGATTACACACTCGCCGGAGATGGTGAGCCGCATCGTGCCGGGCTCATACGCCCAGCCCTCGCCGGAAAACCATCCGACGTCCACGCCGTTTGCGAAGACATGCGTGATCATGTGGGCGGCAGTCGGGCCGCCCTCCACCGTGACCGCCCATTCGTGGCCATTGACCTGGAAGGAATGTTCGCCGTCAGGCAGGTAGACGAACGCGTCGCCGTCGTTGTTCGCCACGGCGGAAGTCGCTCCGTATGCCTCAAGGCCGGTGATGGAAACGAACGCGCCGGCCCCAAGATGCGGCAGCGTCACGCTGTAGCGCGTCTCGCCGTCAATTACAACCCCATCCGGCGGCGTGCCGCTTCCGCCCGCCCCGTCAACGAGAACGTCCTTTTTGTATTCAGAATTCTGGTATGTATATTCCGTCTCGTAGAACTTGCCGTTCACCGAAATGATGCGCGAACGGTTTGTCGGCGTAAGCCACAGGCAGATGCGTCCACTGCCGTCGGTGTAGATGTTGTCAAGCGAATAGGCCGCGGGGAAGTCGCCGGTCAGGCTCGAAACGGCCACCTTCTTGTTCGGCTCAAGACCGGTGAACGATACGGCGTAGAGCTCGTTGGACGCAGAATCCGTCGGACGCGGCGACACGCTGCCGTTACCCGGCACGACGCTACCACCGTCGATGTGGAGCGCATAGCCGTTGTAACCCTGCGTTTCGACCGTGTTGCCTGAGCTCTTCACGAAATCCGAACCGCTGCGACTACCGTAGATGATACCACTCGCTCCTTCGGACACCTCGGTGCCGCCTGACGCCGACACCGAGCCCCCCGTGATGCGCACGGCATCTGGGGCGAGGGTGAAACTCCCTTTCCCGGCCCCAATTCCCGTCGCACCACTGCCACCTTTCGCGGTAATGATGCCGCCAGTGATGACAATGTTGTCCCTTTTGTCGAGATTGGAGCTAATTCCGCCGCCTATGCCGGCAGCCTGTTCGCCGCCCTGCGCGAAGATCGTGCCGCTTTCGATGAAGATTTTGCCGGGAGGGGTTAAACCGCCAGCCGAACCGATGCCGGCGGCGTTTTTGCCGCCGGTCGCGGAAAGCGTCCCTTCGCCTTTGACGGTCAACGTCGCGTTGCTCGCAACCTCGATGCCGGCCGACAGCGCCCCTGCGCCGGAGGTCGCGTTCATACCGACGAGCGTGAGCGTGACGTCGCGTTCAAGCTTGACTGCCGAGGTGTCCTTGGCTTTGGTGGCGAGCGTGAGGTTATTGAACGTGAGGGCGGAAGTGCTTCCCGTCGAGGGCACGACGATCCGGAAGGTACCGTTTGTGGAGACGCCGCTGATTGTGGCACTGGATTTCGGTGTCAGCACTTTCGTATTGCGCGAGTAGGCCAATACCGAGTTGTCTATGTCGAGATCACCTGTCACGACCATGCCATTCACCAGCAGAAAGTCGCGGGTTTCCATCTTGCCGTCATTGCTGACGCCGAAGCAGAAGACATGTTCGGAACCATCTTCCATTGTAATGCGCATTCCATAGCTGTTGCCATTGGAAGCAGGGAGCCAGATGCGCAAAATCCCGTTGGCGTCGGTATAGGTGTTTTTGAATGGGTCGCCCAAGGTGCCCATCTCGAAGGATGTCACCAGACTGTCGGGGATGCCGATGTCGAGGTCGACCGGGAACACGGCCTGCGAAACGTTGTTGGACGGCGCATGACGGACGCGGTCAATGCTCGCATAGATGGCGCCGCCGGTGAATATGACTGGAACTGGGGTGTCGCCGCTTGCGGCGCCGATGTAGGGCGAAGTGCCACTCTTTTGCTGGACGGTTCCCCCGGAAATCGAAACGGAGACGCAGACTCCGTAGTCGCTGGAGCCTATATCCGCCGCGCCTGAGCCCGCCCTGGCGCGGATGTTGCCGCCGGAAATCGAGATCGTGTCGTCCGTGCGCGTGCCGGTGCCGGATTGATCGCCGGAGCCGATGCCGGCGCCATACTGTCCGCCGGTCGTCGTCACAGTGCCGTCCGAAATGGAAATGGAGTTCCTCGAGGCGTATCGGCCACCGCCGATGCCGGCTCCATACTGTCCGCCGGTCGCCGTCACCGTGCCGCCGGAAATCGAGACGGAGAAGTTCATGGCGCTCTGGCCCGACCCGATGCCGGCCGCGCCGTCGCCGCCGGTCGCCGTCACCGTGCCGCCCGAAATCTCGACCATGCCGCCGATGGCGTCCATGCCACTGCCGATGCCCGGCCCGTATTTGTCGCCTCTGGCCGTCACCGTGCCGCCGGTAATCTTGTAGGTGCCCATCCCGGCGCCTTGGCTGCCGCCAATGCCCGCAGCGCCACAGTTGCTGCCCGAGCCGCCCGTGCCGGTCGCCGTGATCGTGCCGCCGGAAATCGTCACCGTCCCGAAGCCGCTCGACTTCGCCGCGCCGATGCCCGAGCCGTTGACACCGCCGATCGCCTCAATCGTACCGTCCGTAATGTTGAGTCTGCCTGTGCCGGACGTGTCGCCCACCTTGCCGCCGATGCCCGGCGCGGAGCTGCCGCCTGTCGCCTTCAGTTTGCCGGAGCCGCTTATATTGCACGTTCCGCCTTCAGGAATGTAGATGGCCGGATAGTTCGGGCAGCCGCAAATGTTGTTGTCGCCAAGCAGAACCAGATTGGCTGTACTGCCCTGTTTGACTTCAAAGGACGTCCGCCCCGAGTTGACGCTGGCGTTAAGCGTAAGGTTGGACATCACGATTTCACAGTCCGAAGCCCACGGGTAGAGGCTGAACTCGCCCGCCTCGTCCTTGCCCGTGACGACATAGCGTTTCCCCCGAGTCGTGAACCAGACATAGCCGGTACCGGCGTCGTAGTGCCAGCCGTCGCCTTGGTCAGGGCGCGAAACGCCGGCAACCAGAGAGATGCCATTGACGCTGATCGTGCCCGCCGCAGACGGATCGTCAAGTGTCCAGTGCGCGTAGAGCGTAAGGTCGTCTAAGACGGCGTACTCGTTGAGACTGAGAAAAAGCGCGCAATTGGCATCGTAGTATTTCGTGCCGGCACCGTTCGCCTCCGAGAACCAACCGTGGAACGTCCAGCCGGGACGCGTGGGCGGTATCGGCGCCGCAGGCCACTTATAGCCGAGATAGACCGTCTTCGTCTCGTTCACGCGCTGGGCGTCCAGGAACTTCAGATTGTACGTGATGGCCTCGTGCGCATTTTAGGCGTTACGGACATTGGAGCTGTCGTAGGT
>CADCOC010000065.1:43816-80028 GCA_902802945.1 uncultured bacterium | reverse complement strand
ACGCCGAGCTTGCCGCCGCTCAGCACGGCACGTTCGACCGTGCGCGGAATGTCGTGGAACTTGAGGTCGAGGAAAACCTTCTTGCCGAGGTCCTTCACGGCCTTCACCACGTCGGGTCCCTCGGCCGTGAACAGCTCCAGGCCGATCTTGTAGAAACCGACCGGATCGCCGATGAGCTTCACCTTCGCCTCGGCCTCTTCGCGCGTCTGCACGTCAAGCGCCACAATCAACTCTGCCATCTTCTTCACTCCATTTCGTTGCTGGTGTCGAAACTGTCGAGGTCGACGACACCTTCAAATACCTTCTTGACGGGCCCCGTGAGGGTGAAGCCCGTCGTCTTCGCGTGCCGCCAGTCGCCATCCACGGTGAGCGTATAGCCCTGGGCCGTGCGTATATGGACAGGCAGCGACATCTTCTTCGTCTCTACCGCCACGACGGCCGTCGCAACCGCGCCCGTGCCGCACGCCCCGCTTTCCGCTTCCACTCCGCGCTCGTAGGTACGGATGAGCGCCTTGTGCGCAGGAATGAACTGGACGAAATCTATGTTTGCGCCGTCCGGCGCAAAGGCGTCAGAAAGACGCAACGCGCGGCCAAGCCCCTCAACGTCGACTGAGGCGACGCTCTCGCATGGCACGATGAAGTGCGGCACGCCCGTCACCACGTAGTCGCCTGCAACAAACTGGTCGCCCACCTTCACCTGCAGACCGTAGCGGCGGTTCTTCGGCTCCGGCATCCACACCTTCACGGCGCCGTTTGCGGACACCTCGGCGTCCACGAGACCCGCGCGCGTCTCGAATGTCATCGCGGGCGATGTCACCGCGCCGATCTCGCGCGCGAACGCAGCAACGCAGCGCGCGCCGTTGCCACAGAGGTCCGCCTCCGTGCCGTCTGGGTTGAAGAAAACCATGCGGAAATCGGCCACGGAGGATTTCTGGAGCAGGATCACGCCCTCGCAGGCGATGCCCGTGCGGGGTGTAGCGAGCATTGCGAGCAGAATGTGGTCATGAACGGGGAAGGTCCCCGCGCGGTCGTCGATCAGCACGAAGTCGTTGCCGGCGCCGTGCATCTTTGTGAAGGCGACCTTCCTCATCAGTAGTCGCCTCCAAGCGCGCGGAGCCACGGCGGAAGGTTGCGCGGACGCACCTGCACGTCGGGGGCTTCCGCCCCGTCGGTGAGACGCACGAGATCGGAGAGGATGTTGAACGATTCTTTGAGGACGAAGTCGTTCTTCTTCTCCTCTTTCTTCTTCGTTTCCGGCATTTCCTCATCCTCGTCGTCGCCCAACTCGTCCAGCTCGTCCGCTGCGGTAAACACGTCGCGGTCCTTACGCATCATCTTGCGGCGGGCCGCGCGCTCAAGCGACACGGTGCGGCGCTCGGACGCCTCGCGGCAGAGCTTCACGACCTCCAGACGGTGCGCGTACTCGGATGAGTCCTTCAAACGGGCGTCGGAGAGGGCCTTGAGCTGCGGAACGTAGCTGGACATGTTCCATATCTGCTCGTACTGGAGCGGCTCGATCATAGTCCAAGGCAGAGCGTTCGGCAGGTTGTTTTCTCCGATGTCCGTACGCTCGTCCAATGAAGACGGCAGGCAGATGTCGCTCTCCACACCCTTCACCTGCGTCGAAGAGCCGTTGATGCGGTAGAAGCGGGCGGTGGTGATCTTGACGGATCCGTTCGGCGTCTCGGGGCTGCCGCCGAGATCCATGACGGTCTGGACCGTGCCCTTGCCGTGCGAGCGGTGGTCTCCGATCACGATCGCGCGGCCCGTATCCTGCAGGGCGCCGGCAACGATTTCCGAGGCGGAGGCGGAGAAGCGGTCGATAAGCACGATGAGCGGCTTGCGCCACGCGAACGTGGGTATGTCGGGGAACGTGTTGAGCGGGTAGACGTTGTACTTCTCGCGGATCAGCACAACGGGGCACGGGCCGGGGTTGGGACGCACGAAGAGCGCCGTAAGCAGCACTGCCTCCCTCAGCGATCCGCCGCCGTTGCCGCGCAGGTCGAGCACGAGTCCCTCGACTCCCTGCGTGTTGAACTTCGACACCCACTTCGCCACGTCGAGCGAGCAGGAGCGGTACTGCGGGTCGCTCGGCTTCTTGTCCATCGTGCCGTAGAAGCCCGGCAGCTTCACGTAGCCGAGCGTGCGCTCAACGCCGTTAAGCGTCACGCGTTCCACGCGGCCCGTGGCGGCCTGATCCTCAAGCTTGATCTCGTCGCGGATAAGCGCCACGCGACGGCGCGAACCGCCGTTCTTGTCCGTGACCTCCAACACCACGCGCGTGTCCTTCGGCCCGCGGATCTTCCTGATGGTCTTGCGCATGGGCTTCCAGGTGATGTCCTCCACTGGGTCATTGCCCTGCCCCACGCCGACAATCTTGTGCCCAACCTTGATGCTGCCTTCGCGGGCGAGCGGACCGCCCTTCATGATTTCCTTGATCTCCAGCGCGCCGTCGTCCATCGACTGCGAGAGCACTGCACCCACGCCGAAGAGCGCGAGGTTCATCTCCATGTCGAAGTCCTCCTTGCGCAGCGGCGACATGTACGCGGAGTGCGGGTCGTAGGCCATCGTGACGGCAACGAGGTAGCGCTGCAGCACGCTCTCCTCATCCGACTCCGTGAGGATCATCTGCAGGTAGTGGCGGTACTTTTCCAGGAGCACCTGCTTCGGCGGCTTCTCCGGCTCGGCAGCTTCGGCGACGTCGTTCGTGGATGCACCGCCCTCTATGGATTTCTTGTCCTTGTCCTTTTTCTTCTTCTTGCCGTTCGCCTCGTCCTCGGCGTCCAGCTCGCGTCCGAGCGTGAGGGCGAGCATCTCGTTCTTGATGCGCTTGCGCCATATCTCCTCGGCCTCGGCGGTTGTCTTGGGCCATGGCGCCTTGTCGCGCTTGAAGAGGTATTCCTCATGCTCGGAGAAGTCGAGCTCCTGCGACTCGAGTAGGTTCGTGACGAACGCGACGCGCTCGGCGAGACGCTTCACGAAAACGCTGTGTACCTCGTAGCCGAACGACACGTCTCCGTCGCGCAGCGCGTTGTCTATGCGCGTCTCCATCGGCGCCCAGGCGTCGATGTCGGACTGCAGGAACACGCTGTGGCTGTAGTCGCACTGCGTGACGAGGTTCGACCACGCCTTGCGGGACATCTCGTCGTCGAACTGGTGCGAGAGGATGTGCTTCCGGTTAAGGATGCCGATGACCTTGCGCGCGATGCGCCCGTAGTGGGGCAGCGGCTTGACGTCGACGGTGTCGAGCGTTGGCGCTGTCTCCGCGCACGCCGCGCTGCAGAGCGACACGGCTGCAAGCAGTAATCTCATTTGTTTTGCCTTCATAAGACCTTCTTCCTCATGTTTTCACGAATCGCGCGTCTCCATCAGCTGGATGACGCGTGCGCACTCTCCTGGCGCATGCACTGACGGCTGTTCTACCAGCCACTTCATGAACGCCTCCGCGTTCGCCACAAGCACTTTCCCAGACTGCGCGAAGCCGTCCTTGAACGTGCCGGATGCGAAACACACAACCGGGAAAACCTCGCCCGTCCAGCCCGCGCGGGCAAGTACTGCGCCGACGGCCTTCGCCTCAGCCGTGGCCTGCGCGATCGGCGGATGGTCGGGCACGTGTCCTCCGGCGATCAGCTCGCCCGACTCCAGCACCACCTGGTCGCGCCAGTTCTTCGTCTCGACGGCGAAGACGCCGGCAGGCCCGACCAGCACGTGGTCGACGTGGTACTTGCCGGCCACGAAGTCATGGTAGATGTGCCAGTCGTCCGACAGCCTCGCAAGCATTCCGGCCATCGCCTCCTCGCCGCGGGCGCCCTTGAAGAAGGACTCCACGCGCAGCAGCCCGCGCCTCCACCAGAACGCCACCGCGATGGCCGACACCGCGAACAACGCTCCGAATATCTCCAGGCGCTGCCCGAGCACCGTCGCCGCCGCAAACGCGCCGAAGCACACGAGGCATATCCCCAGTGGCCACAGGGAACGCACCGTACCTCTCACCTTCGCCCATTCGCCGGGCATGCCATGTTGAACCGCCATGTCAGTCTCCAGTCCTCTCCCCTGACGCTTCCCGACGCATTAGGAACATCAGCGTGGTCGCGTTCTGTCCGAAGTTGTCCTCGGAAATTACAATGTCATAGCGCCGCTTCAACGTCCTCAGGAGGCTCATCTGATCCTCGAACGTTGTCCTGGAACACGTCGGCGCGGAAATAGCGAACATGTAGCCGGAACACGCCGCAAGACGGCATGGCGCCGAATCCAGAAGCTCCTCCATGAGCTGGCGGTTGAGGACATGCGTTGCGCGGGCTTTCTCCGTCGAGATTTCGGGGAAGTAGGAGAACGGCCCCATCTCCAGGCCGCGCGGCACCGTGCGGCCCGTCTCAACGGCAAGGTACAGGTCCTGCGTGAGGATCTCGGTGCCGTCCGGATCAAGTGCGTTGACGATCCCGCCCATCTCGCGGAGTTTCGAGAGCTCTGACTTCTCCTTCTTCTGGCTCCAGAACCGATCCTGTGCGTAGGTGGTCCACTCCTGCAACTGCGGCGCGGTGAACGAGACGAGGCACGCCGCAAGGACGGCGAACCACGCCGCGCCGCCGCGTCGGCAGTACCAGGACGCGATCAGCACCGTAAGAAGGCCCATGAGCGGCACCTGATAGTCGTCGTAGGGGAACGGAGCGGAAAGCTGGAGCAGAAACACGGCGGCGAACGAAAGCCCCATCATCCACAGCATCGCCGACTGTTCTACTGGCAGCCGAGGTTCCGTCGGCGCGGGACGGCGCGTCATCAAGACGCCGAACAGCACCATGCCAAGCGCCGCGTATCCGCGCGCGAGGCGCGAGACGCTTCCAATGGCAAAGAAAGGATCGAAGCCCCCGCGCGCGGCGTGGTAGCTCTGCGCGGCCAGAAGCGAGGCGCGCGAGACGGGATCGAGCGCGAAAAGGCCATACGTGAGGAATAGTCCAAGCGCGCCGCCGAGTCCGAACCAGAGGAACCGCCACCTGAAATCGCGGAACTTCAAGAGCAGCGTGAACCCGACCACGGGCAGGATGAGGAGCAGTGATATGCGCGTGCCCGTGGCGAACGCGAGCGACAGCCCTCCCGCGAACGCCGCGAAGGGCGACCGGTAGGAAATCAGGAGAAAGCCCGCCAGCACGAACAGGCTGCCAAGAGCGTACGTCTTCGGGATCGTAGTGAAATAGACGTGGTATACGTTGCAGGCGAGGAGCGCGAAGACGATGAGCGACGCCTTGCCGCGCCTGTCTTCCGGCACGAGGCGGCGCACGAGCCCAATAGCGCACGCCGTCGCGAAGAGGCCGAGCAGAAACGTCACCACGCGCCCGCCCAGCAGGCCGGACAGCAACGAACCCGGCGCCCAGATGCCCGACAGAACAGAATACACGAAAGGCAGCGCGGGGCCCTGCGTGAAGAAGAAGTCGCGGTAAGGCATCCGCCCCGCGCGCACCATCTGCGCGGCGTACAGGTACCAGCCTTCGTCCTGGTTCAGGCTACCATGCCAGATAGCGAGGTATGCAATACACAAGGCCACCCCTGCGGCCAGCAGCCAGGGGAGACCAGGGACCTTCAATATATCGCCTATTCGTCTCATGGATAAAAAAATATTTTACCATTTTTGGTGAAATAACACACCTGAAATGTCATGCGAAATGCGAAGTATCATATACGGAACATTCGCCGACGTGGGGACGGCCCAACGTCCCCACGTCAACGTCTACCGCGCCACAGAATTACTTCTTGTCGCAACCACAGCTACTAAGAATACTCTTGTTCTCTATAAGCTCCACGCCCTTGAGCGTCGCGGGATAGCCGAAGATCTCGCATGTCAGCTTCTTGAACACGAAGTAGTCCTCGATGCGCACCTTATAGTGCGCGCCGACGATTGCATCGCATTTCGCCTTGTCACAGGCGTTGGCGTATGCGCCGTTCTTAGCTTCACCGATCTTATCGAAGAAGCGGAAAGGAGCTGCATCTGCGTAGTGCGTGGCCGTCTTGCCCCAGACGATAAGGCCGAACAGTACGTTCAGCGACTCCTCGCCCGTCACGGTTTCGTTCTTTATCTCGTATTTCTCGTGGACAATGTCCTTCACCACCGGCACCTGCAACGATGCGTCGCCGCCGTCGTTCTTGCGTGTGGAGACACAGCCGCATGCCAATGCCGCGAGTGCCGCAATCATAACTACTTTTTTCATTGTTTTTCCTTTTTCCTCCCTAGTTGTGTATAGCCGTTTCCGGGGAGATCGGGCCCGGCCATTCACCGTGAACGTCACGGCAAATCATCACAGCAGATTCGGAACCCCGTCATGTCGACTATGCCGCCGCTCTGGTCTGCCACACATTGATTGCGACAGGCGCTACGGCACAGATGCGGGTCGTAGTTCCACGCTCCTCCGCGGATAACCTTGGTCGTTAGCGTTTCCGACCGGCCCGTCTGCGCATCCCGACGGATTGCCGAAACCACTCTGGGGTCTTCGATGACGTCCCCTGTGTTCGGATAGCGGTCAAAGTAGTCTTCGCACCACTCGTACACGTTTCCATGCATGTCATTAATACCCCAGTTATTTGCATAAGCTGAAAAGCAGCCTACGTCGCGCACTCCACCCCATAGGCTTATGGGGCCAAACTCCGTCGTCCCGTACGGTGCGGCTCTGTTACAGGCCGCCTGTGTACCGTTAAGTTGCCGCCCGAACGAAAAAGGCGTACTAGTTCCTGCGCGGCAAGCATACTCCCATTCCGCCTCGGTTGGCAGACGCGCATCGATTTTACCGCCTGTCACAGCCTTTAACTGGCGCATGAAATTTTGGCAATCCGCCCAGTTTATCGAGGACATCGGCTGCTTCTTTCCGATTCCAAACATCACATCCCCACCCATCACGGCAGACCATTGTCCCTTCGTGACCTCGTACTTTCCTATCCAGAATCCCTTTGTCAACCGCACAGGATGACGCCGCTCGTCGTGTTTACGCTCAAGTTCAGTCTCTGGGCTCCCCATCATGAACCATCCCGGCGGGCACCACACCATCTCGATGACCTCGCCTCTAGGCAGATGGATTACGGACAGCGTGCCGGGCTGCCTAGTGTTGTGCTCCTTGTCCAAAATGAACCCGTCGCGATCAAGCTGATTAAGGAATTCGCGCTTCTTTTGCGCCACTATCTCCCTCTGTTTCTTTTCCGCAAGTTCATTCGCCTCCTGTTCCCTGGCCATTCTCTCGGACTCGCGTATATGCCCAAAGGTTTTCCTCGCCTCGTCAAACTTGGTTTGGGCCGCGTCAAAAGAACCCTCGTCAATCAACTTCTGGGCATCCTTAACAATCTTCTGCACATCCCCCCATCTTGCATTACGCTCCATACGGCCGAACAAGTCGGCGTCCTGTTTTTTCTCAGCAGAAAGAATCTCATCAAAATCAACTCCGCTCTTAACGGCGCCGTCACGCTTTTCCTTATTTTGGACCATCCACGTCACGGCATCATCCAAGACGCCGACTTCATTTGACACGGCCGTAAGCGCGGACTCAGCCTCCTGTTTTGACACCTTGCCGTCTAAGGAGGTCCTCGCTCCCCACACCGCGTCAACCTGCTTCAATTTCGCCGAGAATCCCCGGGGCGACTTCCTAAAATCTGCTGCAGACTTGTACAACCCGTCCCGTTTCCCAACAGCTACGGCAAGGCTATTGGTAATCTTTACGAACTCCATATCAACCACATGCGGTGTCGGTGGCTGTGGCTTATCTCCAACCGACGGCTTTTCCTTCAAACTAGCCTTAGGCTTTTCTTCAACAACCGGTGGTTTTTCCTTCAAACTAGCCTTAGGCTTTTCTTCAACAACCGGTGGCTTTTCCGTCAAAGTAACTTTAGGCGGATCTACAACAACCGGTGGCTTTTCCGTCAAAGTAACTTTAGGCGGATCTACAACAACCGGCGGCTCATTCGTAGGAAACGGCTGCGGACCGATCGGTCCTTCCAACTTTCCCTTTTCGAAGTGCAGCCAAACGCCGCCAGCAGCCAACAGGACACCGGCAGACAACAGGGCGACAAGAATCGGTCGCCATAATCCGCCCGACGCAGACTTGCCCTCCAGTGCGTCGACGAACGCCGTGCAGTTCGGGAATCGACCGTGCGGATCTTTCGAGAGCGCTTTGGCGAGCGCCTTGTTGATGTGCGAGGGAAGGTATTTTATCGCGGGCGGACGCTCCTCAAGCACCGCGCGGCAGAGGATCAGAACATTATCCCCGTCAAACGGGAGCCTTCCGGAAAGAAGCCGATAGGCAACCACGGCAAGCGCATATTGATCCGCAGCGGCACCCTGCGGATTGCCACGCCACTGCTCCGGGGACTTGTACGCAGGCGTTCCGCTCTGCGAAACGACAATGTGGCTCGTGCGGCTTAGGCTCGTGCTGATCTGCGCGGCAAGACCGAAGTCTAGAAGCAGCACGCGCCCTGAAGGCGAAACCATGATGTTGCCCGGCTTGATGTCGCGGTGCATCACCTTGCGCCTGTGCGCATAGTCGAGCGCGGAGGCTATCTGCCGGATGATCGACAGCCTCACCTTAAGGTCGGCATCCTTGTTCTTGCGCATCCACGATCCGAGGTCTTCGCCGTGGGCAAGGTCCATCACAAGATAGTAGTCACCGGAGGCGTCCTTCTCCAAGGTACGGACGCCCGCAATGTTCTCATGGCGAAGGTCGCAAACAAGCTGGAAGTTCGCCCGGATTTCCTCCATCTCGCCTTCGTTGTGTGCAACGTCGGGCGGCAGCCCCTTGACGGCGACCTTTACGCCGCCGACATTGTCGAGGCACTTGTAGACCACGCCCATGCCTCCCTGCCCCAGTTCGGATTCCACTCTGTACCGTCCGAGGATAAGGTCACCAGCCGCAAAGCGCCTGCCACCATGGGATGTTGGCTTTGGCTCCACGGTGGGGGCATTACCTATCGAGTGATTTTTCGTTGAATCGTCTTCTGCCATCTATTATACCGCTTTGTTTGGCAATAAGTATACCATAATTCGGGCACCATGGTAAAGGCTATTGCCACTTCACGCCGTCACGCCTCGTCACGCCTTGAGGGAGCTCATTTCAAAGCGTTCATTTCGTTTTGTCGGCTTTCCGCTTCGCGAGGGTTTCTTTAAGCTTTGCCGAGGCTTCGGCGGCGGACGAGACCACAATCAAATCCGCGCGCCCAGACACCTTGATTTCCGCAGCGGTATCGGTGTGGGTTGAAAGGACGATTACCGGTCCCTTGAAATCCTTGAGTTCCTTGAAGTGCTTCTTCTTCGGGTTGATCAACAGCGCAACATCTCCCTTCGCGGGAGAAAGTACGCGGTTGTAATCGGTGCTGTGCCAGACCTTCTGCAGCATTCGGGCGCCTTCCGGCGTGTTGTGCCCCATCGGCGCATAGACGTTGGGCGCGCCGGCGATGCGCTTCTTGTGTGAGGGATGCAGCTTGCGTCCGGTGAGCCATTCAAGTCCCTTGTAAAAAATATCCTGCGTGCGTCTGCCGCTTTCGGGATGCGGACCGCAGATGAATATCTTGCCCTTTCCGAACGTCCCCGCGATGATGGCCGCCTTGCCCGTCATGCCATGGACATCCGCCTTCGGTTTTTCGATCTTCTCCATCTTCTTGCCATAGTACGCGAACACCTTCATGTCCGCCCCTTCAACCGGCTTCCCCGGAATCATGGCGGGGCCGCCGTGATAGCGGACCATGCGCGGGCCCTTCTGTCCCATGGCGACAAGCCCCGCCTCCGTAAAGTCGAGCTCAACCGTCGCGCCGCCCCTGTAGAGCTCCGGGTCATCTGGCTTGAAAGGTACCATCTGGTTGCGCTTGCGGCGCGTCTCCTCCAGAACGAGAAACGCGCCGGCACACGTGCCGTGGTACAATCCGCCTTTTTTAATGAACTCTCTTTCTGCGGCAACGCCCTTCTCACCAAGTCCGAAGAACTGCGTTTCGCCGCCGCCGCCGGAATGCACAACCATGTCCGCGCCGTTGAGCGCCCCATCGCCGATCTCCTTGCCGCTCGCGAACGTAACGATGAACTCGGGACAGTCGTCCATGAGCCGCCCCACCAGGTCAACGCCCACGCCCTGGTCGCAGTAGAACACCACTTTCAAAGCATCCGGCGCCTTCTCGACGCCTGCCGCCGCCAGGATTAAACCAGCCGCACACGCTGCAAACAACTTCTTCATTAACGCCTCCATACCAATTATTACAGTTAGTTGATCATTTTGCATGGCGCATATTATATCAAAAGCCACGTCCGCCCTGCAACAATGCCTTCAAGTATCCATTCGCGAAGAGACGCCCGAGGGTGAAGTAGCCGGGAGTGCCTTCAGGCGTAAGCACGCGGTCGTATGCCATTTCGGGCACATGGTCTCCACGAACAGGCACGTTTAGCCCTAGCTCGCGGTAAACGCGAATGAGCGCGAACTGGTCAACATCGCCCTGGTCGTGAAAAAGCTCAGTGAAGTCGGTCTTGTCGCCTTCGACGTCTCGTATGTGGATGAAGGCGATGCGCTTACCGAAATGTCGCGCCGTATCGGCGAGCGCCTTAGTAGGGTCATCTAGCCGTGTAGAACATGTAGAACTTGTACTTGTGTGGCAATTGTCATTTGTGAGCATTAACTTGAAATTGGCCTGGCAGAAGGTGACGGCGTTGGACGGCGAGGGGTAGATGGAGTATGCGCGGTCGTATGCCTCGATGGATCCGAATATGCGCGCGTAGCCTCCGAGCGAATCGAGGCACGGATCGTCGGGATGGAGTCCCATGCGTATGCCCAACTTCTCCGCAGTCGGCATCACGGCCTTAATGAAATATTCGTAGTTCGCCCACACCTGCTCGTGAGAGAGGATGAGGTTTTCTTTGACAGGATTATTTAGCCGTGTAGAACATGTAGAACGTGTAGAATCGGCATTTGTGATTTGTGAACAATTGTGGCAATTATCATTTGTGAACAATCCATCTTTGTGATCTTTGTGGCTAAAATCATCCAAGGAGAAGTAGGTTGCTTTTGCTCCGCCACGACCTTCACGGACGCCGGTGCGCGACCAGCCCTTCCCGACCATGAAGTTGTAGCACAGGAGCTTTATCCCCAGCCGCCCCATCGACTCCAGCAGCTCTCGATAATGCGCCAGCGCCTCTTCCCGCAATACTGATGGATCTGTCTTTACAGTATTGCCTGTATCATTTAGCCGTGTAGAACATGTAGAACGTGTAGAATTTGTATTTGTTATTTGTGAACAATTGTGGCAATTGTCATTTGTGAACAATCCATCTTTGTGTTCTTTGTGGCTAAAATCTTCACCAACGCCAAACTCCTTGATCGGAGACATGTCGAACGGGTCGCCTTCGAGCCCCACAACCTTGAGCCCGGCGGACTTGAGACGCGAGACGATAGACGCGAGCGTTTCGAATTTCCAAGGATCTGGCAGACCTGTCAGCTCAGGATTCACCTTCACGATGACATCTGTAATCCCCATCTGCGGACAAAGCTCCCACAGCGGATGCGGCGTCGGCGGAACAAATTCAACAAGTTTCATTTTGCTTGCCTACAGGTTGGTAAGGGCTTTACCGGAACGGCCAGCCTCCCAGATGCGCCGGACCTCGTCGTGCGTGAGCGTGCGCGTCCAGATCGCGACATCGTCCACGTCGCCTACGAACGTATGCTTGTACTTGCCAGTGCCGTCCTGTCCAATGAAGAACGGCAGACCCGTCTTGAAGGCGATGTCCGAAAGGTCGTCCGCAACGCAGTAGAGATGGCCGTCCCTGCGTCCCTGGTAGAGACGCACGACGCCGTCCGGGCTGCGCGTCCCCGCGTAAAAGACCCATTCGCCGAAATCGGGGTTATAGACCCCGAGGTCGTACCGCTTCCTGCCGGCGCGCCCGCAGTTCAGCAAAAAGCCATGGCAGTTGAATCCCTTGACCCTGCAGCTGTAGCCGGATGTGCGCGACATGTCAACGCGGTCGGGCGCGATGAGCGCGATTCCCGGCCTCGATCCCGCGCTCCAGTCCTTGTTGCCGAGAACGACGGGATCGCCCACTTGCTTGTCGAACGTGCGCACCCACAGGGCGAACGAGAACTCCGCCCCGTTCTCGAACTTCAGCGCCTCGGACCCCTTCAGACACACGCTCCCCACCTCATTCGTGCTGGCGGAGACGCGCAGCGCCCCACCGAACTTGCCCCCGTCCTCAAGCAGTTTCGCCTTTCCTCGCATCTCAATTTGATCGCTCGGTAGGGCGGTCGCCCCGCGACCGCCGTCAAACGGCAAATACACCGCCAACCCGTCCTTCAAATCCCGCTCCTTCTCCGGCGGTACGGCGGAATCTCCGCGCACCTTGCCGTCGAAACGAAACTTCGAGACGTCAACGCCGAAGTGCGCAAGCGCCGTCGGCGCGGCGTCGTAGTTGTGCGGTACGCCGGGGATGCGCCCATGCGCGACGCGGCGTCCGGCAACGATGAACGGGATCGTGTAGCACTGCGTGGTCAGCTGTCCGTGGTAGCGCTCCCACCCACCGTGGTCCGCCGTCACGATCACGAGCCAGTCCTCCTCCGCGAACGTCTTGCGCGACGCAATGACGTTCAACACGCCTCCGATCTCGTCGTCGCACACTTTCAGCGCCGCGTGATACTCCGCCGCGTATGGATAGTAGCCGAAGCCATGCCCTGCGTGGTCGGGACGGTCGATGTACCACATGATGGCGTCCGGCGCGTCGTCGCGAGCAACGATTCCGGCAAGTTCCTTCGCGTTTGCATCGTCTCTGTCGAAGATGAATTTCACGCCGTAGTCGGGGCTCATGCGCAAATCGCCGTACCACGAGAAGATGTGCAGCGGCTTGGTGCCGGGACGCAGTTTTGCAAGACGGGCAAGCCAGGTCGGCAGCCGATCCGACCGCATCCCGCGGCTCAGCAAGTCGGGATTCCACGAGATGCCCGTCTTCTTCACCGTCATGCCCGTCGCGATGGCGACGTGGTTCGGGGCGCTTTCGGTCGTGCCGTCGCGGATCGTGCTCGCGCCGAGCGACCATGCGCATTTGTACCCCGGCTGCCACTTGCCCGCAACCAGCCGCTGGAGGTTCGTCATTCCCAGGTTCTCGACCGCGTCGCCTCGGAATCCGTCGAGCATGATCACAAGCGCCTTTGGCTTGAGCGGACTTTCCGCGTGTACCGTGATCGGCAGCATCGCGCCCGCCGCGATCGCAAGCGCGGCGAGTTTACAGCTCATTGTCTTGATATTTTCTATGTTCATTGACGCTTCCCATTATCTTGGCGGAGAAACGGGCATTTGCCCGTTGACTACCGAACGATGATCACCGTGCCGCCGGAGAGATACAGCCCGTCGGTCCGTGCGGAGAAGCGACGGCTGCGCTCCCCTTCCGCGCTGACGAACCGGATCGAGGCAATGCCGCTCGGCTTCGCCGACCACGAGATCAGGCAGGTGTTCCGCGTAATGGTGCGCTCGCCCAGCTTGACGTGGATCGTCCCGGCGGCGAACTTGAGCGTTTTGTCGCCATTCGTGAAAGACGAAACGAGCGGCAACGCGCCCGTGCGCGACGAGAGGTCGATGGTCGAGCCATTCTGCATCGTGCAGCCGTAGAAGTAGTTGTGGCCCGCCGCCGGCCTGAACGTGCCGTACACATTGAACGCCGCAGTTCCGTCGTTGTAGTCCGAGCCGTACGCCGGCTCGTAGTCGCGCACCGACATCGGGCCGAGTATCCTCATCGCGCTTCCCACGCGGAAGTCCGCATTCGTCGCAGTCACCGTGTATCCGCTCCTCGTCTTCAGCCATCCGCCGGACGTGATGTTCACCATTCCGTTCTTCACCGTCGTGTTGAAGAGGTAGAATATCCTTCCGTTCGTCCCGATCGGCACGGTGAGCGTGTGCCCGCCAAGGTCGAGCTCCGTGCTGCTGAAGGTTCCTCCTGGCACCAGTCCGCAACTTGTGGTCGGTTCAAAAGTGGAATCCTTGGTGAGCTCAATCAGATGTATCTGCCCGTTGCCTTCGGCCACGTCTTCGTAGCTGCCGAGCAGCCTGCCGCCGTCCAGCACGAACTTGTATACCGCATCCGCCTGCGCGTACATGGCGTTCATCTTGAACGTCGCGCCCGTGCGCACGAGGAACGAGTTGCCCTTCGCGCCGAACAGGTAGCGTCTGCTGTCGCGGAGGGCGTACGCAACCTCCAGCACGCCGTTGGTGACCTCGTTTACGCCAACATACGTCTGGTACGCCTTCGCCGCCACGAACGTGCCCGCGCCGTCCTTCACGAAGTTCATCTTGCCGCCAAGGACGACCGTCGCGTTCGTGATTGTCAGACCGTTCGCGACGTCCATGCGCAGTTCGGCGGTGGCGTTCGCGTCCGAGTTCGTCACGCTTGCGAGCGGATAGCCCTGAGCGGCAAGCCCCGCGATCTTCACCGCGTGTCCGTTCAGGTCGAAGGCAACGCCGTCGGCGAACGTGACGCGCCCAAGCGCGCGGAGGTCGCAGTCCGCATTGAACGTGACGGACGTCGTGCTGACCTCCGGGATCACGTTCGCGACCGGCTCGCCGTTGAAGTTTCGGCAGGACCAGTTGGCGGGATTCTCGACATTCGTGTTTTGCGCGGCGGTCCACACCGCCGCCGCCGCGACATCCGGGGAGTTGACGTGGATCGCATTCTCCGTGACGGTGAGGACGTGTCCGCGCTCCTCCCCGCCGACGAGCGAAACATAGTCGTACAGCGAGCCCCCGGCGGGAAGCGACAGTCCGCTGAACGTGATCGACGCATGCGCCCGCTCCGCAAGGGCGGAAACGTCCAGGACGAGCTTCCCGTTCTCCTGGATCGACAGCCCGCCGGAAACAGCCGTCGTTCCCGCCGCGAGCGTCAGCGTGGCGCCGTAGCCGACGGAAATTGAATCAACCGCTGCCGGCGCGGCCGTGAGCGTCACTGTGCCGGGACCGTACACGCCCAGCTTGCCGGCGACGGGCGCAGACACCGTAACCGCCGCCCCTTCGCCCGCGAAAATGCCGCCGTCGCCCAAGGTGAGCGTTCCGCCGCTGAGCGTTGCGCTCGCCTTGAAGCCGACGCCGTCCGCCGTCGCTCCCTCTGCGGGCACCGCCGCGTCCGCGTCGAACACGCGGTACTTCCCCGCACCCCACTCGGCGTCGCCCGCGCCAGCCCAGCCGCACGAACGCGTCCACTTCGCCTCGATACGTTCGCGGATCATGCCGCGCGTGAGTCCGGAGACGGGCGTCGTCAAGATGAGCAGTTCTGAGATTGCGCGTCCGCCGTTTCTATCGTTGCAGTAGCGGTCTACGGAGATGGACGACGCCGTGAGGTTCTGGTACGAGGCGACGTCGTAAACATGTGTGCCACGCGGTGGACGTTCGCTTGTCATCGACGCCACGACGCTGCCGTCGCAGTACAGAGGCCCTGTGTACCAACCGGCGTTTGCGGCTGCACTCGAACCGTAGCACCCGACCAGATTACTCTGGTAGCCGCGATGGAAATGGTACGTACTCGCGCTCGTGATCACGTTGTTCTTGCCGTCGCCCAAGAAGAACGCATCCTTGTCGCGCACGATGTCCATTACCCAGAACACCGTCCGGACGTTTGATATCCGCGAGAAGTACAGATCGATATAGGATCCGTGAGGGCCCATGAGGAAAGCGGGCACGCCGTTCGTGAAGCCATACGATCCGGGATTGCATGTTTTGGCCGTATCGTTGTTGTAGAGCGTCGTGGGCTTTGCAAGGTCGGCGCCCGTACCGGAGTTCTTCCAGCCCGTGATCGTGCCGCCCGTGTAGTTGAAGTTGTCGGCGGACGAGGCGTCCACATGCACCGGCGCGTCGTCGATGAGCGAATCGACGTATGCGTCCGACGGACTCCACTTTTCCTTCATCAGACGATAGACGCCCTCGCAATCCGCTTCGGTCAGTTCGCTCGAGAACGTGATCAGCTCCGCCACGCGCTTGCCGCCGTTACGGCCGTTTTGGTCGCGATCCTGCCCGAGCTTGTTCCACTCGCAGTTCTGCGAAGTCACGAACGTATAGACGGAGAGCCCGCCCGGCGGTTCCGCATATTCCGCCTTGGGCGTCTTGATGCGCTGTCCGTTCTGCCAGAGCTTTCCATTGTTGGCAATGTGGACATTCCCATTATCGTACGCGAACTGGCCGCTAGTGCCGCGATGGAACCGGTAGTTCGTGCTGTCGCCCAGCCAAAACACGCTTCCGTTCCTTTCCATTTCCGCAACCATGATCACGGAACGCGTATTCGTGATCCGCGTGAGGGCGAGGTCGATGCCGCTCGACGCCGCGCCGGAGTCGAACACGGGTTTCCCCGCGACCTCGCCGCGCGTGCCGTACCTGATTGCGTTCACGTTGCCGGACTTAGCGGCATACGGATAGAAGTAGTTGTTGTTGCCGGAGAGGTCGTCCCACTTCGAGACCTTCGTGCCCGTCTCGTCGCCTTCGACTTCGTAGTGGAAGCTCGACGCCACCGATGCGTCGAAGTGGACCTGCCCCTTCTTACCGAGCATCTCCGTCGCGCCGTTGATTCCCGCCGTGCCGCCGAACCACTTCTCCTTGAGGTAGCCCTCCACGCGGCTGCGCTCCGCGATGTCCAGCTCGCGGCTGAACGCCACCACCTCGCAGAGACGCTTGCCGCCGAGGCGCCCCGAAAATTCGCGGTCGCTGCCCATGTGCAAAACCTGCGCGGAGTTGGAAGTCCAGTTCCACGTGATGAGCTGGTAGCCGGTGGGGATTTTCGTGTTACTGGAATCGTTCACGGGCTTGCCGTCGTTCCAGTACTCCACATTGAGATTGTAGTAACGGTAACTTCCGCCAGTGCCGCGGTGGAACCCGTAGTTGCGCGGCGCCACGCCCACGCCATCCTTCGGGCCGCCGAGCAGAAACGCATATTGATTCTGGTCGAGATCAACGACGAAGAATGCGGTCTTGATCTCCTGCACCGAGGCGAACTTCATGTCGCACGCGGTACCGACAGTTCCGAAGGACACCGCCTTCTTGCCCGCGAGCGCGCCATCGGCGATCTCGATCACCTGCGGCTTCGTCGTGGTGTAGGTCGTGACGCCGGGATGCGACCCGCCGCGCACGTCCGCCCACGAATCAAGCTCCGTGCCCGTCGTCTCGGTCAGGGCCGAGGCGTCGAACCAGAACAGGGCCTCGTCCGTCACGAGGCTCGGCGCCGTGACGTCGGCCCACGCCGTCGTCGTTACGTAGAGAGCAGCAACGATTGCCAACAGTTTTCTAGCGTCCATCTTGGGGTTCTCCTTCCATGTTTTTCAACCAGAGGCTGTTTGTCCCAAAGCGACACTATTTTACCCTATCGTTCTTTTACCTGTCAAGTGTCGTGGCGGATACACGGCGAAAATACATTAGAAGAAGATCATACCTGCATGAAGCCGCCGGAAGCGAACATGGATGCCTCTTCCTTCTGATTCTCGTCTGCGACCTCCGCCGCGCGCATCCCGTTCAGGAGCGCCCGCCAGTTCTCGACCTGCGCGAGGACATCCTCCATGATCGCTCCGAACGCCTCGGCCCCTTCCAGCTGCGCAAGCGGAACGGGACGCATCAGCACGTAGGCGTCCGTCTCGGGGTTCTGGCACAGAGTCCCGCCGTTCGTCCCCAGAAAGAGGTGGTTGGCCTTGAGCATGGTTTCACCGAACTTGCCGTCGGCGTCTGGCGGCGGATAGCCGATCTCTGCGTAGATTACGATACAGTCCGCCCCTGCATCGCTAATGAGGTCGATCTTGACGTCGTCGATGACGAGAGCGGCGGCACCGCCCTCGCTCGTCAGGTTTTCGATGCCATACTTGGCTGCAAAACCTGCTATCAACTCTTCGTAGGTCATATCCATTTCTCCTTCTGCTGTTTTTAACCACTAGCCACCAACCACTACTTCTCAATTTGAATCGGCGTTGCGGAGACTTTGCCGTCAACGTCAACGGTGGCCGTCCAGCTGAACTTCAACGGGCTGCCGACAGGATTCTCATACTTGATGGTGATGTCGCCGTTGTCGGCATTTCTCGAAAGGGTGTAAGAGACCGGGCCGTGGTCGGCGGCCAGGTAGCCGTGATCCTTGAGCGCCAGTTGCGGCATGAGCCCGCCCTGCGAAAGAGCGAAGAACACCGCATTCGTCTGGAGGGGGCGGATTTCCTTGTTGCAGAACTTCTCCACTGCTTGGGCGATGCTGTTGTTTTGAGGGTTGTTTCTCTCGAAGAACCCGCATGTCTTCGCCGTAAACGCCTGACCGGCGATGTTGAAACGGAACACGTTGTTCTCCTCCGAGATGACCGGCGCGTTCGTCTTCGGATCAAGCGGAAGGACGGGCCGATGTATGTCATTGATGAACTGCGATCTGCCCGCATCGGAGAAGCCGTCCGCACCTTCCAGGCCGGCGGTGATGTCGGTCATTCCCGGCTCCATGGGAAGGGTCTGCCCGCTCATTGCCGCACGGCGGCATTCTTGGATGGACGCGCCGGACGTGTTGAACATGTTCCCGCTCTGCTGGCCCTGCTGGTTGATGGCCCGGAACAGCGAATCGTCATCGGGATCGAACGCCGCTTCCCGCTCCTCCGTGAGCATAGCATCACATAGGGACCCACCACGGTATCAATATCGTCGTTCGAGGTGTTCGCGTCCACGCCAAGGCTCTTGAAGTCGGAGAAGAGAGCATTGAACGCCGTCGTGCGGTTAAGATTCCCGGAATAGACGAGCTCGGTGGCCTTGCCGAGATGGGCGAGCGTGCGCGACAGGATCGCGGAGTTGAATTTGAACGTTCTCCCGCCCGGCACCTTCTCGTTCAGCGCATCGGCAAGCGCATAGACTACGGAGCGCTTCTCGGGAGAGATCGCGGCCATCGATCCGCTGATGGATTCCATCATGTTTCCCTTGATGAACGGGATCGCGAGATTCTTCTCTTCGCTGAAGAGGTCCCTCGGATTGGCCGTGTCGAGCGAAAGCTTGGGGTTGCAGGCGATCTCCTCGAACACGAACTTCTCGACGGAAAGCTTGGCTTTGGGCGTCAGGTACGATTTCCCGCCCTGCTCCTGGTACCATGCGTCGAACTCGCCAATGAGCGCAAGCCCCTTCTTGAAGTTGTCCGCGCTTGCCGTGAACGTTCCGCCGTAGCCGAACAGGCGGCGCGCGTCGCTCTTCGGGTCGAGCGCTGCCTTCTGCGCGTCGGCCGTCGAGCAACCGGTCGCCTCCTTGAACATTTCGGCCACGTCGTTGAGCTTCTTCATCTCCGCCGGCGTGTAGCCCTTCTGCCGGAGATCCTGCGCGGAGAACAGCTCGTCGGGCTTTTGCGCATCACCGGGCACGCCAGTTTGCCGCACCGTGGCCTTCGGAACGTTGATCTTCGGCGGCTCTATCGGGAAATTCCTCATGGCCTCGTCCACGGCGACCTTGACGGCCATGATGCGCCGCGCGCTGAGCGGCTTACCCTTCCCGTAGTCGCCCATCTTCATCGCGTCCCTGACGCTTTCGGGAATCTTGCTTTCGCCGCCGAACATCGCCGCCACCGACTGGCGGAAAATCGTACGCGTCACGTTGTTCGCCTCCTTCGCGGAATCCGACCGAAAGATCTTCCCGACCTTGTCGCTTTCCGTGACGAATACTTCATGCACCGTATCGGCATCGACGCCGCCGATGAAGCGCACGATGTTGCTGCCCTTCGTGGCGCTCGCCGCCATCTGGGCGAACTTGTCGAACTGAAACGAGATTCCCTGCCCGTTCAAAGCGTCTATCGAACTTGACATCTTCTATTCTTTCATCCTTTATTGATCGGAAGTCAGGCGGATCTCGTCCGGCGAGAAGGTCTGCGAGAACGTGACGTCCGTCACCACGGGCAGCGGCTTCTGGGTGAGGTCTAAGGTAGTCCGCTGGGCAATCGTCGCCGTGCCCACCTTGCTGTCGTCATCTTTCGCGGACCAGCACGAGATGTCCCTGTTGAGCGCGACGGTGACGAAGGCGGTCTTGCCGTCCTTGGACATCTGCAGCTCGTAAGAGACGTCAAAGTCAACCGTGATATGGCAGCCGTCCTTTTGGGGAGAGTGCGAAACGAACAACTCGCCGCCGGGAAGCGCAGGGGCATCCTCATCCTCCGGTTCCACTTTGTTTAAGTGGCTGTTCAAACCATTCCAGTTCTTTGTCAGGACACTCTGGAGGTCGGCAAGACTGCTCTGGTTGAGCACGATGGACACGGCCTTGCGCGCGAGGGGATCCTTTACGGTCTTGAGGAACTTGTTGACCACCTGCTCCGGCGTGCTGCTGCCGCGCTTGAACTTCTTGCCGCCGATCTTCCACGTGCCGCGGGTCGAATCGCCGCTCATCGCGTCAAACACGTCCTTGTGTTTTTCCGAGAACTTGTTAGGCTTGTTGATCACCTCCTGAATGTAGGCATTCTGGCGCTGGGCGAGTTTCTGCCCGATTTCCTTGAACCTCGGGTCGCCGAATTTGAACTCGGTCCATTCCTTCATATCATCAACCAGGTCCTTGAGGCGCTCCTCAAACGGCACATTATTGAAGAGGTTGCCGTGCTCTTTGAGATCATCCATCTTGCACGCGATGCTGTTCACGATGTAGTTGGAAAGCAGGCGCGCCGTCTTCTTGGGCAGTCCGTTGCCGTATTTCGCGAGCAGATCCGCGCAACGCTGGTGGTCCTCATCCGAAAGCTCCACGTTCAGAAGGTCCTCGGAGGCGGTCGTCATCTTCTGCGCCGTCTTTTCATCTATCTCGATCGGACGCATGTCCTTGGGAACTTTGATCTTCTGCTGCACGGCGGCGGTCTTCGATTTGGTCGCCTTGGTCATCACGGCAACTCCGTTGTTCTTTACGGGATCCGTCTTGAGTCCGTTCTCGATGATGTCCGCCGCGTCGTCGGGCAGCAGACCGAGCCCGCCGGCGAACTTCGTGCCGCCTTTGACCGCGGCCGCGCCGATGTCGTTCATGAGGTCGGGCATGGCGACCTCCCTGCCATCGACCTTGAGCCCACCCTTTTTATTGATGGCGTTGGCGATCGTTACCGCCACTTCGGCGATGCGCCGCGCCGTGAGAGGCTTGCCCTTGCCATAGTCGCCGAGCAGCATCGCCTTCTTCACGCTCCTCGGAATGTTTTTGTCCCCGCCGAAGAGGGAGGCGACCGCGTTGCGGAACTCCGTGCGCGTTTCGTTGTTCAGTCTTTTCTGCTCTGCGGTACGCGTAAAAGCATACGCTTTGTCGGCCTTCGTCGTATTGACGACGTGTCCCGACTCGCCAATGCCCAATCTGGCGACGGTCGTGGAGTCCGAGCCGAACTTGTTCGCAAAGGAGCCGAACGCCTTGAGGGTGTCGTACGTGTTGGTGTCGATGTTGAGCATGATGCTGTTCCTTTCTAGGGTTGCCTCTGTTTGGGTTACACCTGGCTTGGGAAAAGGTTACACGCGAATGAAACCGCCCGTCGGCGATTCATCCTCGGCGGGAGGACCTGCCTCGTCGTCCTCCATGTCTTCAGCGTCCTCTTCGTTGATGGCCCCCAGAACGCCCCTCCACTGGTCGGCTGAGTTGAGGAGGGTTTCTAGCGCGCCCTCAAAAGTCTTTGGATCGTGTTCGATGAGGCGATACTCCCGCATCAAGGCGTATGCACCCGTCTCGGGATTCTGGCAGAGCACCGCGCCTGCCGTCCCGGCGAAGAGGTAGTTCGCCTTCAGCATCGCCGAGGCGAAGTTCGCCGAGACATCAGTCTCCGGATATCCGATCTCCGCGACCACCATGACGGAGTCCGTCACAGGGTCGTGGATGAACCCAACGGTCATCCCGTCGATTTCCAGCACGGCCGTGCCGTTGTCGACCTTCAAGTCCGCGAGGCCGTACTTCGCGGCAAACGACTGCATCAGCTCGTTGAATTCCATTTCAGTTTCTCATTGAGGTTTAAAAGGATTTAGCCATGTTGTCGCGAGGCGAGGTTCACGAGGTCGTCGAGGATCTCCTCGCCGCCGATTTCGTTGGCGATGAACGAGTCGTTGTACGGCACGACGTCCGCGCCGAAATGGCCGTCGAGGGCTACATCGATGGCGCCCTTGAGATTGGCGAGGTTCATCATGTGGGAGTCCGCCTCGTTTTCGAACTTGGCGGTAATCTCGTGCCCGAGCCCCTCGTTATGGTGTCCGTGCGAGATGTCCTCGTAAAACGCGAGCATCTTGCCGGGCGTATCGCCGGCGAATGCGCCCTGCATGGCGCGGAGCGTATTGGCGCCGCAGCGCCCCATCATGACCTCGCCGAAGAAGTTGCGGCACGCCTGCTTCTCGTTTGGACCGTCCGTCGCCTCTTCGGCGCCGCTCGCCGTCATGGCACGCATGAGGTTGTCACGGAACTCGGTGACTGCGCGGTGGATGTCGAAGCCCGAAGAACGGGACGAGAGCTTGCGGGCGGCGTCGATCTTGGAGTTCGTGGCGGCGAGGACGAGCCTGCCGATCATTCCGGGCGGCAGGGCCTTGCCCTCCATGCCCGCCATCAGGCGCTTGCCCGCCTCGTAGATGGCCGGATTGCCCTTGGAAAGTTCCTTCAGTTCCCTGAAGTTTGCGGCGAGGGCCTCGGCACGTTCGCGGACATCCTCGATGGAACGCAGCGTTGCCGTGTTCGAGACGAGTATCTTGTCCATGTTGTTGGAAAGGACGTTGAGGGCGTCGGTGTTGGCGGCGCAGCGCACGAGTGCGGCGTTGATGAGCTCGTCAACCTTTGCGGCGTTGCCTTCGCCGGCCTTGGAGTAGGCGTTGCTGGCGTGGTTCTGGGCGGGTCCGAATGCGGCGTTGATGTTTTCGTTCTGGCGGTCTTCTTCGGCTTTCGTCGCGATCTGTGCGTCGGCGAGGGCGAGGATGCCGCGGAAGACGTCCTTGTGCCCGAGGGCGTTTTTGTCGATGGGGCCATCAAAGGCGAGGTATTCGCCGCCGTCTACGCCGAGAACGGTTTCCACGGCCAGGTTGAATCCTCCGAAGAGGAGGCTGAGGGACGAGCATTGCCTCTCTATGTAGTCCTTCTGATCCAAGGTGAGCGGCCTGGTCTTCGGGGGGTAGTCGCCGGCCTCGATCTTGTTGACTAGGGTGAGGAGCTTCAGGGCGGTTTCGCCGCGGAAGGCGGCGGCGGCGGCCTTGAGCTTGGCGACGGGGAAGCGGGAGAATACGAGCGAGGCGACGTAGTCGCGCCCGGCGGCCACCTCCGGTCCGTCGGAGAATTCTTCGGTGAAGTGGACGTCGCGCAGGACCTTCTCGACGGCCTTGTACATGTCGACGACGGCCTGGAACAGCTGCTGGGGGGTGGAGGCGGCAGTGAGCTTGGCGTATTCGCCGGGCTTGGCGTAGAGGGCGGCATTCGCGAGCCGGCCGATCATCCCCGGCGGCACGCTCTTGCCGCACAGGCAGCCGAGGAAGATGACGCCGGCCTTTGCGGCGGCGAGATTGCCGTTGGAGGCGGCCCGGATTTCGGCGAGGTTGGCGCGCAGGGCGTCGATCTTGGCCTTGATCTGGTCCGGAGTGCGCAGCTCCCCGGCGCCGTTGACGCACAGGTTGTAGATGTGCTTGGAGACGATGTCCTTGAGGTCGAAGTCGTCGCCGCAGTGGGCGAGGGCGTCCCGGACGATCGCTTTCGCGGCGGCGAGGTCCTTGCCGGGCAGCCTTTCGGCGATGGAGCCGGCATGGGTCATCGCCTCGGTCTCGTACTGGCCGCGGTCCATGCGCATCGGGGTGGTGACGGTGTTGCCGTCCACGTCGACGGTCGTCGTCCAGTTGAACTTCACGGGGAAGCCCCTGGGCTCGGAGTACTTGATGGTGACGGCGCCGGTCTCGTCGTTGCGCGAGAGCGTGAACGTGACGGGCATGTGCTCGTCGGACGAGATGCCCGCGGAGGCGAAGCCGCAGTTGACGTTGACGCCGATTGCGCTCTGGGAAAGCGCGAAATAGACGTTCGAGAGCTGCTTGGGATGGACGTTCCCGCAGAGGTCCGCGATCTTGTCGGCGATGGCGTCGCAGCGGGCATGGACATTCGGTTCGTCAATGGACCCGGTGCTCGCGTCGAGCGTCTCGCCGTCCGGGAAGTTGAAGACGAACTTCGCGTCTTCATCGGCGAGGACGGGCTGCTCGTTCGCGGTCAGATGGGGAGTCGTCGGGCGGACGAGGTCGTATATCATGGTCTTGCGGCCACCGCGCGCGGTGCCGTCCAGTTCCTCGAGCTTCCCGCTGAAGGAGGAGATGCCCGGCGCGTTCTCGAGGCGCGTCCCCGAGTTGATGGCTGCAGCCACCTCGTCAAGCGTCGCGCCAGAGTTCTCGGCGAGCATGTGGACCGACGCCAAGATTTCGGGGTTTTGCGCCATCCTGGCCTCATAGGCCTCATTGATCTGCCGGTTGGTGGCGTTAGGGGCCACGCCAAGATCAGGGAAGATGATCGGCATCAGGTGGGCGCGGTCGAGCTTCCTGGACGCCTGGAGGGCCGCCACGGCGTCGAAGTTCTTCATCACGCGAGACGCCACGAGCAGGGCGTAGCCGACTTTCTGCCTGTTCGCGAGGTCCCCAGCATTAAGGGGAAGCTTGTCAAGCGCATCGAACACGGAATAGAGCAATTCCCTCTTCTCCGGCGGAATCTGCGCAAGGGAGTTGGAAAACGATGTCGTATAGCCGCGCCCCACGAAGCGCATGGCCGGGTTCTTCGCCATTCCGAACAGGTCCTCGGGGTTTGCCGCGTCGAGGGAAAGCTTTCCGTTGACGGCGATCTCCTCGAAGAGGAACTGCTGGACGGCGGCGGCGGACTCGCGGGTGCAGACGGTGAAGTTGAGGTTGAGCTTAGTAGGCGTGTCGAGCTTCTTGGCAGCGCAGTCGTCATGCAGGTTCCCGAACCACGTCGCGAACTTGTCCATGAGGGCAAGCCCCTTCTTGAAGTTGTCCGCGTTGAGCGTGAAGCGGCCGCCGTAGTCGAAGAGGCGGCGGGCCTTCGAGCCGGGGTCGAGCGCGGCGGCCTCGGCCTCCGCTTCGCTGCAGTTCATCGCCTGCTGGTAGAGGTTCGCGACGCGCGCGAGCTTGGGCAGCTCGGCGGCGGTGTAGCCCTTCGCGGTGGCGCGACCGACGCTCGCCGCGTCCTGGAACTTGCCGCCGCCGAGCATGTTGACCGCCGTGGCCACGAGCTTGATGCGGCGCGCGGTGAGAGGCTTGCCCTTGCCGAAGTCCTCGAGCTTCATGTTGTCGCGCACGAGGTCCGGGATGTACTTCTCGCCGCCGAACATGCCGGCGACCGACTTGAGGAAGAGGTCTCGCACCTGGTCGTTCGCCGCTTTCATCTCCGACGTACGCAAAAACGACGCGAACCTGCAATTGTAGTCGCCTTTCGGCATTCCCGTGAAGCGGGCGATGACATCCGCGCCCTTCGCGCCATCAGTGGCATAGGCGCCGTTCGCGAAATCGACGAACTTCTGGAAGTTGACGATGCTGTTCGAGTTGATCTGCGTTGGCATTATATTGCTCCTTTATGAGGGTTAACTTTTAGTGATTGTTACACCCTGTGTACACGCGGGTCGCAAAAAGGTTACACGTGAAAATAACCGCTTGAAAGCATGTCATGGTGAGAGTCGCCGTCTGGTGCGGGCGCCACATCCTGCTTTTGCGCATCTTCCGCCACGCGCAGGCCGGCGAGAGCCTTGCGCCAGTTCTCCGTCTGGTTGACAAGCGATTCCAGGCCCGCTGCGAGCGACTCGACATCCGTCAGCGCCAACGGGAACGGACGCACGAGGGCGTAGACCTCGGTCTCGGGGTTCTGGCAGAGCGTCGCGCCATCCGTGGCGCGCAGCAGGAAGTTGGCCTGCAGCATCATCGCGCCGAACGCGCCGTCCGCATCCGGCGGCGGGTGCCCGATCTCGGCGCAGACGAACAGGCTACGCGCCTGAGGATCGTCCAGCAACTCCACGCGGACGCCGTCAACGTCTAGCTCCGCCGCGCCGTCCGCGCCGTCGAGCCCTTTCACTCCGTATTTCGCGGCAAACGCCGCGAGTAATTCTTTGAATTCCATTATAATTCCTTCGGTTGGATTGTTCCATCGCCGCGTATTATACCAAAATACGCGCACTTGTGCAGGAAAACGGCGGAAAAGGTTACAGTCCCGGTATTTATTACCGTTCCGCGACCGTGGCGAACTCCGCGCGCTTCTTCGTGTAGTAGTCCCAGAAGGCGCGGTCCTGCTCACTCCACACCGCCCCTTCCTCGTAGTCGCCGCAGAACGGAACGCAGAGATCGACCCAGCACGCGAGTACGCGCTTCTCAGCGTCTGTGATTCCCTTGGCGTGGCCCTTGTCTAGACGCTCCGTGAAGAGGCGGCTCGTGCGCGAGCCGTACGTGAGCGGCGGGATAAGCGTCGGCTCGGACGCCGAACTGACCCAGTTCACGTACCCGTTCTTCGCGTAGGGATCGGCCACCCAGCGTCCGTTCCTGTCTTTCATGTTGCCGTTGAGGAACTTTGGCTCCAGCTGATGCGGTATGACGAGATGGTTGAATGGCGGCGAAACGCGCCGCGCCTGCGTGAGCGACAGGTACGCGCGCGACCAGTCGCGGCACGAAAGCTGGTCGCGCACCGGCTTGCCCGTGAGGTCGGGGATCCCCGCGTTACTGTGCGGGCTGTGGCAGCTGACGCACCGGCGCTCGAGGATCGGCTGGACGTCCTTCGGGAAGCTGAACCCGCGCTCCGGGAGCTTCACCTCCGCGACCGCGTCCAGCGCGGCGGCCTTCGCGGCCTTGAAGTCCGGCGCGGTGTTCGCCGACTCGTGGCACCCCACGCAGCTCGCCGTCTCACCGGGCTGCAGGACGGTCCAGCTCCGCATCGTCTGCACCATGCGTCCGTTCTCGTCGAGCAGCTGGAAGTAGATCGGCGTGCGCACGGGCGCCTTGAACGCGACAGAGCCGTCGTCCGCCACGGGCACTTCGCCCAGCACGCGCTTGACGTCCCACGTGCAGTTGCCAAGCGCGGGCGGTGTGGACGAAATGCCCCCGCCGCCGGGGCCGCCGTTGCTGTTGTAGCCGATTCCCGCTTGGCGGAAGTCGAGCGACACCACGCGCATCGTCTTGACGGTTCCCCGCTTGACGCCCTTCATCGCCTCGCCGACGTACACATCCTGCACAGCCACCATCCCGGTCTTCTGCGTCTCGTCAGGCCGGGCGGACGCGACCTTCGGGAGCGTCCGCACGCACACTGGCACGGGCCTGCCGCACGGCGGCTTGCCGTCCTGCGCGACGAGGAGTTCGCGCGCGCCGTCAACGTCAGTCCAGTACAGCGCGAACGGCGCCTTCTGGTCGCGGGAGATCGGACGCCCCTTCTTGTCGCGCCGCCATCCCTGCGGCAGGAACGACAGCACCACGTCGCGCTCCGTGACGGGATACGGGTATGCGGCGATGCTCCCGTGCTGGCCGTCGATGTCCACGCCCTTCCGCGCCTTCGCGCGTCGGAGAGGCGCAAGCTGCCACGCGCCGTCCGCCTCCTCGCGGCCCTCGCGCGGATCAAACCGCATCAGCTCGCCCGGCTGGGCCGTGTGGTGTCCGGTGCAGACGCCGAAGAATAGCGGACTCCCCGGCACGGCGCGCGCGTGGACGAGCGACGTCGGGAACCACGAGTTGCCGCCGTAGAGCGCCCGCTGGTTCGTGCCGTCGGCGTTCATCGAGAAGAGCGGCTGCGGGAACATCTGCGAGCGGTCATTGTAGTCCCAGCGGGTGTACAGGACCCGTCCGTCCCACGCGAGCGTGGGATAGTTGTCGTGGACCTGGTCGAACGTGATGCGCGTGATCTTGGAGCCGTCCGCCTCGCAGCGGTAGAGGTTGCTCACCTCGTTGCGCAGCACGCAGTCCACGACCTGGATGCAGCGCGTCGAGTTGAAGAGGATGCGTCCGTCGGGGAGATAGCAGCCCTCGTAGTCGGCGACGGCCTTGCCATACGTAAGTTGGCGCACGTAACGCGTGGCGAGTTCCATTTCATAGAGATGAAAGTCGTCACCCTTCTCGCTCGCCTTGAACGAGTAGAGGATGCGCGTCCCGTCCGGCGATACGTCCACGTCGCGGAAGCACCCTTCCGTAGATTCTAGGAGGACCGTCTCCTTCCACAGCCCCGAGGGATTGTATTCCGCCATGCAGAGGGACGATCCGATCGCGGTGTAGTTGTGCCATCCCTTCGCGTCGCTCAGCGCCTCCGTGTACGCATAGTGGCTTCCGCCCATGACGTAGTGCCTGCAATAGACCCACTTCTTCGCGAACGCGGCAACCGGCGCGAGGCGCTTCTCGCGCCGCGCGAGCATTTCCGCACGCCACGACTCGTGCGGCACGCCGTTCGTCGCCGTCGCGCCAT
The DNA here is from genome assembly GCA_902802945.1 of uncultured bacterium. Taxonomy (GTDB): domain Bacteria; phylum Verrucomicrobiota; class Kiritimatiellia; order RFP12; family UBA1067; genus RUG572. Next base: position 51,690 of record CADCOC010000065.1, on the reverse strand, counting down.
CCTGCGCGATCCAGTCCCTCTCAAGCTCGTCCGCGGCGGCCATTGCCGCCGCAAGCACACACGACATCAAGCATGTTCTGGCTATCATAGCATTCACCTCGTATTTCTAATTCAGTTTCCCGTAAAGGACGTCCGCTGCCCGGTACGAGGCGGAGGGTCCGTCGTAGGACCTTGATTTTCACTTCGCATTTTTCCATCGCCACGCATTATACCATAATATCCCCCGAAGAGCCAACCCGGACGCACAAGTTTTCACCCGAGATCTCACCAGCAACGGACGTATTGACATCCGAGAAGTTCATGTGATAAACTTATGCCGTTCCGAGAGTTCGCCTTGTTGCTGGACTCAGTGTCGAACGGGCGCTTGGCCCGGCAAACGTTCGGCAATTTGCGAATTGGGCCAGGAGAGTTCGAACAAATGAGGAATTACAAGCTCGGCATCGGCACCGCGGCGTTGGTTGCATTGGTCGGTGGATGCATTTCGTTCGAGGAATGCCGCGACAAGGCGGTCAATGCGCAGAAAGAGGAAATGCTGAAATACGTCTCAGAGCAGAGGTTCGGGAAAACCCTGCCCAAACTAAGCGAGAGCGCCATCAGCGCGTTTTTCCTGACCAATCTCACCGATAAGCAGAAGGACGACATCCGCAAGGCTGTTGAAAGTGAATTCAACGAGCGCAGGGACAACTATGTCGTCCAGAAGTGGATCTCATACAAGAACGAGCGGATACGAACCTCCGTGGACAGTCTGATTAGCGAGGCTACAGCGGCAGCAGCAACGAACGGATTTTCTGCGGCGCGCTCGGCTTTTGAGCGGGCCCGCGAGGTTGCCTGGCGTGAAAGCGTAAACGCCGAAATCGACGGCGTGCGCATGGCGAAGGTCAACGACCGCGTACACGAGGACGCCGTCAAATTGCTGGAGGAAACCATCAACGTGGCGGAATGGCCGATTATCGAGAAGGAGATGCGCCTCATTGCCGACAAAGCCATCAAGGCCGGACAGCCAGCCAACGGCATCGCCGCATTGAGAAATTATCCCAATATCAGGACGTATACAAGCATCCTCGACGAAAAGGTCGGGGCGCTCGTCGCAGAGCTTAGCCGCCTTAACGTACCCAAGAGTGCATGCGACAAAATCGTCGAGCAGACGATCCGGTTCATGACGCAGGCGGCTAACCTGATGGACACTGTTGACGAAAGCAGAACGGTCACTACAGAGGCGCCGAAAGTCGAAGAACCCAAGGTCGACGAGACGGCCTATCAGCAGCTTCTTGCCGAATACAAAGAGTCGCTTCTCCTATACGACTGCACAAACGACAACACCACGAAGGTCGTCGACTGGCTGGCCAAGCACATTTCCGAACTCATTGCCAACCTTCCCAAGCCGGCACCGCAGAAAAGGGAAGTCATTGTGTCCCAGGTACTCGACAAACTTGGGGCGTCTGCGATCAACAAGCGTATCGACGCCCTTCGCGACCAGCTCATCGCCAACCTCACAAAAGTGATGGCCGAGAACGAGAAGATGCTGCAGGAGCTCCGCGTAAAGCTCAATAATGACGCGGAGGCAGCGCGTAAACAGGTCGTGAACATTCTCATAGACATCGACAAGGCCAACGCGCAGGCGCGCATTGCAATCGCCCGGAATGAACTCCTCACGCGTATCAACCCGGCACTTTGGAAGGAAATCGAAAAAACGCTGCTCGCTAAGACGGACGAGTTCGGTGCCAGTGGCAAGTGCACGGAAGGCCTTGCATGGCTCGAGGCATACCCCCCCATCAAGACCTATCCCGGAGAAATCGACGACACGTTCGACGAAATCAAGAAGTCGGTCATCGACTTGGGCGTGGCAGAGACAAACGTCGTGGCGATCATGAAAGAGGTCGCGAAGCTGACGGCGGAGGCAGAAGATCTCGCATGCTACATCGACGAGGTGAAGGACAAGGCCATTCCCGGAAAAAGGCTACCGAAAGACAAGCTGGCGCGGTATGAGGCCCAGCTGGAAGCCTGCCGTGCGGTGCTCGTCAAGAACAATTGCAAGGAATCAGACAAGATAATCAAGACAATCCAAGATCGTTTTGCATCCGAAATCGCGCGACTGGAAGCCGACTCCCACGAGCCAGTCCTGCGCCTCGGCTCCAATGCAATCAATGTCCGAATTGCGAATCTGAAAATGAAGTGCGCGCATGCCCTCATCGGCCGGTGTGTGTCTGACCTGCTTGCCGAAAAGAAGTTCTCCGAAGCGCGCGCATTGCTACGCGAAGTGGCGCTCACGGGGAATGATAAATTTGACAAGGCTGTCTACGCATCGCGACTGGGAGCGATCAACACGCTCGTCAACCCAGCCCAGCTCGCGGTTCTGCAGGACGACATCAACGCGCAGGTCGAGAAGTTTTGGGGCGCAGGAGACTTCCGGGCGCTCAAAGAGTGGATTGACGGTTATCCATACGTCCACGAATCGTACGCGGACATTCTAAAAGCACTTGACGAAATTCAGAAAAACATGCTCGACCTGGCGATAGAGGAACCTGCGACGACCAATTACATCGCAACGCTTAACAAACGGATATCCTCGCTCATCGAATCGGTTAAAGGCGGAGAATCCCAAGAGCCTCCGGCCGCGGACCTGAGTTCACTTGAAAAGGCGCTTGGCATATTCGAGAAGGCCATCATGGCGCAATACTATGACCAGGTTGCAGCTGCAGCCGTCATTTCAAGCGTCAAGAAGGACATCCTTGATCTGATGAAGAAGGAGGTCGTTTCCATTACCACGAGCGAGATGAATACCGCACTTCGCGCCCACATCGAGAAAATCGTGCGTGACCATGCGGCCGCCGATGCCGCCGCACGTCCGCCACGGTTCCGGCTGAGTGGCGACTCCGTTCAGGCAGAAGAGGTCAGGAAAGTCCTGCTGAACGCGGCGCAGAAGGGTCTTGTCGCGCTCTCCGCCGGAAAGAAGAAGGAGGACATCCTCCGCGAGATGTCCGGAGCCGTGACGTTGTCGGCCGTAGACTGGGTGGCCAAGCTATGCGACGAGCTGAATGCCCCGAAGGAGCTTCCGACCAAGGATGAGGCGGAAAAGCTCGCGTTTGCCGACCTTATCGCCATGCTCGTAGACCGGCAGGAATACCAGGAACTGCTCACGAAGATGGACCAGGAAGTGGTATACGATTCTCAAATCGCAATGGCAGAAGATGCAATTGCCAAGCAACTTGTCAAAAAGACGCGTAAGGCAAAACTGCACGTCAACGCGATTCTGGGCGAATACGCCCGTGCCATGCGCCTGCTGAAACAGACCAAGACGCTCAACAAGGAGCTTGGAACGGCGCTTGTCTTAGGCTCGGTTTACCTTGACCAGCCGGCGGTCTTTGACCGGGCACTCGAACTCGGCGCAGACGTCAACGGAGTCAGCCAGAGAGACCCGCTGAAGCGCACCGCGCTTTTGCTGGCAGTGCAGCTTGGCCGCACTGCGTTCATACAACGCCTAGTTGAGCGCGGGGCGGACGTGACAGTAGTGGACGCCGCAGGGGACGGGGCACTGCACTATGCCGTTCGCCGCGGCAACATCTCCGTACTGACGGCAATGCTGGCCAAGAACAAGGTAGATGCCAAGAACGAATCGGGGGAAACTGCCCTGTTCGACGCAGCACGCGGCAATCAGCCTGCAATTGTCGAAGCCCTCCTTGCCGCAAAGGCGGATGTTTCCATTTGTTCGACCAACGGAATGTCGGCTTTCGACGTTGCATGCAAGGCGGGCAGCCGCGACGTCCTTGACATGTTGGCTGACGCCGGTTCCGTGTACGGCCCCGAGCAGCTGATCATCGCTGCACGACATGAACGGCTGGCGGTTGCCCAATGGCTTGTTGCCAGGGGAGTGGACGTCAATGCACCAGGCGTCATGGACGCCGCGCGGACGTCCTCGGCGGTCAAAAACTTCCTGTTGCACGAGGGGGGACTTTTGCCCCGTAACACTCCGTCCGCAAAACCCCGCGAAACAGAGGGCGAGATGAAGTCCGCAAAGCAGGTGGAAGGACGACTCTCCCTACCGGTCGTAGTTGACTTGCCTTATGAAGGTAAGACCCCAGCGGCACCGGCCAAGAAGTGACACGTTGACGACAAGAGGTTGACATGCATTTTATTGTGAGACTAAGCGTCGTCGCCGCGGCCATCGTCATCGTCTCTGGGTGTTCCACATGGCGCTGCCGTGGATTCATAGACACGAACTCCATGCCAAGCGATCGCCCAAAGCACAACTATCTCCTTGAAGGGATTGACGGTGGCATAGATTTCCGCCACTTGGCGCCCAACAATGTCGAGGAGCGAGCGCGGATGCCTAATCTGGCGTGGCTTTCCGAGCAGAACGCCCTGATTGCGACAACCTATCTGGATGACATCTCCCAAGAGCTTGGACTGACGAACGCCGTCGCCGGTGCCTCGCGAATCAGGATCGGGATCGTGCCAATCGAAGAGAAACGGCTAGGACGGTCTTCTATCGCCTGGCCAATGTGTTGCACGTTTGGCGTTTTCCCGGGGCATCTGGCGGATGAAATCTCGTTTGACGTAATTGTCCAGTTCATCGACAGGAATCCCAATCATGTCTATGCTACGGCGCAAGTGGCGCAGGTCAAGATCGATAGCCAGTTCGGATTATCCCGCCTGGACATGGACTCCCCGCCAGATGCTGTGTCGGCAGTGGCCGAAATCCGGGATGAGGGAACAATCGGGACTGGTCGCGGATTGCGACCACAGCGCCTCCGCGATGTTTTCGTCAAGACGGTTGCTGCCGCCGTCCGTCGGGCCATTGCCGAACGCGAGTTGGCCGATTGCGAGCAGACGGCGCAACCCTCAACCGAATTCGGTCCAGTCCTGTTCCCCGCCCCTATTCAGGCCGAACGCGTAATGACGCCAGGCTGGGGAGCATCCCGCACATACACGCATCCTGTCCCCAAGACGTTAGAAGACTACATTGCCGCAGCATGGCACAGGCCCGATACGGAAGAGGCCAAGAAGCTGAAACGACTTGTCGAGATCGGAATAATGAACAGGGACGAATGGCGGCGCCAGACGACTGAACGCTGGCAGGCGGAGAAGAAAGGAGTGGGCAAGTGACTATCTGGCGAATAATCTGTTTGGCCGGCGCGCTCGCGCCGTTGTGCGGGTGCCACTCGGTTTCCGAATTACGGCAGCCGGCCAACGTCCCGGTGTTTGTAGACAGTTATGACAGCCCTGTCCTTGTCAAGAAAACCGGCAACGTGCCTTGTATCCTGAACCTGATCAACTGCGCGGAAAAAGCGACTCTCGTTGTCAACAAGTTGTCGGGCTCTACGGAGCCTGGCCCGGCGTTTCCGGTAGAGGCGGTGGTTCGCGAGGAATGCGCCATATTGATCAACTCCAATTTCAGGCAGGTAAACGCAGCGGAACATGCCAAGATCGAGTTGAAAGTTGAATCGCGGAAGGTCATACTCAGTCGCGATGGCGACGACCTCTCATTCTCGCTCTCCCTCGCCATTATGTTGCTCAACCCCCACCATCAGGACAAGCCGTATTTCAATAACGTCTACGAGGTAAAGACCATCGGGACCATGATGGACGAGAACACTGTCCCCAACTGCGTCTATGAGGCCGTACAGCGCGTACTGGCGAATTTCATAAACGAGATCAGCGCCAACGAATACCTTGTCGCGCGGCTTAGCGAACTTGCTCCATAAACCAGAAAGGAATGCGTAAATGAATAAACTAACAAGAACCTCAGTACTGTTGACTACTCTGCTCTTCGCAGCGGGGTGTCTCTCATCTGCCTCGTCTTTCGTGTCGTCCTCATCTCCAATAAGCCAGGGCAGATATACGGAACTCGCCGCCGAGGTGTCTGGAACCTGTACGCAGGTCCAATGGCTGTTTTTCACCTTCGGCGCGGCAGGTTCCCCCCAGCGGCATGCGCTGTCCGATGCGATTGGACGCATCTCCGGGGCAGATGCCCTTACGGCCATGGCGGTTGACGTAGAACAGTTCACCTTTCTTTCGACAACTCTTCTGCCTTTCCCTATTCTTCCCGTATTCACGCGAACGCGGGTAACAGGAACTCCGGTAAAACTCAATGCACAGTAAAAGCCTTATCTGCTCTGGGCTCGTCCTCTTGCTTGCCGGTTGCACGGTAGTGGACAGGGGGCCCAAGCCACTTCGGTATCGTCCACGAGGGCATATTCCCCCCCGTGTAACGGCCATGGTAGTGCCTCGGCCAAACGTGAATCAGCCCAGACGCGAACCCGAACTTCCCGCGCCGCAGCCCCAGCCCGCGCCGCAGCCCCAGCCCGCGCCGGAACCAGCTGTGCCGTCACCAGCACTCTCATCTGCACCGCTACCCACGCCATCGCCTAGTCCAGAGCCGACGGCGCAAAATGGCATAAGCGAGGAGCGCCTGCGCGAGCTCAAGAAGCTGGGATTCATCACACAGGACGAGTACAACAGGCAACTCGAATTGCTAAAACGGAAGTAAAGGTAACAATAGTGACGATGGCAAAAGGAAAGCCGGAACCTGCGAGTGCACAAACAGACTCTTTTGAGGATTACCTCGATAAGGCTGTAACCTTTAAGCGGGGAACAAAGGACTCCAAGCCGACGCTTGCCATCCTCGATCAGTACGCAATCTTGCGTCGCCTTGGTGGCGGAGAATTCGGAGCCGTCTATCTCGCTCACGACACAGATGCTAAAATCGACGTGGTCGTCAAGGGCTTGCCACCGCTTATCAGCAATGACGCCGAGGAACTTGTGCGGATTCGCGACAATTTCGCCCTCGTCTCCCGTCTGCACCATCCACATATTGCACCTGTTCTCCATCTGCAACGCCTGAAGTCCACTATCTACTACGACACGACCGTCCAGGAGAATCTGCGTTTAACCGTCGGCGACATGCTGATGGTGATGGCTTACGCTCCGGGCATGACGGTCTCACAGTGGCGGCGGCAATTCCCTGAAAGGCGCGCCCCCGTCGATCAGGCCATTCAGATCGCGAAGCAAATTGCGCAAGCACTAGACTATGCACATGGCGAAAACGTCCTTCATCGGGACGTCAAACCGTCAAACGTCATCGTAGAACAGAGACTTGACGGCAGTATCACGGCACGGTTGATTGATTTCGACTTGGCTACGGAAATGAGTGCGGGCAGAACACATACCGTAGCCGATGTGGACGCTGATACGGTCGGGACATGGCCCTACATGGCACCGGAGCAGTGGAACCATGAGGAACAGTGCGCCGCAACGGATCAATACGGCCTTGCCGTATTGCTTTGTTACCTCTTGACAGGAACTGTTCCATTCGCATCAGCATTCACGACCAATGATTTATCTACTATTAAAATGGCCGTATGTACGCGGCCATTGGAATTACCAGACTCGTGTCCATGCCGTTCGTCATTCCAAAAGGCATTGTCGCGACTTCCTTCAGCCCGTTTTGCCTCATGTGAGGAATTTGTGGAAGCCGTAGAAAAAGAGCTACGAAAGCGCATAAAAGCGGTAGCGCCTGTTGTAGGTGCCGTCGTTCTTGTCGGAATCCTTGCAACGACATGGTTATTGTGGCGCGATTCTTCTTCTAATCCCGAAAATCCAATATCCGCGCCGCCGGTCGTCCAGCCCCCCCCAAAGCCCACACAGAAACCCGCGCCACCGGTCGTCCAGCAGCCCCCCAAGCCCACGCCGAAACCCGCGCTGCCGGTCGTCCAGCAGCCCCCCAAGCCCACACCGAAACCCGTGCCGCCGGTCGTTAAACTGCCCCCCAAGCCCACGCCGAAACCCGCTCCGCCGGTCGTCCAGCAGCCCCCCAAGCCCACACCGAAACCCGCGCTGCCGGTCGTCCAGCAGCCCCCCAAGCCCACACAGAAACC
>CADCOC010000065.1:0-43760 GCA_902802945.1 uncultured bacterium | reverse complement strand
CTGCCCCCCAAGCCTACGCCGAAACCCGCGCTGCCGGTCGTCCAGCAGCCCCCCAAGCCCGCGCCGAAACCCGCTCCGCCGGTCGTCCAGCTGCCCCCCAAGCCCGCGCCGAAACCTGTACCGCCAAAGGTAGAGCAAGACCCAAAAATCAAGAGACTTCTAAAAGAGGCCGAGGAAGCACAGAAAGAGGGAAACAGACAAGAACAATTACGACGCCTTGATGTTAGCATAAGAGGCATCAACGATCTCAAGAAAATCGCTCGTAAATCTTATGAAAAATCCCAGCCTTTTCGCGATGACACAACTGGGCTTGAGAATCATCTTAATAGATTCGATACCAAATTTAATGACATTGTCAACTGTACCATGCCGCAAAACGCCGATGAGGCCGACCATCTTCTCAGAGCTATGAGTCAAACTATTAATGACATGCTCAACGAACTAAAGTGGCTGGAAGACAATGCGAATAGTCAATATAGAATGGACGCGAAAAATTTATTTCAGGAAATCGAAAGGAGTATCTTACCAAAGTGCCGAGGTCTTAAAGAGTTGGGTTTCATAAATCCTTTCCTAGACGAGGGCGAGAAATTATTAACCGAGGCGAAAGAAACATTTAAGGCTGGGCAATTCCAGATGACGCTCAATTTTCTGCAACGCGCCAAGGGCAGTCTTCACATAGCGTTACAGCAACAATCATCCAAACGTCTAAAGTGGTTGGTCTCTCGAGTAAAATCATGCCATGCCACAGGAGACTGGAATGGCTGTATTCAAGCAGCAGAAGCGGTTATGATCATTGATCCAATGAACCTTGAAGTAGAGCTACTCTTGGAAGAGGCTCGTTCAAAGCTCACATCGCCAGGGCGTTAACATATATGGTCGCCGCCCCAGAAAATGATCCTATTTCGGAGGGACGTAGCGATAGCCCGCGCGGTAGACGGTTTCGATGCACGCGCCCGCCGGACCGAGCTTCGCGCGAAGACGACAGATCGCCTGGTCGATGGAGTGCGTAGTGCCGAAATACGTCTCGTCCTCCCACAGCACCTTCAGCAGATCGTCGCGGCTCACCGCCTCACCTGGATGGCGCGCGAGATAGTGGAGTATCTTGTACTCGTTGATGAACAAATCCTTCACGCGCCCGCGCGCGTCGACGAGTTTGAGGCGTTTCGCCTCCACGCGGAAGGACGCGAACGTGAAGTCGCCCATCTCGAGCATAGTGGTATCAGGAACTGCGGCGGGTGCGGTCGGTACGGCCGGCGGAGCGGACACCTCCGCCCGACGGAGTGCCGCCGCTACGCGCGCAAGCAGCTCATCGTTGTCAAAGGGCTTTTTCACATAGTCGTCGGACCCCAAGCCAAGACCCAGAATCACATCGGACTTCTCGCCCTTCGCCGTTAGGAGAATCACAGGCAACGCGGTATCCGTGCGCCGGATCTCGCTCAATACCTCGTACCCGCTTTTCTTCGGCATCATCACATCTAGGAGCAACAGATCTGGACGCTTCTGTGCCACCTGCGCAAGCGCCTCCTCTCCGTTGACGGCGAAGCGCACTGTATGCCCCGCAGACTTCAACAGCGTGCGCAGCGCGCTCCGCGTGGCGGGATAGTCTTCTGCCACCAGAATGTCAGCCATTTTCTGTCTCCTTCAATTCCAACGTGAAAACCGTTCCACCACCTTCACGCGCAGCGCACGTGAGGTCACCGCCCATCTCGCGCGCGTATGACCGCGCAATCGTCAACCCCAGACCGAAACCGCCCACGGACGCCGTGGTGCTGTCATCCGCCCGCCAGAAGCGCGTGAAGGCGTTGCGCAGGCCATCAGGCGTCAAACCCGGCCCGCGGTCGCGCACCTCCACGCGCACGCCGGTACCGCCCTTCTCGGCGACGACCTCCACCGGCGCACCCGGCGCGTACTTCGCGGCGTTGTCGAGCAGGTTGATCAGAATCGCCTTCACGGCGTCCGCATCCGCATAGACGGGAAGCTGCCCCTCGGCTAATACGGACGGCGCGTTCTCGGGGAAGCGTCCGCGCATGAGCCGCACGACGTTTTGCACGAGTTCGGCCGTATCGAAGTCCGTCATCGTGAATTTCTTCGTGCGCCGCTCCAGACGCGAGAAGTCGAGCAGTTCCGCCACGAGCGACTTCAGGCGCACGGATTCTTCAGCGATTACCTCGTATGCCTCATGCCTGTCCTCATCCGATGTAATCTGTCCTTTGCGCAGCATTTCCGCGTAGGGGATAATCGCCGTAAGCGGCGTGTTGAGTTCGTGCGAGACGAGCGACACGAAGTTCGTCTTTGTAAGGGCGTCCAGACGGGCTTTGTGCGCGGCGCGGACGAGCAACCACGCGCCCACGCCCGCGACAAGCAGCACGAGCGCGACAAAACATCCGCCCACCCAGTAGAGCATAGTTGGATCGTCGAACGGCAGACGTTCCGGATTCCCCACGAGCAAGCCTGCCACCTCCTTCTCGCCCTGGATGCGCTGCCAGGCAACCAGGTAATCGCCGTATGCCTGCAGGGCGCGCTGTCGCGGCGTCTGCCCTTTCTCCTTCCACGAGAAATCGGGGGGGAACTGCGCCGCCAAGTCTGGCGGAACGTCCACATTGCAGACCAGCCCTTCGCCCTTCCGCCAGAAGAACGCAGCCTGCGCGTAAGGCTCTTCCGCCAGCACCTGCCGCAGCACGGTCTCGCGCTTGACGTCGGACTTCCGGCGGAGCTGCCCCTGCACGTCGTGCATGAGGTTCTTCCACTTCTCGTTGCGCAGGTCCTCGAACGCCTCCCGATTCGCCTCCATGTTACGCACCACGTGCGTGAGCAACCACAACCCCGCGCACGCGAGCAGAATCGCGGGCGCGACGGTGAGGAACACTTGCAATTTGAGACCTTTGTTCACGGCTTCATTATATCACAACCATCGGACTTGAGACCATACCTGAATTCAAGAATTGTTTCAGCAAGATCGCAATTGCAAAATGGTAATTGACGAATCTACGCCAATGGCGTATAATTAGAGCATGATTTTCGTAGAGACCAGTTTGTTCACTAGACGCATTGTCCAGGTTATGGACGATGACGAATACGGGGAACTGCAAGGTTACCTGGCCGAGCATCCTGATGCTGGACCAGTTATCCCCGGGTCAGGAGGCGTGAGAAAGATCAGATGGAGTGGTTCTAGTAGAGGTAAGCGCGGAGGCTCACGCTTGGTTTACTATTGGGACAATGGCAATCAAATCCTGATGTTGTATGTCTACCTGAAAAGAGAACGAGAGAACCTAACCCCAAACCAGATTTCAATGATGCGGGAAATTGCGAAGGAGTTCAAACATGAACAAGAAGAACTTTGAGAACCTACTTGAGAGCATGCGAGAAGGTGCGCAGATTCTGCGTGGCGAGAAGGCTCCATCCCGTCGATTTGTCGTTGACAAAAAAGAAGATGTACAGTTTGTGCGCCAGACGTTTCATGCTAGTCAAGACGCCTTTGCAAAGTTCATGGGCGTAAGCGTCGGCACGTTGCGGAACTGGGAACAAGGGAGACGACGTCCAACGGGTGCCGCCCGTGTACTGCTCACGATTGCTTTGCGCCAACCGGAACTATTCCGCGCTGCCGTCCAAGAAAACTGTCCCGAACTGTCGTTCTGCTAGGTCTCGTCGCTACGGCTTCATTCTGTCGCAATCTTCAGATTGGAGGATGCGCTTCGCCAAGGCGGCGAAGCGCTTCTCGGGCGTGGGGGCGGTAAGCTGTTCCACGAAGGCAGGGGTTGGCTTGTCCGCCTTGTAGAACACGGCGCGGCCTTTACGTACGTCGATGCGGCGGATGCCCGCCTGCGCGCACAGCACGCGCAGCTCCGCGAGCTTCACGAGACGCAGTGCCGCCTTCGGGAGCTTGCCGTAGCGGTCGGCCAGTTCGCCCTTCAGACGCGTCACGTCCTTGAGCGTGGAGGTTTCGGCGAGACGCCGGTGGAAGTCCATGCGCTACGTAGTCGTACGGCAGGCACGCGCCCATCTCGTCGGCGTCGTCGGATCCCGGCGAGAAGTCGAGGAAGTCGAAGTTGAGCGTCACGTCCACCACACCTGGCACGTTTTCGCCTTTGAGGCGAGCGACCGTGCGCTGGAGGAGCTGACAGTAGAGCTGGAACCCGACGGCAGCAATGTGTCCGCTCTGTTCGCGTCCGAGCAAATTTCCCGCGCCGCGGATTTCGAGGTCGCGCATCGCGATGCCAAACCCCGCGCCGAGTCCCGCATGGCGCTTCAGCGCATCGAGACGCTCGCGCGCTTCGGCATCCACAAGTCCCTCGACGGGCAGGAGGAAGTAGGCGTAGCCCTGCCGTGCGGAACGCCCTACGCGTCCGCGCAGCTGGTAAAGCTCGGCGAGCCCGAAGCGGTCTGCACGATCCACGAGGATCGTGTTTGCACGCGGGATGTCGAGTCCGCTCTCCACGATCGTGGTACACAGCAGCACATCCGAGCGTCCCTTCGAGAACGCCTGCATCTTCGCAGAAAGCATGGAGGGCGGCATCTGTCCGTGCGCCACCTCGATGCGCGCGTCCGGTACGAGCGCACGCAGGCGCGCCGCCGCCGTACTGATCGTCGAGACTCGGTTGTAGAGGAAGTAGACCTGCCCGCCGCGCGCGAGCTCGCGCGTAATCGCGGCGCGCACCGTCTCGTCCGTATCGCGCACGATCCTCGTCTCCACGGCCACGCGTTCGCGCGGCGGCGTGCGCAGGATCGAGAGGTCGCGCGCGCCCGTCATGGAAAGGTAGAGCGTGCGCGGGATCGGCGTGGCGCTCATCGTGAGGACATCCGCCGTGGCGCGCAGACGCTTGAGGTGTTCCTTGTGGCGCACGCCGAAACGCTGTTCCTCGTCAATGACGATGAGGCCTAGGTCGTGGAACTGCACACGGTCGGAGAGGATGGCGTGCGTGCCGATCACGATGTCGGTGGCGCCGGAGAGCAGACGCGCGCGCGTGCCTTTTTTCTCCTCGGGACTTTGGAAGCGGCTCATCGCCTCGATGCGGATGGGCGTGTCGGCGAAGCGCGCGAGGAAGGTCTCGTAGTGCTGTTCCGCAAGCACCGTGGTGGGCGCGAGCAGCGCGGTCTGGCGTCCGTTCATCGCGGCGATGAACGCGGCGCGCATCGCGACCTCGGTCTTGCCGTAGCCCGCGTCGCCGCACACGAGACGGTCCATCGGCTTCGTCTGCGCCATGTCGCGCTTCACGTCCTCGATCGCGCGCGCCTGGTCGTCCGTCTCCTCGTAGGGGAACGCCGCCTCGAACTCCGTGACGCCCGGCGCGCTGATGTCGTAGGCGAAGCCCGGCACCACGGCGCGACGCGCCTGCGTTTCGAGCAGGGACGCCGCAAGATCCTGCACTGCGCGTTGCGCGTCCGCCTTGTCCTTCGTCCAGCGCCGCCCGTCGAGACGGTGCAGTTTCACCTGCTCGCCCTTCACGCCCACGTACCGCGAGAGGAGGTGCGCGTGCGTCACGGGCACGTGCAGCTTGCCGCCGTCCGCGTACTCGATCGTGAACACCTCGCTGCGCGTGTCGCCAACCTCGACCTCGGTGGACCCGAGGAAGCGTCCGATGCCGTAATCCACGTGAACCACGTACTCGCCCGGCTCGATGTCGAAAGACTCGGAAAGACGCTGCCCCGCCACGCTCGCCGTCTGCACGCGTGGCGCGCGCCGCCGGTGTGCGAACACGCGGTCGCCCCGCGTCACCACCACGAGACCCGGCACCTCGAACCCGCCCGCGAGCTCGCCGTCCTCCACCACGAGCGCCCCCTTCCGCGCCGCCGCCGCAAGGTGCGCCTCCAGACGCCCCCGCGCCGCCTCCAGCAGTTCGGGGCTGCGCGCCGACTCCGCGCTCAGTTCCGCGAACCCCGGCAGCGGCGAACTCTGGAACGTTCCCTCCGGTACGTCTGGCGGAGCAGGCATCCCCGTGAAGATCTGGCGGAAATCCGCATTTTGCAGCAGCGAATGGGAGAGGTCCACGTAGGAATTGTGGTCAACCCAAAGGATCGTCGCGCCGGACGGTAGGATGTCGAGGAGACGCGTCTCCTCTCCGGACGGTACGCTGACGGGCGACAGCTCCGCCGAGGGGATTTTCTTCACGGAGGTCTGAAGCGCGGGATCGAACTCGCGCAGCGACTCAAGATCCTCGCCAAAGTACTCCGCGCGTACGGGACGCGCCGCATCCGGCGACCAGGCGTCCAGCACGCCGCCGCGAACGGCGTATTGTCCCATCGCCGCCACTTCGCCCACGCGCTCGTAGCCAGCCGCGACCAAACTCGCCTGTACCTTTGAAAATGCGCTCCCGGCGTCACCTGGCACAAGGCGTATCGTCGCGGCGCCCACGGCGGCGGCGTCCGGCACACCCGTTAGGAGCGCCGCACTTGGCGCCACGACGACGAGCGGGTACGGGCGCATCCGCCACGCGCCAAGGGCCGCAGAAACCTTGAGGCGTGCGGCCGTGGACGCAGGGTCATCCTCCAGCGGCGGTGGGAAGGCAAGTGAGCGTACGCCGCTTTCACCCTCGAGCACACGCAGGTCATCCGCCACCGTATCCGCCTCCGGGATACCTGGCGTGACCACCAAAACGAAAGGCGAATCCTCCTCGGTCTGGCGCGCGCCCCGCGCGCGCCGTTCCCCGCGTGCCAGCGCGGCAGCGGCGAACGCCGTGGCCGAACCGGAGAACGAAGGCAAAGCAAGGACGGAGGACGGGACGTCCGTCCCCTCCCCAAAAGCCTTCTCGAACAAGGCGAATCTCTTACTCGCCTTCTGCACGGACGCTATTATACCACAGTTGGCACCCACACGGGCGGTATACTTCTCCCGCGCCGCTCGATTACTCAAGGACGGGCTTGACGATCTTTCCGTCGCGTTGGGCCTCGGGGTCGTGGTCGTGCGCGATGTACTGACCGTTGGAATCCATCCAGAGGATCAGTCGCTCGCGCTCCTCGCGCGTGAGCTTCACGCCGTGGTGGCCCGCGTCGAGCATCTTCCTGAGCGGGGCGTTCATCGCGAGATATCGGCCCGGCTCCGTGTAGGCGGGCGTGAAGAACCGCCAGTCCACGCGCTTCTCCTCAACCATTTCCCACGCGAAGTAATTGGTGCGATGGACAAGGTTGTTCCAGCTCGTCGAGAAGCCCCACTTGTCCTTGCGCCAGTCGCCTGCGCGGAGGTCGGGTGCCTTGGGATTGCGCTTCTCGCCGTGGCACGAGACGCACTTCGCATCGAGGACGGGCTGCACAAGGCGACGGTAGTTGAACGGCGCGGAACCGTCGGGCCCCGGCTTGATCGCACTCGGCGCGCGGCGCATTGCGAGGGGGAGCGTGGTCAGGGCGGTACGCCGCACATTCTCCTTGGGCTCATGGCAGCCGCTGCACAAAAGCCGCTCGCCTGGATGCAGGTAGGTGTCGCTGCGCATGCTCTGCACGGCGCAACCGTCGGCGCGGAGAGCCTGGAAGAAAATGGGCACGCCCACCGGCGCGGTGAAGTACGCGCTGCCGTCCGCCTCCACCGGCACCGTGCCGAGGCACTGGCGTCCGGTCTGGTGGATTTCCGCACCAAGCCAGGGTTTCTGCTGCAGCGGCTTCACCTTCGGGAAGAGCTGCCACACGCGCAGGGCGGTGATCGTCTCGTTCGTCGGGAACGGGATGCGCGTGTCGTAGACGTTGATGAGGCCGATCTCGCCGGTCTTAACCGGATTTTCCGGATTTTCCGGAATTCCCGGATTTTCCGGTTTTTCCGGAATTCCCGGATTATCCGGTTTTTCCGGTTTTTCCGGCCTACCCTCGAGCGTCTTGTGGGGAATCATCGGCGGCCTCTTCCGCGCGCCGATCGGCATCGGATCGAGGCATGAAATCGTGGGATGCGCCCAGATGCGCGTCTTATTGCCAAACACGTCGATGAGCGTGATCGCGTAGCGGCGTCCGCGCATCGGCACGTTGTACATGCCGTTGGCATTGCCGTCGTAGGTGCAGATGTAGTACTTCTCGCTGAGCGGCCACGCCGTCGCGTACGCGCCGCTGTTGCGGTTGCGGAAAGTGTCCTGCTCCGCCTCGGGGAACGGTTGCTCCGGCGTGATGCGGCGGATGGCGCTCATCTCACCGTCATCCGGCACGGTCGGGTCGATCACGATGAGCGCGCCCGCCGCCCAGCCATGGTGGGGCGTGGCGGTGGATACGTACTTGCGCGATCCAGGAATCTGTCGGATATTCATCTCCATCCGGGGCGTGGTGTTCGCGTTGATGCGCGTGTTGCCGTTCAGCTCGCGCGGATCGCGTCCGTCGGGGAAGCACGTCCAGGCGTGGTGCGCCTGACCGGAACCGCGGTCGACGTAGTCCCAGCGCGTATAGACGATCATGCCGTCGCTGTTCACGCTCGGATGCCACTCGTTCGTCTCGTGGTGGGAGAGGCGGACGATGTCCGTGCCGTCGTCGAACATCGTATGGAGGGTGAAGGACGGTACAGGACGGTTTCCCGAGCAGCGCACGTAGCCGCCGCGCCGCTCGGAGGTAAAAGCAATCCGCCCGTTCGGCAGCCAGCACGGGTCGAACTCGTTCCACGGTCCGCTGGTGAGCTGGCGCAGGTTCGAGCCGTCGAGGTTGCACGTGAACACGTGGTAGCACGTGCCGTCCTCCCATTTGTCGAGCTTGCTGTTGTTCTTCACGGCGGCGAACGCGATGCGCCTGCCGTCCCAGTCGATGTCCGGCGAGATAATCGCGCAGCCATCGAGGGTCTGCCCCTTCCACGCGCCCGACTCGATCACCTTGCCCGCGAGGATGTTGCGCGCGACGGGCTTGTCCGAAAACGGGTTTTCGAGGATGTACAGTCCGTCGCCGCGCGAGATGCCGTTCTGCGTGCCGTGGAAACCGTAATACTGGTCGCACATGTGCGAACCATCGCGCCACTCGTTGAAGCCACGTGGCTCGTGCGTGACGAAGAGCAGGCGGTCGATCCCCTTCAGGAGCGGGTTCTTGAGCGAGATGCGCCGGTTGAGATTCATCACACGTGTAAAGAGCGCGATACGTGAATCCGTGTCGAATACGGCGAACGCATCCAATGCATAACCGGCAAGTTCCGTACGCTCGGCGGTAAGGTCCACCGACGCGGAGAGATCGTCGAGCAGCGCGCGCGTACGGCGCAACGCCACCACGAGCGGGTCCGTATCGCCGGGGAGGATGCAGGCGGATGCATTGACGGACGTTTCCAGCACGTTCGTGGGCATGCGGTGCCAGTTGTCGATGTCGCGCTGGATGAATTTCCAGTCGGTGGGCTCGGTTCGCGGCGAGGGGACCGTCTTCACGTTCCACTTCTTGATCAGGTGGCGCGTGACCGCAAGGCGCTCCTCGTCCGAAAGGATGCGGCAGAAAAGAACCACCTCGCGCAGTTCGCGTCCGCCGCTCCGCTCACGGCTCTGTCTGTCCATCGTGAGGCTGTCGCAGGCGCACGGCGCGGAGGTCTCCACGCAAAACACCTGCGTCACGCCGGTGGGCGGACACTCGCTGTAGATGTCCGCCACCTCGTTGGTGCCGTTCCAGACGCGGGCGATTTTCGGGGACCATTCGCGCGAGGCGTACTCGCCGTTCGGCCCGCGGTGGAAGTCGTAGCCCTTGCTGTCGCAGAGGAAGTGGCAGTGGCGTTCCGCATCTAGCTTGCCCACCACGAACGCCGTGCGGATGTCGGTGAAACGAAAAAACGTGATGTCGCGTCCGCTGGAGAACTTGCCGAAATCGACATAGGGGCGCCCGTCCTGATCCTTGCGAAAAATTGGTGCGTGCGGGGAATCCACGTACGTGCTGCCGAAGCAGCCGCCACGAGAGTGCCATCCATCATACATCTCCCAACCAGGGGAGGCGTTCTTGTACACGTCCGCGTCCAACCACAGCACGGCATCCTGCAGCACATCAGGCTCGCCGGCCTTGAGCGCCGGCGGCGCGCCGGAAAACGCAGAAGACGCGGTTAAAGCCGCAAAAAGCAAAAACGTATTCTTTTTCATAGCGACATATAGCCCTTCCGCCTCCGCGTCTCGTCGTATTCGTTACGGAGACTACTTATCCGTTAACGGCAACGGAAGCCGGGTCGGTTCGGGGAACGTCTGGTCGTGCAGGACGGCCTTGCCGAGGCGTTTCGCATCGACCGGCTTGAAGTCGGGTTTCTTTGAGCCCGCAGGCAGCGTGATCTTGCACGTGCCCGTCGTCTCATCGACCTTCCAGTTCGCGGCGGGAATCATCCAGTTGTCCTCGTAACGGCTCTTGTGCGCCTCCTTCTCGAAGCGCGGGTCGTTGCCGAGGATGTTGTTGATGAAAATGAACGCGCCTTGTCCGCACTCCACCTTGTCGAGCGAATCGAGCGTGACGGAATGCGGCTTGAAGATCGGCGTGCGGCGCTTGTCGTTGTGGTAGCGGTACGTGCCGCGGATACGGTTGCCAACGAATGCCGCGCTCTGCGAGAAGGCCAGAAGCGCCGTGCCGGAAAGGAGATCGTTGCCCTCCACGAGGATCGGCCCGTGGTCAACCTCAAGGAAGAGGTCGCGCGTGTTCGCCCAAAACCTGTTTCCGACAATGCGCGCGCCCTGTCCCATCCAGTCGAACCAGATGCCGGCGAGCGAGCCGCAGTGGTGGATGCGGCAGTTGGAGACCGTGAAATCAACCGCCGCGTGAATCTTGATGCCGCCCATCTCCGCACCGCCGTAAGGCTTCTTCCAGTGGCAGTAGGAGATGTCGCAGTTGTCGATCGTGGAGAACACCGCGCCGAGCGAGCCGCAGATGCCGGCCTGGCCGCAGTCGGTGATGCGGCAGCGGCGGACGAGGTGGTGTCCCACGCGGTCGAGTCCGTTCGAGATCGAGCGCATGATCGTGTTGTGGTAGTTTGCGGCGGTCGGGCCTACGTTGTCGAACTCGTCGCCGTACTTGCCGAGCGTGATGCCGCTGCACTCCGTGCCGGACACCTCGCAGTCCTCGATCACCCAGCCCTTGCTCCAGTTGGTGCCCACGATGGCGGTCTGTTCGCTCGTCGGCGGTGCCCAGTTGGGTCCGGCGTTGACGAAGGTGATGCCGCGAAGCGTGATGTAGTCGCGATGCTCGACGACGGGGTAGAAGCACGCTGGGCGCACGATCAGCTCGGGCACGCAGACGTTCGGGTCCTTCTCGAACGCGGCGACGATCGTGCCGTACACCATGCCCTTGATCAGGACGGCGTTGCCCGGCTTGACCAGTCCGGCAAGGTTCATCGGACGCCCCACGACGTCCGCATCGCGCACGCGGAAGAGCAGGTCCTTCACGCCGGCGGCGGAGTCGGGCAGCATCACCTCGATCGTATCGTACTTTCTCCAGTCGCCCGTGATGGGCGGGCGAACCGTCGCGAGCGGCTTCTCGGGCTTCGCCGCGTCGCAGATCTCGACCAGCGACTTGAACGACATGCTCGAGAAGTGGATCTTGAGACGGCGCGCGACGGGCGTTGAGAGGTCGAAGCCCTTGTAGAGGATCGTCGACTTGTCGTAGATCCAGCCAAGCTCCATGCCCCACTTCGTCTGGTAGCCAGGCCTCACGTTCGGGCTCTTCTCGGCAGCGGAATCGCCCGACACGGTGCGCGTGCCGGAGGTGATGCCGGCGATGTTCACGAGCGCGCGGTCGGCCGCGCCGCCGTGGCCGAGGATGAGGTCGCGGGTGTGGAGTTCAAGCGGCTTGCCGTCCTGGATGAGGCGCGTGCGGAAGCGCTGCCGTCCGCCGCTGCTGAACCAGTCGCCGTAGATGAAGTCGGTGAAGGGATTGAGGCCGCCGAAAGAATCGTAGCGCAGGCGAACGGTCCAGAGTCCGTCGCGACGCTTCGTCCAGCCCCTGACGGGATCGGCGCCAGTCACGACGACCTTCTCTCCCTTCGCCGCCTGGTAGGTGATCGGCGCGCCCGCGCGCCCCGCGTTCGCGGGTTTCACCCATTCGCGGTACGTGCCGCCGCGAATCGTCACCACGTCGCCAGCCTTCGCGACATCCGCCGACCGCTGGATGGTGCGCCACGGTTTCGCGGACGAGCCATCCGCCTTATCGCAGCCATCGGTTGCCACAAAAAACTCCGCAGCCCCCGCATTAAGCGAGAGAACGGCACACAGAATGATAGAACTATTTTTCATGCGGCGATTATACCAAATGGCACCCCTCATTTCAACTTCTCCGATTTGGTATTTGTAATCTCGACCTTCACGTTGCGAAACATGTACTTGTTCGGGCTCAGGTTCACGGGCTTGCCGCTCGCCGTGGTCACGTTCTTGAGGACCACTTCCTCCGTGACGTGGTAGGGATGCTTCTCCACGTAGTCGGCGCTCGTGTTCTTCGGGTTGAACATCGCGAACACGTACGGCCCGTCGTACTTCTCCGGATGCTGGGAGTCGTCGATTTTGAGACCGTCGAACACAATCCGGCGCGGCATGTGGCAAGCATAACCGAAGTCGTGCCAGTCCGTGCTAAGGCCGTGAATGAGCGCGCTCGCGGCCTTTTTCCCGTCGCTGGGCACGAACGTGCAGTTGCGCACGATGAATTCGCCCCGCCACGTGCTGCCGTAGTCGCCGCGCAGGTTGAAGAACGAGCGACAGCGGACCGTGGTGTTCTCCACGAGGAACGTGCCGAAGCCTATCGCGTTGATGCCCATGTAGCCGAGTTCACAGTTGCGGACCGTCGCGTTCGCCACGCCCATGTGCGCGTCGAAGCGCGAGAACGTGCAGCCGTCGTAGAGCAGGTTCTTACAGTAGTTCGAGCCGAAGATACCCCAGTAGCGCCTGTCGTTGATGTCGGTCGTCTGGCGGCAGTTGACGAAGGAGACGTTGACCGAGTTGTTGGCGGAGATGTCGTACGACCCCATGCTCACGGGCTTGCCAGCGGCGCCGATCGTGCGGTAGGTCTTGTGCGCGGTAAACACGCAGTTTGTCACGAGGACGTTGGCGCTGTACGAGGCGCCCACGAAGCTCCCGTACGGAGCGCCATGGTCGCCCTCGCCCGTCACGTCGTGGCGGAGCCCCTCGATGCGCACGTTCGACCGTCTGACGGTGATGCCGCGCGCGTGGTAGCGGTACTTCGACTCGGCCTGGTTGGCGATCGTCGTGAAGCGCCCGCCCTTGATCGTGAGCGTCTTCGCGTCCACGGGATGCGCCGTGAGGCGCGTGACCTCCGCGTAGTCCCAGACGATTGGCGTAGCGGGATCGATGGTTCCGTCCGCCGCGACGAGGAACACCTCCTTCTGCGGCGAGCCGTTGTTCTGGTTGAGTCCGTAGCGGATGTACTGGCGCACCTTGCTGTTCACGGCCTCCATGAGACAGGGACCGGGCAGGGACACGTCAAGGCGGGACTGTCCGCGCGCAAGCGTCTTCACGCCCTTCACCTCGAACGAACGCGCCGTCGGATCCACGCGGAACACCGGCGCCTTGCAGTTTTCAAGCGTCCGGTCGTCGATCACGAACTTCGCCGTGCCGAAGTCGACGTCCGTCTTGATGACGGCCACCTTCGCGCCGCCGCCGATGTAGTACGTCTTGCCATCGCCCGCCCGCACGGGCAATTTCCTTTTGTTCGCCGCCGCATGCGCGGCGACGATGGCCTTCTGGTCGTCCGTCTTGCCGTCGCCGACGGCGCCGAACTCCTCGTAGGTGACCACATTGGGAAAAGTACACGTCTGCGCGTCCGCCGCCATGCAGAGAATGACAACAAGCGTACAACAACAAGTTTTTGCAATCTCCATCGTTTCCATCCCATCATTCATCAGTTCCAACTTTACACTTTACATTTTACACTTTACACTCTTTTTCGATGATCGGCATGTCGATGTTGCGCTTCTTCGGGTTGAAGTTGATGCCGACGAGCGTCACGGGGCGTTCGCCGCCGATCCACTTGTCCGCGTAGCCGCGCTCGCGGATTTGCCTGATCGCCGCCTTCGCGCTCTTTCGGTACTTGAACTCGAACACGCACACCTCCTTCGGCGTCTCGATCACCGCATCTGCGTAGCCGAGCATCGTCGCGACTTCCGGCTGGGGATTCGCCCCCGTCATGGACGCAAACAGCTGGAAGTAGCGTTTCGCCTCCGCCTCGTCCTTAATCTGCCAGTCTGGCGGGACGGATGCGTAGAGCCCGAACAGCGACTCGCACAGATACCCCTTCCAATTGCCGGAGGCTATCTGCTGCTTTGCCTTGTCGACGAGCGCGTTGAACGGGCTCTCCTTCAATCCCATCACCTGAGAGAGATAGTCGCGCTTCAGAGCCTCGCGCACCTCGAGGTTCGGCGGCGCGAGAACGAAGCACTCCTCTCTTCCCATATCAGGATCGCCGGGTCTGGTCTCCTTGATCGTGAGATACCCGCCCTGGTACAGCAGGGACTCCATCGGTAACGACTCCGCATCGCACACGTCGAGCATGAACGCATCCGCCGACACGTTCTCAATGTCGCTTGGCAGTTTTCCAGCCCTCTCAATGCGGCTGATGATGAGCGACGTCCTGCCGGTCATCTCCCAGTAGCCCTTCAATTCGCCACTCTCAAGCGCACTGCCAAGCGATACAGGATTGCAGACCCTCGCCTCAGACCGTGGCGAGAACCGATAGCCGTCGTACCAAGAGAGAAGCCCCGCCTTCGCCTCTGCGAAATTCTTGCCGTTCTTTGCGCCGAACTCCTCAACGTTCTCGCGCAAGGGCCCGTCCAGCTCCTCCGGCGTGTAGCCGAGGAGCGTCGCGAAACGCCCGTCCATCGAACGGTCTTTCAGGTGGTTCAATCCAGAGAAAACCGAAAGTTTCGTCAGCTTCGTGACGCCAGTCATCATCAGGAAGCGGATTGAGTCGGAACTGAATTTCAATTTCTCGTAGAAGTCGTGCAACAGCTTGCGAACGCGTTTCAGCGTAGCCATGTCGTCAAGAAACGCGGCGACCGGTTCGTCGTACTCGTCTATGAGGATCACAACCTTCCCCGTCGGTGACTTCTTCGCTGCGGCCTGTATGAATTTCCTGAACTTCCCGGGAATTGTGCCTTTTTCGGGAATCGCAAGTCCAACCTGCGTGAACAGCCCGTCAACCAGTTCCCCCAGCTGCTCCTTGACCTCGTCGTAGTTCTCTCCAGACACGTCGCCCATCGTGAAGCTGTACACAGGCGTCGGCTGTTTCCATCCTTCCCACGGCAGTCCGTCGATAGCAAGCCCCTTGAACAACTCGCGCCGCCCCTCGAACATCGCCTTGAGCGTGGAGAGCATGAGCGACTTGCCGAACCTTCGCGGACGTGAGATGAAGAGCTGCTGGTCCGCATCGTTCGCAAGTTGGTACAGAAGATCCGTCTTATCGACGTACTTTCCCTTCCCTCCGAGTATCAAGCTCGGAAAGTCGAACACGCCCGTCGTGGGCACCTTGATTCTGCGCTCTACGTTTTCCATCGGCACGTATTATACCAAAATCCGCGCCCTCGTGCGGGATAAGTTGAAAACGGCCACAACCACCCACCCGCCGCCTGGAAAGGCGGCGCACGGGCATCTTGCCCGTTATCGGGGTGGCGGGCATCTTGCCCGCAACTGGGACAACGGGCGTCTCGCCCGTTGCCTACCGGACGAGGATGAAAACGCCAGTGGCCTTGACGGCCAGCACGATGTCGCCGTTCTCGTCGACCGAAACTCCCTTCACCCAATCCGCCGAGCCTTCGGCAAGCGCAACCGACGCGCCCGTAAACTTGCCGCCGGAGGTGAGTGCAAACTGTTTGCTCTTTATTATCGGACGAATCCCGGTTGCCGCCGTAACCTTCACCTTGACTTCGCCGTTCACGGTCACGGTCTTGCCCGTCAAATCCAGCACGGGCGCAACCTTCTTCTGGGTGAAGTTGAACCCAAGAATCGCGCCGTCCGCGAGCGTCAACCCGCCGCCGAGCGCAAACGCGCCCGACTGCGCCACTTGAAGCGTCGCGTTGGAGGATACGGAGATCGTGCCGGTCGTCATCGTCTTGCCGGGGTTGACGGCGAGCGTCGCCGTGTTCGTAACCGTCACCGCGCCAGAGAGCGTGTTCTCCGCATCGACGACAAACCGTCCAGAACCGGATACGTTCACCGAGCCGGTGTTGACAATAGAACCGACGTTTGTTATCGTGTGCGGATTGCCGTCCGCACCCGTCGTGTCGAACGTGAACACGGCGTTGTACGTGCTTACGGCCGTTGAAATGGTGAAGTCCGTATCGAGCGGCTGGATGTTGATGAAGGTACCGTTGACCTTGTACGTCCAGAAGTTTCTGCTTCCGCTCAATCCATGGTCGCCAATAATCCAGTACGCAGTCCCTGCGGTATATCCGCCGAGACGGAACGCCCACGTGTCGCTATTGCCCGTCGAGTTGTTGACAACTCCCCTCGCCTGCACCGCGCCGCCTCCACAGCTTCTGCACTGGTAGAGGAGGCCCGTGAAGTCCTCCTTCGCAACGATGTCACCCGTCACGATGAACTTGCCTCCGGCGGCGACTGTGTCAACCACGACTGTCGGATCGGCGCTTCCCGAAATTTCAAGGTCGCCGTTGATCGTGACGGTCGAATCCGCGCCCACCGCGACCTTCGAGGTGTCGGCGATGCCCGCGAACGCGACATTGCCCGTGAAGGTGACGATGCTCGAGCCCATCGTCGCCGTGCCGAACGTCTTGTTCGTGGATGCCCCCGTCACGGAGATCGTGGTCGCGGCGGGAATCGCGCTGAAGTCGATGTTGTCCCCGTCGGACGGCACAACGCCGTCCTCCCAGTTAGCGGCGGTGTCGAAGTCGCCGTCCATGCCCGCGCCGCACCACACGCCGTGCCGCGGCTCGCCGTCGAACGTCGCCCAGATTTCAAAGTGGACCACCTGGTAGCCGGCGGCGGTGATGGTGTCCGCCGCGCCGCTCGCCGCACCCGACGTGAACGTATAGTCTGCGCTGTTGCCATCGCCTCCCAGTGCCTGAGAGTAGAAGAACGTGCCGATGCCGACCTGGTCATTTGCACTTGTCTGCGACGTTCCCCATGCGTTCCACGCGAAGAGAACCTCGCCTTCATTCCAGTGCTCGCCCTCGTTGAAGATGCGATGCGCCTGGAAGCTGCCGTATCCACCGCTGGAT
Organism: uncultured bacterium; assembly: GCA_902802945.1. Classification (GTDB taxonomy): domain Bacteria; phylum Verrucomicrobiota; class Kiritimatiellia; order RFP12; family UBA1067; genus RUG572. The sequence goes on along the minus strand of CADCOC010000065.1, from coordinate 26,689 downwards.
CCAAGCGTGTCGTTCCAGCCGTAGATACCCGCCGTGATGTCGCCGGGGACGTTCTCGTTGTCGTCAGTACCGGAGTAGTTGAAGTGCGTTCCCTCGATCGCGCCCTTCACGCCGGAGGCGTTCGCCGCGATGTTGTGGATCGAGCCATCGTTCGAGAACACGTGGAGGTCGTCCGCGACGAAGTCAACGTTCGCGCCCGTCCACGGGAAGTCGATCTCATCGAGCGTCTTGCCCGTTGCGTCGAAGTCAACCCACACCCAGCGGTGACGGCTCGTCCCCTTCCGCACGAGCTCCATGAAGTAGCCGGCCTTCGTGACGGGCCTGTTGAGTGCCGTCACCGTGTTCGTCGCCGTGTAGGGCGCGCTCGTGAACGTGTTGTTCGTGCTGGATGGATCGATCGTGAACACGTGAACCATGCCATTCGTGTAGGCACCGAGTCCAGCGCCCTCCGTCGTCGCCGCGATGCCCGCGACGCCAAGCGCGGTTTGCGGGGTGTCCCTGGCCTCGTCCTCGATGGGACCTGCGTAGGACGCGAACGGCAGCGCGTTCGTGATTCCCGCCGCGAAGCACTCGGCGATCGCGGAATGTCCGATCCAGCTCGGATGCAGCAGGTCGTCGCTGAAGTTGCCGTGCGGGCCCGACGTGAGCGGCACTTCGGCGAAGAGGTCGAGCATCACGTAGTTCGCGGGGAGCCTGTTCGCCGCGTAGTCCGCCGCGAGGAGCGCGTTGAACGCGACGACCTTCGCGTGGTTCTCGCTCTCCGCCCCGTTGCGGTCGAGAATCGTCGAGCCGATGATCTTCGTCGCCGGACGCTGCCGCGCGATGTCGAAGACGAGGTTCGTGTAGGCGACATACGTCTCCTCCGCCGTATCGCCCGCGCCCAGGTCGTTCGTGCCGATGAGGAGCGTGAGCGCATCGACCTTGCCCGCGACGTCGAGATAGACGTGCAGGTTGTCGCGGACGCCCCCGCGCGTGCCGGCCGTCTTGATCCGGTCGCCGCTGATGCCGCTATGCCAGACCCAGTCAGCAGACTGCACGATCTTCGCTCCGTCCGCGTCGCCGTACTTCCAGATACCGAGCATCTTCGGCCTGTAGCCATTCGCCGCGAGACGCGCCGCGATGGACGTGCGGTACTGCGCGATGTCGCTGGCAGCTGCGCCGGCGATGGTCGGGGTCGTGCCCTGCGTGATGGAGTCGCCGATGCACGTCAGGCGAATCTCCTTCGCGTTGTTCGCGTAGTCGCCCACCGTCAGGACGAGCTGCTTTCTGAAGGGGGTGCTGTCCGGCACATCCTCGCTCGTGATGGTGAAGGTGGCGCCAGGCGCAATACTCGTGGCGTCGAGGAGCGTGTTGAGATTCTCAGGAAGCCCCGTCACGTACGCATCCTTGTAGGCGAAGAGAATCACGCGGCCGAGCGTCATGTTCGCGTAGTTCGGCGTGAGCTTGAACTTCACGCCCTCGCCGATGGATAAACTACCTTCCGCATTGCCCCACACGTAAATTGGCGTCTTGACCGGATCATACAGGACTGTCGCGTTGTCCGGGATGGAAAGCGTCTCAAGGTGCAGTCCGCCCGCGCCGACGATGATGTTGTCCGTGGTCATGGTCGGCGAGGTCGTCACAATGTTGTCCGCCACGACGTAGTTGTGGAGCGGCGTGACGACGATGTCGTAGCACGAGCCCGTCGTGTTGTAGACGATTTCGTAGGACCTGTCCGGGTCCGTCGGGAAGATGGCCGTCACCTTCCCGTCGTTCTGGTCGGTCAGGCCCGTCAGCTGGAAGCGCGTGACCGCATAGACCTGGGAAACGTCCATTCCAGAGCAGTCGAAACAGATTGCACCGGACGATCCGAGCTGCACGGGCGCGCCCGCGAGATACACCGCGCCGTACTCGTTCGTGACGGGCGAGTTGATAATCGCCGCGCCGACAACGGTCACCGTGTGCGTTCCATCCGCCGCGAATGTCACCGGGGCCGTCCCGCCCACCGTGAGCGTCTCAAGGGCGACGCTCGCGTTGACTTCGATCTCAGCCGCCGCGTTCACCGTCAGCGTCGCGGATGGGTTGTAGGCGACCTCATCAACCGTCGCGCCCTCCGGGATGGCGAACGTGCCGGACGCACCATCCTTCTCCCATGCGCCGGTCTGCGAGAACGTGCCGTCCGCCGCGACCGTGCGCGTGTAGAGGCCGCCCTGCGAGACGTAGGGATACGTGTTGAACACCGCCTCCGCCTGCGCCTCGGTGATCGCATAGTCGAACACGCGGATGACGTTCACGACGCCCGTCTCGGAATCGTTGACCGCCACATTGTTATAGACGTGATTCCTGGATATCGCCCCGCCGAAGTCGGAGCCGACCTGAATGCCGGAATGGGCGCTGCCGCTGTTCGTTCCGCCAAGCGTAAAGGTTGAAGGAACCGTGAAGCTGCCGCGCTTCACGCCATCCACCCACACGGCGAACGTGCTGCCGGTTCTCACGACGACGTACGCATGGCGCGCGGTCGCGGCGTTCGGCACGCTCACCTTCACGCCTCCCGCCACATCGACAGACGAACCGTCGTTCATCGCGATCAGAACCTCGTTGTCATTATCCGTCGTTGCAATCAATATGCCATTGTTGCCGGTTGCGCCCGACGATCCGAAGTGTATGAACTGCGTATCGTGCGTGGGCGACATCGTGCCCACCACGACCGCCGTGAAATCCCCAAGCGCGAGGAATTCGTTGTAGGCGTTGTTGAGGTAGGGATGGTGCTTTATGTACACACCCGTCGAATCGTCCCAGGTGACGTTGTTGAACGTCGCGTTCGAGTCGTATTGCAGCGTGGCCGACGCCACGGACTTGTACGTGATAACACCGGATTTCGTCCCCACGTCCGTGCTGTTGTTCTTGAACGTGACGTCGAACATCGTAGCCGCGCCGGCGATCTGCGGCGTTTCCGTCAGCGTCACCGTGCCATCGACGGGCGTCATGTCGATGAATGTTCCGTTTGGACGCGCCACGCGCACATTCACACCCGCCACGCAATTCGTCACCGTCATCGAGCCTTTGCCGAACTCCTCGCGCGTCTCGGCAACGGCCACATAGTATGTTGCGCCTTGGGGGAGCGTCGGCAGCGTCGAGAAGTCCGCGAGCGAGCGCACCGACTGGTCGGCGGGCGAGACAACGAACTTCTCGAACGTCGCCGGATAGAGGATCGTGCCCGTCGTGGCGGCCGTCACGCCGGAGCCGAGATTCAGCGTCGCCTCGGTGAGAGCCGTTCCCGTGAGGTCGATCGTGCCCATGTTGTTGAACGCGCCGACGGTCATTGTCGCAAGGCCGGCATCCACGATCGCAAGCGTCGCGCCGGGTGCCGTCGCAAGCGTCAGCGCCGCCGCCGCACCATATCCGTTCAGCGTGCCCGTACCAGAGGTTACGCCGACGGTGCCCGTGCCGGAGACGACCGCCGGAGCCGTCGCGCCCGCGCCGAGCATCAGCGTGCCGTCCACGACCATGCCGCCCTGCGCCGTCCACGTCTTGCCCGCCGCAACCGTCGCCGTCGCGCCGGAGAGAACACTGATCACCCCAGGCGTCACAGCGACCGCCGTTGCGCCGAACTGCACGTTCATGCCTTTGCCAGCCGCACTCGTGATACTGATTGTCCCCGTAAAGTTATCCGCATTTGCGAACTTGAAGCGCTCCGTGGGATTGGACGCGTCCGCGAACGTACCCGTTCCTTCCAGTGACGGCGCAGTCGTGAGGGAGCTGCTTCCGCCGTCGTTCTTCGTCAGCGCGGGATAGGTCGTACCGCCGTCTTCGAGGTCTTCGAGAATCCACCCGGCAGCGGACGTGCATCCACCGAAGTAGCCGCAAACGCCGTTCCACTCGATCTTAGAGTTCGCACCTCCCCAAAACTGCGGGAAGAGTTGGCGATCAGTTCCTGTAGCAGAGTTGCCCTTGTTGTAGCCCTTGATGACGACCGTGCCCGTCCAAAGCGGATCGGTCAGCACAATGTCAGTTCCAGTCGTGGTCGGGCGGACGCCGTCATACACGAGCGTGCCGTCGCCCTTCACCGTCCCGGCGAGCTGGGAGGCGCTTGCAACGACCGTCTGGCCCGCACCCGTCGCCGTGACGTACTGCGCCGCAATGTTGTTGCCCGCAAGCGTCAGCGTCTTGCCGTCCGCCACGTTGAACGCGATGCCATAGACGTCCACGGGGATGTCGATGTCGAGCGTCGTATCCTCGTTCACGTTGAGGACGATCCTGTCGTTCGCCGTAAGGAGCGCGGGCAGCGTCTTGTCCCACGAAAGCGCGGAGAACGTCTTCGCGCCGCCGTCGCCGATCGTGGCCGTGTAGGTCGTCGGCACATATTCGACGATCTGGATGGCCGTGATGCAGCCGCGGCACGTCGGGCTGCTGGACTTGTCGCGATGGCCGGTGATGGTCACGGAGGAGCCAGACATGACGTCAGAGACGAGATAGTTGACACCCTCGCGAAGGCCATACGAGTAATTGGCCGCTCCGGTCGCGCCCCAAGTTGCATTGCCCTTGACCGTGGCATCCGTAACGCCCGTGTAATCCGTCCCGTTGATCGTCACATGTCCGAACTTGATGTTGGCGTTGTCTGTCGCATGGTACGTCACGATACGGTAGAACTCGTAGGGAATGTCCGTCACGTCCACAACCACGGTCAGTCCGCTATCGTCGAGATACCCATGCCGGACATCCTTCGCGCCGTTGAGATTGCTGCACCCGTACGCCCCGGAAGTCTTTGTAATCTTCACCGTAGCACCGCCAAACGTAGCAGTGCCGTTGTTTGCCGCCGCCATGTTGTTCCATGACGAATACGGTACGGCGTAGTCGCCTGCGCCGTAGCGCACCTGCGACGACGTGTCGAGATTCGTACCGTTGCGCGTGAAGTTGACGCTGATGGCTGTTGCCGGTTCGACAAGCCTGAAGTCGTACGGGATGTAGCTGCTCGTCCCAGGATTGTTCGTAAGTGGATCGTTGCCGAACTGGGCCGGATTCCCGTAGTTCGTATAATTCCCTTCAACAAGCTTTGCATATACTCCATTCGCATCAGCGGTGAACTCGACCTTGGCAGCTTTCGTGTAGTGGTAGCTTGAGGTTTCGTCCACGGCCTGCAGCTGGTACGTCACCTTCGCGAGAGTGTCGCCGTCCATAGTCTCCTGCCTGTCGAAGAACGTTACCTCCGCTCCGTCGGCGTCGAAGTTGTCGCCCTGCATCCGTGCGCGAAGCGTGTGCGTGGCGAGGTCGGCGAGCGTCGCGCCCGGGAAGACGAGCGTGGGCGTGGACTGGTTGATAACGCCGCCGTCGTAGGGGATGTTGACTAGAAGCGACTTCTTGTCGGTCGACAGGCTGAACGTCGCCGCGCCGGCAGAACCCGGCGCGAGGGCGACCTTGAGCAGGTCGGTGTCCGAAAAGATGCCATCGCCTGTTATGGTGATGAGCGTGTGCGTACCGCTCGCGGGAATCGCCTTCAGCGTATTCACTCCGCGCCCAAGAAGTCCGTCCTTCTGCGCAAGAGACGCAACCTTGATGGTCGTACCCGCCTCGATCGTCGTCCCGCCCGTGTAGCCGATGGTGCCACCGAGCGTGAGCGTTCCGCCGCCGCAGAACTTCATCCCGCCACCAGTGGAGGATGTGTCCTCGGAGAAGGTCGCCGGAATTACTGAAGTGGTTGTTCCGTTGACGTCTATCGTGCCGCCGTTGGCCTTTACTTTGACTGTGATGCCCGAATCGATGACAGAGCTGTAGTTCGTCTTAACCCGAAGCGTTCCGCCGTTGAAGTTGACGGTCGTCGCGCCCGTGCCGCCCTGCTTGTTGATGCGGTAGGTGACAAGCGTTCCGCCGTTGAGATTGATCGTCTTCGCATAGCTGGAATTCTCGAATCTCGTCCACGGACCCACCGTTAGCGTACCGCCGTTCATTGTCAACGTTGCGTCGCCGTTCGTACCCATCTTGACGTCTTTGTCGATATTCACGGTGCCCGAATCAACCGTAAGCGAGCCTCGATTCAGATAGAATGCCAGGGGGCTGTTGATCGTCGCACCGGCGACCGTCATGTGTCCGCTATACGAACCGTTGCCTAAAAACCAGTAGCTGTAGTTCGCACTTGTCGCATACGTTCCCGTCTCGAAACGCACGTAGGCGTCTCCCTTACTGGCTTTGCTATTATAGTCATAGCCGCCGGTACCTGAAGAAAAATACGTCCCGATGTAGAAGCCTTCCAGATAATTATCTCCAGAAGTCGTTGAATCGCCGCTCGTGAGACCGTAGGAAGCGTTTGACGCCCGCAGGATGATTGGCGCAGAGGCCGAGCCGCAGTTGTTGAAGAACGTTCGCCAGTTGTTGGTATGCGCGGCGTTGAACGTGACGAGGTAGGCTCTACTACCGCTCGTGAAGTTGCTATTGAACTTGTCTTTTCTGAAGAAGGCGCCGTCGTTGTCCGGCACCTTGTTGCCGGTGGTCCAGTTCGCGACCGTTCCCCAGTCGGAGCTCGTCCCGCCCGCCCAGTAGCAGTCCGCCGCCATCGACGGCACTGCCGCCGCCATGCAGAACGCTGCAATCGTCATTGATACAACGCGCCGTCCGCGCGTTGCCGTCGTGAGTTTCATCAGTTTTTGCGTGTTCATTTGCAGAATCCCTTTTGAGCCTTAAAAAGATATAATCAATATTCTACCCGCCCCCTGCCGTATTGTCAATTATGGAGTTTTAGATTTTTGAAGACCGAACCAAGCTCGACGCGTGCCCATTGCCGAAACGCACATAGACAAGACCCTTTATTATGAACCCACGTTCACGACCTGGACTGGGCCTAGCAACCCCGACGGCAACAGGGGATCGCCCGGCTTGTAGGGGTTGATGTTCGTGTGCGTGAGGCGCTCGCCCTCCGGCAGGCCCGCATCGTAAATGAGCCGATTCGGCCAAAGGTTCGTCACGCGCACTTCCAGTACGTTCCCCTTCTCCTTCACGTTTGACGCGGTCACGGCATACGGTGCCGTCCATGCCGTGCCTGCTAACGTGCCGTTCACGAAGACTGTGGCCACTTCATGCACCGTGCCGAGGTCGATTTGCAAGGAATCGTCCGGTTGCCAACCGGATGGCGCATCGAATGTCGTGCGGTAGGTCGCCGTACCCGAATAATGGCGGATGCCCGACTCGGGGCGCGCGGTCCAGTCCACGAGGGTGTCGAAGGTCACCGGCTCCTTCGGCCCGCCCCACGCCGAATCAAATGTGACATTCCAAGGGCCAGGGAGATTCGTATCCGAAGCGGCGAGACGCCGCTTCCCCCAGGGGAGAGTCGCACTCCCGCGCGACCGAAACACCACAAACCTCGAACCGTACGCCGGCAACTCCAATTCCACGCGCGGATCCCTCCCCGCCGCCGCCCGCTCGCCGGTCACGGCATCCCACAGCTCGACTACGCGCCCTTCCGGCTGGCGGAAGGTTGCCGTTGTCTTCACGGTTTCGCCCTTCTGGTTCGAAAGGAAGTAGATGTCGGTGCCATCCGCGCGCGTGCGGTGGATCCAGTCGAGCGGCGGTCCGTTGAAGGTTACGTCCGGCGTCAGGTGTGCGCGTGCGGCCGCGCGATTGGGGAACACTCGGCCTTTGCCGACTGATCGAAATGCAACGGGCAAGACGCCCGTTTTCCCAGTATGCCGCGGCCCCCACAGCACGTCGGCGGCGGCGTGGTAGCGCGCGCTCGAATCGTTCATGCTCGTGGGGCCGCTCGGACGCGGACCCGCGAGCGTCGCGCCCGCCTCCACGAGCTCGCGAATCTTCAGCATCGCCGCCTCGCCCACGGCAAGGCCCACGCGCGGATACTCCTTCACCTTCTTCATCGGACCCGGACGCATGCGCTCGTTCGTCTTGGGGTTGCGGTCGGAGAGCAGCAGCACGCGATACCGCATCCCGCTCGGCAACACGATCTGCCCGTCCTCCACGCGCGCCTGCAGGAGCAGTTCCGTAGGGCAGATGTCGTAGTCGAATCCCTCGCCCAGGCCGTCCGACGGCGTCTTCAGCCCCGCAAACAGGTTCACCACGTCGCCCGCGTAGATGAGGCAGTCGGCGGCGAAGCGTCCCCGCGAGAGCATCCACGAGCAGCGGCTCAGGTAGAGATTGAAGGCGTCCGACTGGTCGAACCACGTCGTCTGCGGGTTGTAGTGCGTGCCGGCGCTGCGGATGAAGCCGGGCTTGTCCGTGAGCGACGGCGAGAGCATCATGCCGTGGTAGCAGACGCGCGTGAGGCCGTCGCAGAACGCGCGGTCGGCGCACGGCTTCATGGTGGCGGGCGATTCGATCCAGTACGTGTTGATCGTGGTGAACGCCTCGGCCAGCACCTCGTCCATGCCGTACACGTGCGCGGCGTTCGCGGCGTCGCGCACCATGAAGCGCTGGGGCGGAAGCGGACGGTGTCCGCTCGGCATCCAGAGCTCGCCCATCGCCACGTCGCACCGTCCCTGCATCCGCCGCACGTCGCCCTGCCGCTGGTGCGGACCCGCCGCCTCGGCGATCGAGACGAGTCCGTGCCGGTTTGCCACCTCCTTCTGGTAGGCGTAGTGGTTCTCGGCGATCAGCTCGCTCACCGTCTCGTTGAAGTCGCGCAGAAAGCGCGCGCGCTTGGGTCCGGACACGAGTCGCACGCCCGCCCTCACCGGCAGCCACGGCAGAATGTCGTAGCCGCGCCGACGGCGGAACTCATCGGCGAAGGTGTCCGTCCAGCTCACGGTGCCGGCCTCCCAGCTGTCGCACATCACGCCCTTCAAGGCGGCCCGCTCGTCCGGCGCGAGCGCCTCCAGGAGCGGCGTCATCACCCGTGCCCAGTGCGCGTCGAACGCCGCCTTGCTCATGTGGTCGATATAGCACCCCATCCAGCCGAACACTTTCGGCACGTAGCCCACGCGAAAGATGCGCCACTTGCCCGCGGGCGCGTCCGGCCATTCGAACACGCCCGTCTCGCGGTTGAGGCAGCGCGAGACGTCGCGCACCTCCGCGAGCGGCACGTCGTTCGCCGTATCCGGCACGGCCAGCACGGCGATATCCCAGTAGTATTTCGGCGACCCGTCCGCGTTCTTCGGCGTCTCCTTCACGCCCTTCTTGGGAAGAACCACACTGGGACAACGGGCGTCTCGCCCGTTGCACCTCTCCATACGCGCCTCCGTGAACACCAGGTCCTTCTGCGCGTGACGCGGGTCGGTCTGGACGTGCCCGCACCCCGCCGCGCCGATCGTGACGATGCCGTCCAGGCCCAGCCGATTCGCCTCGTGCAGCGCCCACTTCGCGCGCGGCAGCCATCCCTTCTCGGTCACGCTGCCGCCGTAGATGTGGAACCCGCTGATGCCCACGCGCTTCAGCCCCTCCAGGTCGCGCGTGATCGCGGCGTCCGGAGCCGTCGCGTCGAACCACCACCACCACACCTGCGGCCGGTTTGCCTTCGGCGGGTCGAGGAAACCTTGCTCCAGTGGCAACTCGACTTCAGGCACACGCGCGAATACGCCCCGCTTGGGCTTCGGCGCGTCCGGCCCCGCCACCTCGTACGGTGCCGCGAACGCCGCTCCAGCAGCCATCAGGACGACGACGCCGATCTTCGCTTTCAGGATGAGGCGTGTACTGGCCAACGCGAACTCGCCCGTTGCCTACCGCACGATGATGTACGTGCCTAACGAAATAACGTCGAGGACGATCTCGTTGTTATCGACCCGGACGCGCTTCGCCCACTTGGGCGCACCTTCGGCGAGCGTGACGTTCGCGCCCGCGAACTTTCCACCCGCAGTCAGCACGTTCGCACCGCCCTTCGCGCTCTTGCCTTCCGACGCCGTGATCTTGACGATGATGTTCTTCTGGCTACCCAGCGTCACGGTCTTGCCCGACATGTTGAGAACAGGCGGAGCCTTCTCCGTGAAATTGAACCCGAGTATCGCGCCGTCCGCGAGCGTAAGGTCCCTGCCGAACGAGAGCGATCCGGACTGCGCCACCTCTATCGTTGCGCCGCTGCTTACCGTCGTTTTGCCGCCACGGGAGAAGCCGCAGCCGGGGTTGACGGCCACGGTTGCCGTGTCCTGCACGGTCAGCGCGCCCCAGAAATCGGAATAGTGCTCGAACACCAATTTTCCGCAGCCCTTCACCGTCATGTTTCCGCTGCTGCCGATTCTGTTGAGCACATGTATGGTGTGAGGAATGGTGCGGTCGTCATAGTCCGAAGTATCGACAAAGACCGTTCCACTCAGTTCAAGGCTCAAGTCCTTGTCCGAAACTGGATTCGCGCCAAACGACCAGTCGGCGGACGACGCGAGTATCGCGGCCTTGTTGTAATCAATCTGGAAGTACGGATAGCAGCTGGAGTTACTCCTGAGGTTGTCCCTGAAGGAGAGTCCGCCCGAACCAAGCACAAACGTATTCGTGACGGAGTCCTCGGTGTTGTTGAGTATGAACTGATGATTACTCTTCGTCGAGCCGCTGTGGACAAGTCCTTTCGTCCGCGTCACGGCTTTGGAGTCCCCCTTGGCGAAGGCCCCCGCAAGGCTGTATGAGGTTGAGCCGGGCGATTCAATCGTATCCAGCATCTCGCCTGTGACGTTGAACGTGCCGGCATTCTTGTACGAGACGTTGACCGTCGAACCGGACATGATGCTCGTTCCGGGCGGAGGTTCATCCCAGACCCCCGTCAAGTTCCACACGCCCGCAAGGCGCATGTCATTGACGGAAGGCATGGCCGTGAGCGCGATTCCGCCGCTGAACACGAGGTAGTTCGCGTCGGCAAGCGACAGCGTCGGCGTCGCCGCGCTCGCATCGACCGGACATGCAAACACATGGTGCTGCAAAGAGTTGTTCACGATGGAGGAGAGGCCGGAAAGCGCCCTCTCGCCGGAGATCGTGACGAGCGCGGAATTCGTCGAGAAGGTGATCGACGACGGGGCGAACGTGTCACCAAGCGTGAGGTTCGCCGCCGTGTCGTTGCCGATTACGCAGGAGTCGCCACTCGTCGGAACAGTGCCGGGCAGCCAGTTCACGCCGTCGCTCAGGCTGCCGCTCGCGCCGCCGACCCAGACGTATCCGGGATTGCCATAGACGCAGAGGATGGTTTTCGAGTCGGTCGAGAGACGCAACGAGGCCCCAGTTGGAACAACCGCGCCGTCAAGGGCGGACGAAGTGAACGTCCCATCGCCGCTGATCGTGAAGATGGCATAGACGCCATCCGGGAGGGACGCGCTTGTCGCGTCCGCCGGAACCACGACTTCGTAGCCGCTCGCAAGATAGCTCTGCTCGGCGACGTACACCGTCGTTCCGATTTCGACCGCCGTCTTGCCGGTGTAGGATGGCGCGGCGGTGAACCTTGCCTTGCCGCCGCCCTTGAACGTCAGGCTACCCGTGCCGGAAATGGCCCTGGCAATCGTGATGTCCTTTCCGTTCGTGTCAATCGTGCCGCCGTTCGCCCCGGCCGTCACGGTCAGGTTGTTCTTGTTCGGAATGAACGCCGTGGTGTCCTTGTTTGCGCGAAGCGTTCCGCCGTCGAGCGTCACCGCCGCCGAGCCGCCATTGCTCTTCCCGTTTAAGACGATCCTTTCACATGTTACGAGACCGCCATCCGTGACGTTCACCGTTCCAGCCGGGCCCTTGGCTCCATAATAGCACATGTTGATCGGGCCGAGCAGGTACACTTCGCCGCCTTGCACGTTCAACGTTCCATGGGATTGTCCGGCGACGATAATGCCGTAGCCGTTATCCGTAGGCGCTTCATATTTCGCCCCCGTCTTCACGGTCATCGTCGCGGGGGAGTTTGCACCCATGTGGATGTACCCATTGTGCGTCACCGTGCCGCCGGCGACCTCGAAGTACGTATGAGAGGCGGTGTCAACTTTGCCGAGATCGACGGTACTTGAAATCGTCATTGTTCCTCTCTCGTGGATGAACGACGTGTTTGCACCAGCCGCAGAGCCAAGGAACATGATATTAAGCGTCATGTCGTCACTCGCCTTGACGACGGTCGAGGTGATGTTCGCACCATTGCCAACATACCACGATGACGGACGGTTCGCGATTGTCGCGTTCTGCTCCATGCGCAGCGTAACGGGCTTCGCGGGATCCGTGCCGAAGGTAAGTTTCGTCCAGTCGATCGACGCCGTGCCGGAAAACGCAAGCGTTCCCTCGGAAAGCACGGTTTCGTCCGTCATGCGGCTTGTAGCGAGCGTGAGAGTGCCCGCGCCGTCCTTGGTGAGCGGGCCGGCAATGGGCGCGGCGATTGCTGCCGCGACGCCATTCGAGACGATGACGGCCGGTACGGTCAACGTGCCGCCGCCAGCAAGAACCTCCGCGTCGGCCCGGAACGTCACGTCAACCGCCGTTACGTCGTTGCTGAGCGTCGCCTTGTCGCCGGAGTTCGCGAACGCGGCATGAGTCGAGTTGAACCAGTCGCCCGCAACGCCTCCCTTCGACCACTTGCCGGCGGCCGTCCAGTCCGCCTCGGACGCGCCGTCGTTCCAGACGTACTCGCCCGCGAGCGTGTCGAGAACCCTGATCGTCGTGTTGCCGTCGGCCAAGGCAAGCGCGTAGCGGTTGCCCGCATTACCCGTGAGCGTGATGGCCGCGAGGTCCGCCGCGCTGAAGGTGCCGTTCGCCGTCGTGTTCGTGATGACGAGCGCACCGTCGCCGGCCCCGTTGGCGGAAAAATCGACCGACAGGTGCTCGATGAAGGACTTGTTCGTGTCCGCGACGGCAAGCACGGTGCCGGCGTCGATCGTCACGGCCGAGCAGCCGAGCGTCCCCACCGGCGTGACCACGCCGCCGCCGGTGAAGGTAATCGTGCCGTTCTCGCCGGACACGTCCGAGATGCCGGGTGTGATGGTGATGTTGTGCCAGGCCGTGTCGATCGTGCCGCCGTTCGCGCCGACTTCGACGGGCACTGAGGCGGGGATGAACGTTCCCGCCGCGCTGGCCGCGAGCGTGCCGCCGTTCAGAACAATCTTGCCGGAGCCGGACGAGCCGATGTTCTTTGCCGTGAACGTTCCGCCGTTGAGGACCAACGTGCCCGATGTTCCGCTATTCCTGCCGATATAGGTGCTCCCGCTCGACGTCACCGTTCCGTCGTTCAGCGTGAACGTATTACCGGAGGTGCTGCCGGTCATTCCGATTGATAACTCGTTGTAGGACGTCAGCGTCCCACCGTCCATCGTGAACGTGCCCTTGGCGCCGTTGCCCACCCCAAGCCGCAGATAGTAGCAATCCCAGTCGCCGCCGACCTTCTCGACGACGCCCGTGGCGTTCGCGGCAACGCCCACGTTGAAAACATAGTCCGAACCCGTCTGGCGCACTGTTGAGGAAACACCCCTGAAGGAACAAGTACTATTTGCATCGTTGGCAACATTGAAGTCGCGCGAAACCGTCAACGTGGAATTGGAAAAGGTCGCCGATGCGTTTTTGTACATGATAAAGTACTGAGCCGACATCGTCGTGTTCGTGATATATGACGCCGACGTCTCGTTCTGCTCAAAGTAGCCGGCGGAGAAGTCGAGCGTCGCCTTGTCTGCAACAAGCACGCTTCCGCCGCGAAGATAAGTGTGGGACTTCGTCGTCAAGGACACGGTTGACGACCCGTCGCCGACCATCAGCCAGAAGTTGTGGGTGGCTCCACTACCTTCGCCGATATGGGTCTTCTTCCCGCTGGTGCCGTTGAACTCATAGGTCCCGGACTTGATCCACAGCCAACCGTCCTCGAAATAACCGAACCAGATGTCATCCTTGATGGTCAGCTTGTTCGCCGAATTGCTCGCCTCCCAGATGTAGGGATTGGCGGTGGAGCTGCCATTGCCCATGTGGATGTTGCCGGAGTAGGTGTATGAGCCATTCAACGTGGCGGTCATGTTTTTGACGCCGGCAGTTCTAAACGCCAACGAGTCGCTTCCGCCCGGCATGGAGTCCCAGTTGCCCGACGTGTTCCAGAGCGTGTTGGCGCCGTTGCCCTTCCAGTTGCGCTGCGCCGCCATCGACGGTACAGCCGCCGCCATGCAGAACGCGACTATTGCCATTGGTACAACGCGCCATCCGCGCGTTGCTGACGTGAGTTTCATCAGTTTTTGCGTGTTCATTTGCAGAATTCCTTTTGAGCCCTAAAATGGTACAATTCATATTCTACCCGCCCCTTGAGTTATTGTCAATTGTGGAGTTTTAGATTTTTGAAGACCGACGAGCCTTCTCCACGAAGAAGCGCACCATTTCCGGCGTCAAGATCGTTCGCGATGCATAGATGCGGCAAGGGCGGCGGCTACGCACGGTGGCACGAGGTCGTCGACGGGTTCGCCCGCGAGCAGGCGGCGGCGGATCTCGGTGGAGGACTCGCGCGTGCGCGGATACGGCACGAACGTACATTTCCGGCGCAGCAGCTCCGCGTCCTTCCATTTCGGAAGATCCGCCACGTTGTCTTCCCCGATGATGTAGTAGAACGCCGCGCCGGGAAACCGTGCCTCGGCGGCGCGGACCGTGTCGATCGCGTATGTGGGTCCCGAAGATTGACGAATCTCGAAGTCCCACGCCTCGAAGCGCGGGTCCAGGCCGGCGACGAGCCGCACGAGCTCCCAACGCCGGGTGTCGGGAAGACCGCCCGCGACGGCGCCGTCCGCCACCTTGAACGGATTGACCTTCGCGGGCACGAACAGCAGCCGGTCGAGGGACAGCTCCTCCACGGCCCGTCGGGCGATGCCCAGGTGGCCCGAATGGACGGGATTGAAGCTCCCGCCGAAGATGCCGATTCTCTGCATGCCGCAGAGTATACCATAAAATGGTGGTTAGCGGTTCGTGATTCGTGGTTCGGGAAGCATAGGGACCACCCCTCGAGAGATGATGGGGACAGTCCCCTTGGAAACTCACATAAAAGTATGGGGACTGTCCCCTTTGGGGGAAGCATGGTGGAACTACGGGGGCTGTCCCCATGAAAACTACGGGGACTGTCCCCATGAAGCCATCGGGGGCTGTTTCCTTCATGCACCAAAACATTGACATGGTGGTTCTGATTTATATTACTAAAGATTGTGAACAATGAAATTTTGTGAACACGCAAGAATGCGTCGGCAAAAGTATCGATTCCATGACTCATGCCGCAGAAGACTTCCAGTCCACCATGGCGACGAGTTTTAGCAGCCTCCCGCTCGATGCGGAGGGGAACCCCTTGGCGAGACGTGCGCGCGTCTTCGCGACAAACGACTCGCTCTCCGCAACGTACGCCCCACGCGACAGTTCTGACACACGCAGGTGTATGAGCTGCGACGGTCGTAGGCGTTCCTCCCCCTTGCGCATACGTTCCTCGGCCCCCTCATCTGGGATGTCCGCAAATGCGCGGCGAATTGCGGTACAAGCCTCGGGCCACTCCTTTCCAAACGTCCTGACATAGCCGCGCCGGGACGATTCCGCGAACCTACCGCCGTGGGCTGCAGCGAAACTACACCAGCGGTATTCGGCGGCATCGGCGACCATGCCCGCGCGTACCGGGTTGTAGTCCACGTAGAGAGATGCCATGCATGCGCCCTTACCATCCTCGATAAGGCCGCTGAAGAAGCGTTCCTCGAAGACATGGCCGCTTCTGCCCATGGTGGTGTTGACGTGACGGGCTATGCGCTCTTTGATCGTCTTCACAAACGGAGAGAGACTGTACATACGTCTGAGAAATGGCTCCTTCTCGGCCTCCACAGTGGCCCCCTGCCCTTTCACCCGTAGCTTCTCCCACCGGCGGGCGAACGCATCCGCGCGCTTTTCGCCGTAGAGCGCCTCCAACCTACGTACCATCTCGTCGTCGGGGAGTGTAAAGCCCGTCGGCGGACGACGCACTACCGTGTCCGCCGGAACGTCGCCTCCGGGAGACCATAGCGGCGGGTTGCACTCTTCCGGACGCATGCCGAATGCGAAGGCGTCGGGGCTTTTGGTTGAATCAAGACGATATTCATCTGGAACCTCAGGCACGTGTACGAGCATGTGGAAGTGGTTGTCCATCACGCACCAGGCCAGCAGCTCAACTCCAGCGAACTCGGCAACGCCGTGCATCCAACTCACGATCATGTCCTTGAATGACGGATCCTGTAGCCAGTGGGCCCGTTCCGTGAGACGCGATGTCACATGGTACGTACCATTTGGTACCTGCACCCTGTTCTTTCTTGCCATGTCATTTTCCTCCGTTTTTGTGCGGAAAGGGATTGTCCCTGCCGCCGATTTCTCGTGTCCGCGCGCTCCGAAACTCACGAAGTGCACCTACGGGCACGTCACGCGAAAAGGATAGCATGATTCCATGCCGATTTCTAGGGGGTAAACTGTCAAAAGAATTCAAAAATAATGTATAAGAAATGTATCAAATTCCCTACAAATTCAATACAATTTTGACAAGGGAGACAGCCCCTGTGATTTTCGAGTGGGGACAGTCCCCATCGTGATTCCCATCGTGATTTCAGTTTGTTATGGGGACAGTCCCCTCAGTTTCCCCGTGATTTCCAAGTGGGGACAGTCCCCGTGATTTATCTGGATGACCGCAAGGACTCCAAGAAGAACCGCAACTACGAGTTCAACATCAACGGCCACTGACAGGCGGCTTGGTTCACTCGTGCGGGCCGTATTCGATCGGGAACCAGGTTCTGTAGTAGTTGTCGCGGTGCCAGGTGTTACCGGCTGAGGCATAGTCGCAGAAAAACACGGTCGCGGGATTGCTCGCTTCGGGATTCTCGTGGTGGGAGCCAAGCGGGAGCGTCGCGGAAAACGCCATCCAGATGTCGTCCGAGGGCGTGCGCACCGCCGCGAACGTCGGCATCGGCTGTCCGTCCTTGATCCCGCGCCTGAACGGCTCCGTCAGGTCGCCGTCCGCAAAGCGGCTGTCGCGGGCGAGTAGGACCGGACCCCGCGTGAATGCCACATGGTGATTGAGCGTATGCGCGACAACCGGCATGTCAAACTTGATCTCCACGATGTCGCCGAGCTTCCAGTCCCTCTTGACCGTGAGATACGAACCGGCCGAGACACCTTCAAGCGCCTTGCCGTTCACCGCCACCACCGTTTTTGCGCTCCATCCCGGAATACGCAACCTGAGCGGCACTTCGCCCACTCCCTCCGTGTGGCTCACGATCCGCGCGGCGTTCGAGCGGGGATAGAGCGAGTACATGTCGAACGCAACCTTGCGTCCGTCCGGCAGTTCGCCGCTCACAAGCGCCGATGAATAGAAGTTGAATGTCGCGACACCGTCGCGCACTGCAAACAGCTTCTTGAGGAAACAGAGGAATCCGCGCGGCCCGTTCGCCGTGCAACAGTCGGTGTGCATGTAGCAATGATGCTGACCATGGTAGCGATTGCCGGAGAGCGGCGTGTATCCCGCGAACTCGGCGCCGTCGGCTTTCATGGCCCCAAGATAGGCGTTGTAGAACGTCTTTTCGATCTCGTCCGCCCACTTCGGGTCGTCGGTCGTGTCCAGCAGCTTCTCGCAGAAGCGCATCCATGTGGTGGTGACGCACGTCTCCTGCAGCCTGAGGTACGGCAGGTGCTGCTTGCGCGCCCCGTGGAACCACGCTTCGGAACAGGCGCATCCTCCCGCAAGGTTTATCTCCTCCTTCACGATGTCCTCGGCCGTCATCACCGCCGCCTTGAAAATGTCCTCAAGCGGCGGCTTTGCGTATTGGGTAATTTCACATTTGCACGATTTCACAATTTCACAGTACTCCAACAGCCCCTGGTAGCAGCTCATCATCTCGTATGACTTCCAGCGGTTGTGCTTCATCACATACCCGCCATGCGCGTCGGGCTTGTTGCCGTATCCATTGCGGTCGGCAACCGATATGCCCTTGAGGGCCAAGTCGATCAGGCGCGGACCGGACTCCGGTTCGGTCATTCCCTTGACGATGTAGGCGGCGAAGTCGAGATATTTCTTTTCCCCGCAGCGCTTGTACAGCCAGACGACAGGCTCAAGAATCGACGAGCTCGCGTAACCCGACCAGTTGCCCGTCTGCCAGAGTTCGCGCCCACGCCTGCCATTCGGCCCGATCTCCGCAATCACGTAGTCGCACAGCCTCTTTGCCGCCTCAAGCGCCCTTTTCCCCTGTTCCTCGTTCTCCGTTCCCCGTTTTCCGTCATAGTAATGCAGCAGTCCCATCATCGTGTACTTCATGCCCCAGACATCCCACCCCTCGCCGCAGCGCAATTCGTCTGGGTAGTTGCCGATATAGCCGTTCGGCTCCTGCGAGGCGAGCATCCTCTCCACGCCCCGCTCTATACTGGCATGGAGATATTCCCCTCCTTTACACTTTCCATTCTCCAAGTACCGCTGGTACGGGACGGCCGAATGCATCCACTTGCCCCAGAATTCCGTCTGCCACCACCCCCGGCGCTCGGTCTTCTCCATGAACGGCGCGGTGATGTAATCGACATCCTGGGCGGCGACGTGGTTCGCGATCATCGCATCCAGCCGTTCACCGAGAAAACCCTTGAGACGCACGTTCCCCATGTTGTCAAGGGAGTCTCCCGCCGCAAACACGCCACCCGCCATGAACACGGCGGTCAGCACACACACACAACTTGTATCTATCGCTTTTTTCATTTTGCCACCTGGATGTTCTTCTGCACGGCACCCGCGACGACTCTATTTTACAGAGGATGGGGGTTGGTGGTGGATGTATTTCTCCATGCCGTATGGGAAGTCGGTGAGGCGGTAGTTGCCCACGGTATCCCAGTGCAGCGCGAAGGACTTGTAGAAATAGAGGTAGATCCACGGACAGTCCTCGCGCACGATCTCCTGCGCGCGCGCCCACGCCTCGCGACGGGCCTCCGGCGTTTCGGCGGACATCGCCTCGTCGTAGCACTTGTCAAATTCCGGGTTACGGTAGTTGCAGTGGTTCGTACCCGGCGAGCAGTTCCGGGAATGAAAGAGCTGGAGGAACGTCTCGGCGTCGGGATAGTCGCCCACCCAGCCTAACATGAACAGCGTGACATGCCCGTCCGACACCGCCTTGAGGTACGCGGCCCATGTCATGAACTGCGGTTCCAGACGGATCCCGATGCGGTCGTAAAACCCTTGCAGAAGCTCCACCTCCTCGCGCGCGCCCTGGTCCGCACGGCCGAGCGATATCGGAAGGACAAGCCGCTTGCCGGTCTTGGGATCGATGCCACCGGGGAAACCAGCCTCCGCAAGCAGCGTCTTAGACTTCTCGACGTTGAACGAATACTTGAACGGCGTCTCGATGCGCCCGTCCACGCCAAACGGCAGCGGGCCGTCGGCCGGCTCCACGCGGTCGTTCAGGAATCTTTTCCACGCGGGCGCGTCGAAAGCGCAGTTCAGCGCCTGACGCAGTTTCTTGTTCTTGCCGAGAAGCGGTTTGTCCATGTTGATGCCCACGTACATGACCTGCATGATGGGGGCGGAAAGGAGCCGCACGCCCTGCGCGGCCAGCCCTGGCGCAAGCTTGCCGTGCTTGTCCACCACCGCGTCCCAGTTGTTGCGGTCGATGCCGCCCAGGGCATCCAGTTCGTGGTCGAGGAACATCAGCCACTGCGTGGATGGATCGGTCACGACGAGGTACTCCAGCCTGTCGTACGGCGCTGGGTTCCCCACCTCCGACCAGCCGTGCCATCCCGTCTCGCGCGTGAAAACCATCCGGTGGTTGCGCCACCATTCCACCAGGCGGTACGGACCCGACCCGACAGGGTGCTGGCCGAACTTCGCGCCGTACGTCTCCAGCGCCTCGTGCGGGACGATGCCGGTAAAGGACATCGCCATGAGCCACGGGAACACGTGGAACGGCTTCGTCAATGTTATTGCCACAGTCCGGTCGTCGGTGGCCTTCACGTCCGCAACGTAGTCCATTGTCCACATGCCGCTGGACGCATTAGACTTGTCGCGGAGGCGGTTGAGCGAGAACACCACATCGTGTGCGTCCATGAGGCGTCCCTTGCCGCCGGGGAAGCAGGGATCGTCTTGGAAGCGGATGCCTTCCCGCATGCGAAACGTGTAGACTATGCGGTCCTTGCTCATCGTCGGCAGCTCGCATGCGCCCGGAATCAGCTTGTACGGGCGCGCAACGTAGTCAATGCCCAGCGGCGGCTCGTACACTAGCTGGATCATGCGGGAGTCCGGCACGGACGACGAATGGATCGGGTCCATAGATGCGATGCGCTCGATCGGACGCCTGTATGTGACCGCCGACACCGCGATGGGAAGAAACAAAAGAAGAATGGTTGAATGAACTTTCATGTAACACATATTGATTCCGAACAATTCACAGGCGTTTGCCCAAAAGCGTATTCATTGCCACTAATGCAAATTGTCCTTACAGTACCTTGAGGAATTCGACGAGCGACTTCCGGTCCTCAGGCGGAAGCGCCTCGCCGCCGGGCATTAGGGGCACGACGGCGTTCAGGTCCTTGATCTTGCCTTCCGTGAGATACGCCGTGCGCAGTCTGAGTCCGCGCAGTGCGGACACCTTCCGTCCGCGCGAGACCTTCCGCGCGCCGAGTACGGGACCGTCGTGGCAGTCCATGCAGCGAGCCGCGAGGAACACCTCGCTCCCGCGCCGTTGTTCGGGGTTGAGGCTGTCCGTATGGCCCGCGCACCAGAAATCGTACGGCGTGCCCTCCGTCACGAGCGTCTTGAGATACTCCACGACGGCGTCCACCACGTTCGTGCCGACGAGGCCGTCGTCCCCGTACTCCGACCGAAAGCGCGCGGCGAGTGCGGCGTCCCCGGAAAGACGCGCGGCAACGCCCGCGAGCGGACCGCCCCAGCTGAAGTGCGGCTCCTCTATCATCTTGCCTACAACAGCGTGCAGGTTCGACAGGCTACCATCGTGGAGGTACGCCGTGGCGAACGCGGCGTTGTACACTGGACGCGTCAGTATGTCATGGTGGATTCTGGAATCGGTGCCGCCTGCTCCCAGATGATGACAGGCCCCGCAAACGAGTCCCTGCGACACGCGCGAAGCGGTGAGCCGCCGGTCGTTGAAGAGCTTCTGCCCGATCTTGGCGCGCCCCATGTGGTGGGGAAGGCCAGGCGGAAGCGGCACGAAAAGACGCGTTCCCGGCACGTCGATTCCAAACTGCGCGTAGAGCGCCGCACGCGCGGCGACTGCCTCCGCCTCAAGTCTGGCCGCCTCCGCAGCAGCGGCCTCACGCTGCGCGTGCTTATGCCACGCGAAAAGCCCCACAGCAACAAGGACTAGTGCCGCGCACGCGCCGACTATCGACCACTTAACCCGCCGCGTCATCTCGGACTCCCCTTTTCAGATGCTAAAGGCACCGATACGCCGTCGACGTTCTCCATGTCCGGGAACTCAGGACACCACACGCGTGCCGTGGCGAATAGTGAACGGAACATTGTCCTGTATTCCTTCAAGTAGCGTTCGCGGCGCAGCTGGTCTATGGCCGTCTTGCGGTCGCTCCGTATCTTGGCCTTGCCTCCGCGCGCCGACTCCTTGGCCGCGCGTTCCCGTAGTTCGGCCATGCGAGCCTCGATTTCCTGCGTCGTGACATTGAGCTTGTCGCCCCTGTCGCGCTCCAGGAACTTGTCGATGCGGATAGCGGAGCGGACATCGTCCCACTTAAGCCCTTCTGGCAGCACCCCTTCCTTGAAGAACTGCGCCACGGTCAGGCCATGGGGCTTCAGCGCAGCGGCCATCTGCGACATTCTCGACTTCTCGTCGTCTGACGTCACGGCGAAACCGCGTCGGTCGGCCTCGGCGCGCATGACGGCCTTGACGATCCAGACCTGCATCTCGCGGCGGCGGAGGGCGCGCTCATCCGGCTGAGCCCTGCCCATCCGGCGCAGGTCATCCCGCGCGTTCTGCACGCGCAGGTCAAGCTCCGCAGCAGTAACAATCTGCCCTGCGGCAACGGCGGCAACGCGCGAAGGACGCCATCCCCACATCCCGGCGTAGAGGGGCGTTCCCGTGTCGATGCGCTCCAGCTCAGGGAACTCGGGACAGCGCACTTGCGCCTTATCGCGCAGCGAGTGGTAGAAATCTGGGAAGGAGGCCGTGCGCAGACCTTCCTTCACAAGGGCGTTGATGAGCAGCCCCTCCTTGAGGTCCTGCCGGCGCGCCTGCTCCGGGATCGGCCCTTCCTTGAAGAAGCGTTCCGCCGTCATCCCGTGGGCGGCAAACCATGACGCAAGGATGTCGGTCGTCGCACGCTCGTCCTCCTCCGCCACCGACACGCCGCGCTGCACGGCCTCGCCGAGCAGCACCTCCTTGGCAATCCACGTCCGCGCCGTCTCGCGCAGGTCGCCGCCGAGCGCCTTGGCGCGCAGGTCGAGCTCGCTGGCCGTGAGGGAAACTCCGTTCACGGTCGCGACGACGCGCCAGGGCCTGCGCATCCACAGCCACGCGCCCCCGACAACCAGCGCGGCGAGGACGATTAGCACAACAACCCTTACAAGCGCCTTTCGCATCACGAGAACTCTGTGATCATTCCGTTGGCGATACCATAGGCAGTCCGCTCGTCCGTCAGGTGGGCGAGCACGACGAGCGCGAAGAGCATCGCCGCGCCAGGTCCCTGCCCGGTGATGATCTGCCCGTCCGCGATCACCGGCACCGACTCGACAGGACGGCCCATCTGCGGCGAGCAGGATGGATAGCACGTGACCGACTCGTCCTCGATAACCTCTGCCTTTTCCAGCACCGTGGGCGCCGCGCAGATGGCGCACACGAGCCCGCCCTCCGCCTTCTGGCGGCGCAGCCGCTCCAACAGCGGTTCACATTCTGAAAGATTCTGCGTGCCTTCTCCGCCGCCAGGTAGTATAATAGCGTGGTATTCGTCTTCTAGCACGTCGGGGAGACGCGCGTCGGCCTCCATCTGGATGCCGTGTGCGGAACGGACGGCCTTGCCGTCCGACAGCGATGCCGTGACTACGTTGACGTCTCCGCGACGGAGGACGTCAACTATGGATACAGCCTCGATGTCCTCGAAGCCGTCCGCAAGTGGAACGAGTGCCTTTTTCATGGTGGAAAGAGTATAGCAAAATGATGACCCCAGAGACAATAGCAAAAATCAAGTCGTTGATGGCAGAGGCCTCCGTGTTCGAGGAGGACCTCGAGGAGACGTTCATCCTCGGAGGCGGTCCTGGCGGGCAGAAGACGAACAAGACGTCCAGCGTCGTGCGCCTCTTCCACCCGCCGAGCGGACTCCAGGTGCGCTGCGGAGAAAACCGATCGCGCGAGATCAACCGCTGGCTCGCGCGCCGCACCCTCGCCGAGCGCATCCTCGCGCGCGAGCAGGGACGCAAGTCCGCCGAGCAGCAGGCCCGCGAAAAGAAGCGGCGGCAGAAGCGTCGTCGCTCCCGCCGCCAGAAACAGCGCATGCTCGAGGAAAAGCACGCCCACTCCGAAATCAAGGCGAACCGCAAGCCCGTGGACTGGTAACTTGCGGTCCGCGACACGGCGCGGGGCACGCGCTCCTTACGCAAGCTCCGCCTTCAACGCCTCCTCGGCGCGCCAGGCGTAGTACTTCTTCAGCTACGCCGCCCTCGACCGCGCCCTTCACCGCGTCCGCCTTGTTCGCGCCGAACGCGAGCAGCACGATCCGCTTCGCCTCCATGATGGAGCCGACGCCCATCGAGAGCGCCTGCTTCGGCACGTCCGCCGCCTTCTTGAAGAAGCGGGCGTTGTCCTTGATCGTCTGCGGCGTGAGCGACACGATGCGCGTGCGGCTCGTGAGCGAGCTGCCCGGCTCGTTGAAGGCGATGTGGCCGTCCGACCCGATGCCGAGCACCTGGAGGTCGATGCCGCCGGCCTTCTTGATCGCCGCCTCGTAGGACTTCACTTCCTTCCGCCAGTCCTTCGCGAGGCCGTTCAGGACGTGCGTGTTCTTCTTCACGATGTCAATGTGGTCGAAGAGGTTCTTGTCCATGAAGTAGCGATAGCTCTGGTCATGCGTGGGCGGCAGGCCAAGGTACTCGTCGAGGTTCCAGCTCTTCGCCTTCTTGAAGCTGATCTTGCCCGCAGCGCAGTCCTTGGCGAGCGCCTGGTACATGGGCACAGGCGTGGAGCCGGTCGCGAGGCCCAGCACGGCGGTCGGCTTCGCCTTGAGCAGCGCGGCCACGAGGTCGGCAGCCTTGCGGCTCGCCTCTTCCTTCGTCTTGCAGATGATGATTTCCATTTACTTTCTCCTTTGTTGGTTTGGTTGTTGGGGTTACGAAAGCGATGCGCGCATAGCGGCGCGGTCGGCCGCAAGGCCGGTCCAGAGCTCGAACGACTTCGCGCCTTGTCCCACGAGGAAGTCGAGTCCGTCAGTTGCGACTGCCCCCGCCGCGCGGGCAGCGGACGCCGTGGGCGGGAACGTCACGGTGGGCACGATGTCGAGAACGAACTGTCCGGGATGGAAACACTCTGGCGGCAGTGCGCTCGGCTCGCCGGGGTGGAGTCCCATAGGCGTCGCGTTCACAACGAGCTCCGCCTGCGTCGCCGCCGCGCCCCAGTCGGGTCCGCACACCTCCACGCGCGTGCCGAGTCCGAGGGCATTTAGTTTTTCGGCGAGCGCCGACACGCGCGCGCCGTCGAGGTCGGCGAGGACAAGCGACGCGGCCTTCTCGTAGCAACACGCCGTCGCGAGCGCGCTCCCCGCGCCGCCGCAGCCAACGATGAACACGCGCTTCCCCGCGAGCGTGAAGCCGTGTCCGGCAAGTCCCTCCACAAAGCCAATCACGTCCGTGTTGTAGCCGGTGATCGTGCCGTCCTTCTCGAACTTGAGCGTGTTGCACGCGCCGTAGCGCGACACGCTCGCGTCCACGTGGTCAAGGAGAGGGATCACCGCGAGCTTGTGCGGCACCGTCACGTTGAGGCCCGCGTAGCCCTCGCGCTGCTTCTCGCGCACGAACGACTCCACGTCCTCCGGCGCCACGTCGAACTTCTCGTACGTGCCGTCGAAGCCGATGGCGCGGAAATTGGCCGCGTGCATCTTCGGCGACAGCGAATGCGCCACCGGATGCCCGATCACCGCAAATTTCATTTTCATGTCAACTCTCTCTTCCTTGCGACGCTGGATAGTATAGCATATCCGCCCGTATCCGCGTCATGCGAATCACAATCACTTCAAACGCGCGACACGGCAATTGACGCACAAGGCAGGTTTTACTATACTACCCGCCCCCAGAGAAAAGAAATGAAAGACATACCAAACGAGGAAAAATCGTCCGCAGTGACACTCTCCGATATGGAGATATTCGTGTTCCCCGAACTAATGTACGCCCTCGTGCTCGCGAACATCCTCTCCCCGCGCCTCTGGGCCTGGCGCGACCTTCCGTGGTTCGACGGCATCCGCGAGATGCGCCCGAAGCGGCGCCTCCAGCGTCTCCGCCAACACATCATGGACAACTACACCTTCAACCTCGACCTCGAGACCTGGGGACTCACCACCCAGCAGCGCGAGCTCGCCCGCTTCGCCCCCTTCCTCTCTCCCGACGAGATCACCAAGTCCAACGCCCTCTTCGGCTACCAGGGCGACGTCTACTACTACGACATCGACATCCGCCGCCACTTCGGCCTCGACAAGTACACCTCCGACACCATCCCCTACTGGAAGACCGAGACGATCGAGGCGATGGACGCCTTCCGCCACAAGGAAGGACATGCCGTCGGCGCGGGCGAGTGCGTGTCCCTCGCCGGCCTCTACGCCGCAGCCGCGTTCGTCGTGTGCGGCCTGCCCCTCGAATCCATCTACCTCATGGCCACACCCCTCCACTCGCAGAATTTCCTCGACGTGGACACCGGCATCCTCACGAACAACCGCCGCCTCGTCACGAGAGCCATGTGGGCGAACGGCACCGTCATCTCCCAGCAGGCCCGACGCGCCATCGAACACGAGCGCGTGACGATTGTCTCGCACGCGACTGGCTACATCCACCTCCTCTACCCCACGGCCACGATCGATCCCGCCGCCTACGCGCATTTCTCCAAGCGGCTCGCCTCCTTCCTCGTACCGCCCGAAGACGCGGCCGATACGCGCCTCGTCACGCCGCGTCTTCCGGATTCATCACGCGTCGCGTTCGACCGCTCGGACGCCCCGCTCGACCTCACGCCCGAAATGAGCTACGCCGAAATTGCCCAGCGTCTCGACGCCCTCCGCGCGACCAACCGCGCCGCCGCGCTCGCCCCCTACGCCGCGCGCGAACTCGCCATCACGGAAGAAGGCCCATTCATCCAAGCCGCCCTCCAACGCAACCCCGTTTCCAAATCTGCCCTGGGAGGGTCGCGCTCCTGCGCGACCGAAACCGTCGCCCGCATCGCCGCAATTCCGAATGAATCCATCTACGACGGGCCCTCACGCCTCGCGCAACCGGACGAAGTGTGGAACTTCGGACGCGGCGACGGTCTTGAGAAATGCCTGCTCGCCGCAAACGTCCTCGGCGGCACGGAGATTCGCATCGACAACAACTCGGCCTCCATGCTCGACGGCGAGCGCACAATCTGTACCTTCCCCACAGCCAAATCCCCCCGTTCCAGCACCTGGCCCCTTGTTTAATCGGGGGTACATGCGGCGCGCTCGGTGATCGCGCCCTATCATGCGAATCGGTAGGGGCCGACCACCGGGCGGCCCGCACTAACTGAGAAAGCCGCCATCTTGGCGGCACACTGGGACAACGGGCATCTTGCCCGTTGCGCTTCTCCGCCGTCTCCTTCGACACCCTGACGACGCCTTGCGAGAACGGCGACACAACCAGCATCCGCCCCGCGTTGATCGCCTCGCGATATTC
>CADCOC010000064.1 GCA_902802945.1 uncultured bacterium | reverse complement strand
TCAGTTCTACTCGCAGGCGGTCCGGTACTGGCTGCGCGGGGCCGAACTCGGCGGGGTAGCCTACATGTTCGTGCGCGCGGGCGAGAAGTCGGAGAGCCTGGAAGGGGATGCGGGCGTGTTCGTCGCTGACGCGGCGGCGATTTCGCAGGAGTCCTGCCGCGCGGCAATCAAAAACGCATTGAAGTGAGAGGAATTTTGTCATGACAATTCAAGAAGCAGGACGACGGTTGGATCTGTTTGGAATCCCGGCGAAAGGCGATGGAGAGGAGGAGGTCCGGAATATACTCGCACGCATTCTCGCAGGGGGCTCTCTGTCGCTTTCGGACATGCAGTCCGCACGCGACGTCGCGGAGCATCTGCATGCCCAGACCCCTGGCGTGTATCTGTTCCTGGCCGCGATGCAGCTTTCGCTTAAGGCCGGCAACACGTTCCTCAGAATCGACAGGGGCCCAGATCTGCTGAAGGCTGCCGTGCGGGTGGAGGATGACGATGATGGGGGGCACGACAAGTCTGTCAATGTGTGCGCGTGCTGGGATCGGTACGCGGTTGCGGCAGGCGAGACGCTGGCGAAAGGTGACGGGCAGATTGTTGTTTGCAAGGATGTCGCCAAGTCCGAAAAGGGCTGGTTCTTCACGCGAGTCTGGGATTCGGTGAAGGCTGTGTCGGACAGGCTGGGCGAGATGGCAAGCGAAGAGGATTTGAAAGGATTGTCGGAGAAGGAATTTGGGAGTGCGATTCGCTTTAGATTTCCGTTGAAACCAGGTCAGCAGAAGGCTGTAAGGACGGTTGGAAAGCGCAGGTTCACCGTTGTCACCGGGGGACCGGGTACGGGCAAGACGACGGTTGTCTGCGCAATCTTGCGCGCATTGATGGAGCGCGGGGACGTCGCTGGTGAGGATGTGGCGCTGGTTGCGCCGACGGGGCGTGCCGGACAGCGGATGGGGGAGTCGATACATGACCAGTGCGCCGCGGCGGTTGAAATGCCGCCGGAGATAAAACGTCAGATCGAGGAGATGTCAGGTGCGACGATCCACACGACACTGGGCGGGTTGCCGCCGAACTGGAAGTACACGAAGGAGAACCAGCTCCCGTACAAGCTGGTTATCGTCGATGAGTCGTCGATGGTTGACGTGCATCTGATGAAGGCGCTCCTCGATGCGCTGCCAAGCGAATGCCGCCTGGTGCTGCTGGGCGACAAGGACCAGCTGCCGTCCGTTGACGCAGGGGCGGTGCTGGGCGACGTGGTGGCCAACTTCGACGAGCGGACGGTCGTCGAGCTGAAGGAATCGAACCGCTTTACGGGGGCGCTCGCCGATTGCGCCCGCGCGGTGAATGAGGGCGACAAGGCTCTCTTCGAAAAAACTGTCAAGAAGTTGCCGGTTGGCGGCGAGGCTTGGACGGAAACCTTGTCCAAAACGGACGATGACAACGTCAACCGCGTGTTCTACTACGAACTAGAGGATTCTATGAGTCCGGCTGCGTTCCGCAAGCTGGTGCTTGAATGGGTGCGTAACTACGGATTGCTTCCCGACAAGGCCAAAGAGTCCGGCGTGGATGATAGTGGGATTGTCGCTGCCGCGAAAGCGGTGAAGCCGACCGATGGCGTATTCAATAACGGCGAGAAAACTGACACGGTCAAGGATTTGTTCAATTGGCTCGACCGTTCGCGCATCCTGACCGTGGTGCGCAAAGGAACGTTTGGCGCATCCACGATCAACGACCTTGTCATCACGGAGCGGTTCGGCGGACGCCGCCCCGCGAATCCGCTGTCGAAGGTCGGCGTGCCGGTCATGGTGACGCGCAATACGCGCGAGCGGAATCTGTGGAACGGGGATATCGGCGTGACCGTGAAGGGACCTGACGGAATGGCGGTGCTGTTCCCGCGGGGCGACAAGGTCGCGGTGTGTCCTGTCGGTCTCCTCCCTGAGCATGAGCTCGCGTATGCGATGACGGTGCACAAGAGCCAGGGGTCAGAGTTCGATAATGTGATGGTGGTGCTGCCCGACGACAAGGAGCATCCGCTTCTCAACCGGCAGATCGTATACACGGGCATTACGCGCGCGAAGAAGCGGGCGGTGATCGTCGGGACCAAGGTGGCGCTGGAAAGGGCGCTGGAGCGAAAGATCGATCGTGACACGGGTATTGGAACTGTAAGGAGCAAGTCTAATGAAGAAGGAGAATAATTGCTGTCGGGCGCTTGTTAGTAACCGGAGAGGCTTCCTTAAAGCTGCCGGTGGGGCGTCCGCGTTTATGGTGTTGCCGCGGCGCCTGATCGCGGGCAGCGGCGCGACGCCGCCGAGCGAGACGGTGAACGTGGCGGCAATCGGCGCCGGAGGGCGCGCCTCCGCCGACATCGACGGGCTCGAACATGCCGGCGCGAGAATCGTCGCGCTCTGCGACGTTGACACGCGCCGCTGTCAGCACCAGCGCGGGAAACGTCCGAATACGCCGTTCTACACGTTCTACAGGGAAATGCTCGACAAGCATGACAAGGGCATCGACGCCGTGCTGGTGGGCGTCCCCGACCACTGGCACGCCACAATGGCGATCGAGTGTCTGAAGCGCGGTAAGCACGTACAGTGCGAGAAGCCCCTCGCGCAGAGCTTCCATGAGATGGATGCAATGCTAGCCGAGGCGAAGAAGCATCCGCGTCTTGTCACGCAGGCAATGAACCAAGGACACGCCTACGATACGATCCGCGACTTCCGCGAATGGGTCGAGGCGGGGCTGATCGGCGAAGTGACGGAGGCGCATATCTGGTGTCCGGCTAGGTACTCCTTCATGGACGAGCTGGGCGACATGAAGAAGAAGTGGGAAGTGCCGAAGGAGCTCAACTGGGAACAGTGGCAGGGACCGGTTCCGCACCGTCCGTACTTTCCGAAGTTCCTCCCAGGCGCGTGGCGCTTCTGGACGATGTACGGCACGAACACGCTTGGCGACTGGAGCTGCCACCTGATGGACCCGCTATTCTGGACATTCGGTCTGGGACTGCCGAAGACCGTCAAGGCGGAGGTCGTGGGCAGCTGGACGCCCGAGCGCCACGGACTCACGTTCCCGAAGGGCGTGAAGACGACGTTCGAGTACGTCAAGCGCGACGGCAAGCCGTTCAGGCTCGTGTGGTTCGACGGCGACGCCTGCAAGGACGTGCCAGTGCCGCCCAGCTACAGGGACGACATGAAGTTCTATCCGCCACACAATTCAAAGGAAGCGCGTGAGCGGCGCGACAACATGACGAACGGCGCGTTTGTCTACGGCACGCGCGGCGTGATCGAGTATGGACACCACGGCGCGAACTACCTGCGGATGCTGCCCGATACTACGCTCGCGAAACTTCGAGCCGACGGCGGATGTCCTAAGCAGAAGTATCCGCGCGTGCCGGGGAAGAGTCCGGACGCGAAGCCGTACAACGAATTCATCGCGGCGGTCAAGGGCGGCAAGCCCGTCGGGAGCGACTTCGCGTACGCGGGCGCAATGACGCAGTGTTCGCTCACGGGCGTCGCTGCGCTGTTCGATCCCGGCAAGTTGCTCACGTGGGACGCAAAGGCGCGCCGATTCGCCAACAGCAGTGCAGCCAATGCCCGGCTGCACCTTCCCCGCCTCGCGGGATGGTGAGTGAAAAAGTTTTAAAGGAGAATGAGGAAATGAAATACATCACATACGTCGGCAGCTACACGGCCCCAGACCATGCGGACGGCGTACACATCTTAGAGTCAGATGCGGAGACGGGGGAGTTCCGTCCCCTCAGCGTACTAAACACTTTAGAAAGCCCCATCTACATGGCGCTTAACCGCAGCTGCACGCGCCTCTACACCGTTCTGGGACGGCCCTCGTTCGGACCGGAAAAGCGCAATGGCGGCGTGGCCGCGTTCGCTGTGAAGGGCGACGGCCTTGAGTTCATCAACGAAATCCGCACGGGTTGGACGATCCCATGCCACGTGTCGCTAGACCCTTCTGAGAAGGCGCTTGTCTATGCCGAGTACTCATGCGGCACGGCGGGCTACGCAAACATCATGGAAGACGGTTCCCTCGACCCCGTCTGCGCCGCGCCAGCGCCGGAGTCCGTGAACCCGCTCTGCCAGGTGAAGCACTTCGGCGACGGACCGAACAAGCCGCGGCAGGACTCCGCCCACGCGCACTGTTCCATCGTGACGCCGGACGGCAAGTTTTTGCTCGTTGTTGACCTCGCTCTCGACAAGGTCGTCGCATACGACTTCCCGAACCGTGCGCAGGGCTTGAAGGAGGTGCCGTCGGCGTCCATCGACACGCGAGCCATCGCACCTGGTGCGGGACCGCGCCACATCGTGTTCCACCCGAACGGGCGTTTGGCCTTCGTGGTCTTCGAGCTGTACAACCTCGTTGCGAGCTTTCGCTACACGGGCGAGGGTTTTGAGTTCATCGAAAAGCACAGCATTCTGCCGGAAGGGGAAACCTGCGACAGCAAGGCGGCGGCGATCCACCTCTCCGAGGACGGTTCGCAGGTGCTCTGCTCGAACCGCGGCCACGACTCCATCACCGTCTTCAACGTGGATACCGACTCTGGTCGGCTCGACTGGCTTGCCAACACGAAGCTCGGCGGACGCTTCCCGCGTGACTTCCAGTTCATGCCAGGCGGCAAGTTCATCCTAGCAGGATTGAAGGAGAGCTGGTGCGTGGCAAGCTACGCATACGACGCGAAGACAGGCAGGCTGGAGGAAGTCGCCCGCCACGACGGCATATACCGTCCGCTGTTCTTCGCGTTCAAGAAGCCGCGCTGATGCGGGGACGCCGCGAAAATGTGGTATACTGTGTCCATGCAAAAATTCATAGAACGGCTGGCGTGGGGAACGGACGCGGGATTCTACCGCCTCATCCCCGAGGAAGTGCTGATGCCCGCGAACGTCTCGGAGGTCGTGGACATCGTGCGGCGCGCGAAGCGCGAAGGGAGGCACATCACTTTCCGCGCGGCGGGGACGTCGCTTTCGGGACAGGCCATCACGGACTCCCTGCTCGTCGTGTGCGGCAAAAAGTGGGAAGGGTACGAGGTACTCGACGGCGGCGCGCGCATCCGCGTGCAGCCGGGCGTGGTGGGCGGACGCGTGAACGCGATCCTGAAGCCCTACGGTTACAAGTTCCTCCCCGACCCCGCGTCCGTCAACAGCGCGATGGTGGGCGGCATCACGCTCAACAACGCCTCAGGCATGAGCTGCGGTACGCACGCGAACGCCGAGCGCACGATCCTTTCCGCCAAGGTAGTGTTCGCGGACGGCACGGTGCTCGACACGGGCGACGCGGAGTCGCGCGCTGCGTTTGCCGTGTCTCACGCCGATTTCATGAAACGCCTCTGTGCGCTACGCGACCGCGTGCAGGGCGACCCCGAGTTGAAGGACCTCATCCTCCGCAAGTATTCTATCAAAAACGTGACAGGCCTCACGATCCTGCCGTTCGCCGAGTGCGAGGATCCGTTCGAGATCATCACGCGCCTCATCCCCGGCAGCGAGGGGACGCTCTTGTTCCTCGCCGAGGCGACGTTCCGCACGGGGAAGATTGCGCCCGCAAGCGAGTCCGCGCTCCTCCTCTTCCCCACCACGCACGCCGCATGTGAGGCCGTGGCTGCGATGAAGGCGACGGGCGCGCTCACTGCGGCAGAGTTCTTCGACCGCAAGGCGATGCGAACCGTGGAAAAGGACTTCCCCGAACTCGCGGGCCTGCCTGAGGAAGCGGGCGCCGTGCTCGTGATGACCGAGGGAACGCCCGAGGAAGTCGCCGAGAAGCGCCGGAAACTCGAGGCGGTGTTGTCCTCGCTCACGCTCTGCACGCCTGCGGTCTTTACGGGCGATCCTGCCGTAACGGGCAAGTGGTGGGCCATGCGCAGCGGCATCTTCCCGGCGGTAGGCGGCACGCGCGAGATCGGCACCACGTGCCTCATTGAAGACGTGGCCGTACCCGTGCCGCGTCTCGCGGAATTCACGGACGACCTCCAACAGCTTTTCAAGGACCACGGCTATCCCGACGCAGTCATCTACGGACACGCCCTCGAGGGCAACTGGCACTTCATCCTCAACCAACGCTTCGACACACCCGATGTCGTGGCGCAGTACGACAACATGATGCGCGCCGTGGTGAAACTTGTCACCGAGAAATACCAGGGCTCGCTCAAGGCCGAACACGGCACGGGACGCAACATGGCACCGTTCGTGCGCGTGGAATGGGGCGACAAGGCGTACCAACTCATGAAGGACGTGAAGGCGCTCTTCGACCCGGACAATCTCTTCAACCCGGGAGTGATCTTCAACGACGATCCGCAGTGCCACATCTCTGGACTCAAGCCGTTGCCGCGAATCCATCCGCTCGTGGATCGCTGCATCGAGTGCGGCTTCTGCGAAGTGAACTGTGTCTCGTGCGGCTATGCGCTCTCCTCGCGCCAGCGCATCGTGGTGAGCCGCGAGATAGCGCGCCTCGCAGAGGAAGGCAAGACGGATCCCGCGGCCCGGCGCGCATCCAAGTGCCTCGCGCGCGACTTCCGCAAACTCGGCGACGCGCTCTGTGCGGGCGACGGACTCTGCTCCACGAGCTGTCCCGTGAAGATCAATGTGGGCGAGTACATCCACGTCGTGCGCGAACGGGCGCATGGTGCGCTTGCGCGCCGTGTGGGGAAGTTCGCCGCCGATCATCTCAATGTCGTCGCGGGAGGTGTCTCGGCGATGCTCGGTCTCGCGGCGTGCGGACAAGCCGTCCTTGGCAACAAGGCGATGTCAGTCATCTGCAAGGCGATCCACCGCGGGTCGTTTGGACTGGTCCCGCTCTGGACGCCGGCAATGCCGCACCGTGCGCGCATCAAGTCGATCAAGGTGCAACCCACTCCTGCGGCCGAGAAGGTCGTCTACTTTCCGAGCTGCATCAATCAGCGGATGGGACCGGCGAAGGGCGACCCTATGCAACGTCCGCTCGTGGACGAAACGGTGGAGCTGCTTGGGAAGGCGGGCTATGAGGTCGTGTTTCCGAAAAACCTCAAGAACCTCTGCTGCGGCATGACATGGGAGTCGAAGGGCATGCCCGATGTGGCGGACGCGAAGACCGCCGAGCTGGAGGCGGCGTTGTGCGAGGCATCGGAAAACGGCCGCTGGCCGATCTTGTGCGACCAGAGTCCGTGTCTCCACCGGATGCGCGAGAAGATCACCGGCCTCAAGTTGTACGAGCCCGTGGAGTTCATCGACAAGTTCGTGCTGGACCGCGTGGAGATCGAGCCGATCGATGCCTGCGTGGCGGTACATGCGACCTGTTCGACGCGGAAGATGGGTCTTGTGGATACGCTTCTTAAGGTGGCGCGTAAGTGCGCAAAGAAAGTGGTGCTGCCGGAGGAGATCGGCTGCTGCGCCTTTGCGGGTGACAAGGGCTTCACGAACCCGGAACTCAACGCCTGGGCGCTGCGCAAGCTCCGTGCGCGCATCGCAGAGGCGGGCGCCACGATGGGTTACAGCAACAGCCGCACATGCGAGATCGGCCTCACGTACCATTCGGGCATCCCGTACATGGGCATCGTCTATCTAGTCAATCGCGCCGCCCGGAAAAAATAGCTTCTGTCGGGAGACTTTGCACGTGACGGCATGTGATGGCATCGCGCTCGTGATTCCTGTCTGCGATCCAGACGAGGATCGTTTCCCGACGCTAGTCCGGCGGCTCCGTGCTGATTTCGCGCACATCGTGGTGGTGGACGATGGCTCTGCGCGCGGGCGAGCGGCGTTTGATGATGTGCGTGGAGATGTGGATGCAGTGCTCATACACGAGAATAACCGAGGGAAGGGCGCGGCGCTCCGTACCGCGTTCGCATGGGTGCGGGAGAATCTGCCGCGTATGGTAGGCGTCGTGACGGTGGACGGCGACGGGCAGCATGATCCGGAGGATGTGCGGCGCGTGGCGGAGGAACTCGCGCGCGAAACTAATGGAGGACTCGTCCTCGGTGTTCGGTCGTTCGCGGGCGACGTGCCGTTCCGCAGTCGGCTTGGCAATTTCTGGACGCGCGGGCTGTTCCGTCTCATCACGGGGCTTTCGGTGAGCGACACGCAGACGGGCCTGCGGGGAATCCCAGCGGCGCTGCTGCCGCGTCTCCTCGCGATTCCCGGCGATCGTTACGAGTACGAGATCCGAATGTTGGCTGACGCGCGCCGCCATCCAGCTCCGCCGCGTGAGGTGTCCGTGCGCACGATCTACCTCGACGGCAACGCGGCCTCGCACTATCGTCCGCTCCGTGACACTTTCCGCACGCAGCTCGCCCTCTGGAGCACGCTGTTCAATCGAAAGTAACTCAACCTGGCCATGTACTACACAGAAACACCTGAAGGGATCATCCTCAACGTGAAGGCCCAGCCGCGCAGCTCGCGGGCGGGAATCGACGGTTTGCTCGGCGACGCCGTGAAGGTGCGCATCCGGTGCGCGCCCGTTGACGGCAAGGCAAACAAGGAATTGATCGAGACGCTTGCCGACGCTTTCGGCATACCGAAGTGCGCGGTCGTATTCAAGGGAGGGGAAACGTCGAAGACGAAGCGTCTGCTTCTGCGCGGGGTGTCCGCATCCGCGCTTGCTGCCGTTTTAGGGACGTAAATGGATTTCGGTGGACTTACACGCCGATTTGTGGTTAAATAATGCCGTTCAACAACAAAAAGGAACGCCGATGGATGATGTAATCGTAATGGGCGCCGGCGTCGTGGGCTGTATGACGGCCCGCGAGCTGAGTCGCTGGAACTTGAAGGTCGCCGTGCTGGAGGCCGGGTCGGACGTGGCGGAAGGCGCGTCCAAGGCCAACAGCGCGATCGTGCACGCGGGCTTCGACGCGAAGCCGGGCACGAACAAGGCGAAGTTCAACGTGCTGGGCAACAAGATGTTCGAGAACGCCTGCAAGGAGCTGAAGGTGCCGTTCAAGCGCAACGGCTCGCTCGTGCTGGCGTTCAACGGCGAGGAGATCAAGGGCCTCGAGGACCTCGTGGCGAAGGCCGCGAAGAACGGCGTGCCGGTGGAGATCATCGATCAGGCTGAGCTGCGCCGGCGCGAGCCGAACGTGTCGCCCGAGGCCGTGGCCGCATTGTGGGCGCCGACGGGCGGCATCTGCTGTCCCTACCAGCTCACGTTCCGCGCGGCGGAGAACGCGGCGGCGAACGGCGTCTCGTTCATCTTCGACGCGCGCGTGACCGCGCTCGAACGAACCGACGACGTCTGGCGCGTGACGTGCGAGGACGGCCGCGTGTTCACGGCGAAGACGCTGATCAACTGCGCGGGCATCCACTCCGACGAGCTCAACAACCTCGTGAGCGCCACGAAGTACAACATCCAGGCGCGCCGCGGCGAGTACCTCATGCTCGACCGCGACGAGGAGGGCAGCTTTTCCGCGACGATGTTCCAGGTGCCGTCGGAGATGGGCAAGGGCATCCTCGTCTCCCCCACGGTGGACGGCACGGTGATCGTGGGCCCCACGGCCGAGGACATCCCCGACAAGGAGGACAAGGCGACGACGTACGAGGGCCTCGAGAAGGCGAAGGCCGGCGCGCGCCGCACGTATCCCGGCCTGCCGCTCAACAAGGTGATCACCGAGTTCAGCGGACTCCGCGCGCACGAGACGACGGTGAGCGACTTCGTGCTCGGCGAGGCGCCGGACGCCCCCGGCTTTTTCAATGCGCTCGGCGTGGAGTCGCCGGGCCTCACGAGCGCGCCCGCCATCGGCGCGTGGCTCGCGGAGCGCGTGGCCGAGAAGCTGGACGCCACGCGCAAGGCCGCGACGGACATCTCGCTCGACGTGAGCGACTGGCCCGTGACGCGTGAGATGTCGAAGGAGGATTTGGCCGCGCTCATCCAGAAGGATCCTGCGTTCGGACGCGTGATCTGCCGGTGCGAGTCCGTCTCCGAAGGCGAAATCCGCGCGGCGATCCGCTGTCGCGTGGGCGCGCGCACGCTCGACGGCATCAAGCGCCGCACGCGGAGCGGCATGGGCCGCTGCCAGGGCGGCTTCTGCACGCCGAAGCTCATCGAAATCCTCGGCGAGGAACTGGGACTTCGTCCAGAGGCGTTCCTCGTCTCGCGCAAGACCGCGCCCGCCGAACTGCGCGAAGCGGCCGCGGCTGCCGCGACGACGGGCGAAGGCACGTGGGACGTGACCGTGATTGGCGCGGGCCCCGCAGGTCTCGCCGCCGCCGTCGCCGCGCGCGAGGCAGGCGCGGAGAAGGTTCTCGTGCTCGAGCGTGACGACGCGCCGGGCGGCATCCTCCAGCAGTGCATCCACAACGGTTTCGGACTGCACCGCTTCAAGGAAGAGCTGACAGGGCCCGAATACGCGCAACGCTACATCGACCAGGCGCGTTCCCTCAAGATCCCGATCCGCTGCGGCACGATGGTGATGGAAATCGCCCCGGGCGCAATCCACACGATTACCACGATGAGCCGCCGCTACGGCATGCAGCAGGTGAAGACGAAGTCCGTTGTGCTCGCGATGGGCTGCCGGGAGCGTCCGCGCGGCGCGCTCATGACGCCGGGCACGCGTCCGGCGGGCGTGTACACCGCCGGCACCGTGCAGCGTCTCGTGAACATGGACGGCATCATGCCGGGCAAGCGCGTGGTGATCCTCGGCTCCGGCGACATCGGCCTCATCATGGCGCGCCGCCTCACGTTCCAAGGCGCGAAGGTGCTCGCCTGCATAGAGATCATGAAGAAGAGCTCGGGTCTCATGCGTAACGTGGTGCAGTGTCTGCAGGACTACGACATCCCGCTCCTGCTCTCGCACACGGTCACGGACGTCGAGGGCCGCGAACACGTGACGGGCGTGAAGGTGAGCCAGGTGGACGACAACCTGAAGCCGATCCCCGGCACCGAGATGCATTTCGACTGCGACACGCTGCTCCTTTCGTGCGGACTCATTCCCGAGAACGAGCTCACGAAGGCGGCGGGCGTGGAGATGGACCCCGCGACGCGCGGTCCGAAGGTGGACGCGGCGATGGCCACGAGCGTGCCCGGCATCTTCGCCGGCGGCAACGTCGTGCGCGTGTACGACCTCGTCGACTGGGTGAGCCGTGATTCTGAAATTGCCGGAAGGAGTGCTGCGAAGTATGCAACTGATCTGCATTAATTGCCCGAAGGGCTGTGAAATGACCGTGGAGCGCGGCGCGGACGGCGCCGTGAAGGTGACGGGGCATACGTGTCCGCGCGGCGAGGCCTACGCCATCGCCGAGCTGACGAACCCCACCCGCATGGTGACGGGACTCGTCCGCGTGGCCGGCACGCGGCGTCCGCTGCCCGTCAAGACGCGCACCGCGATCCCGAAGGGCAAGATCGCCGAGGTCACGAACCTCCTCGCGAACACGACCGTGCTGCCGCCGAAGAAGATCGGCGACCTCGTGATCGAGAACGCCTGCGATACGGGCGTGGACGTGATCGCCACCGCGATGTGCGCCGTCTGACGCCGTGATCGCGGACTACGGATACACCGGCGGCCCCGTCGCGATTCCGGGCGCGGTTGCCGCGCGCGTGGTGGCCGCCTACGGCGACTACTACCGTGTGGTCTGCGACGAGGGCGAGTGCATCGCCCGCAAGAAGGCGGGCGCGTACCACAACCGTCCCGACGCCATCCCGCCCACGACGGGCGACTTCGTGGCGCTCAAGTGGAACCCGCACGGAGAAGGGCGCATTGTCGCCACGCTGCCGCGTACCTCCCAGTTCGACCGGCTCGATCCGTCGTCGAAGCGACGCCAGGCGCAGACGATCGCCGTCAACTTCGACACGCTCTTCTTCCTGATGAGCCTCAACCAGAACTTCTCCGTGCGCCGCCTCGAACGCTTCCTCGCCGCCGGGGCCGTATCGGGCGCGCCTGTGGTGGCAGTGCTCACGAAGCGCGACCTCGTGGACGAGAAGGAACTCGCGGACTACCTCGCGCAGGCGCGGGCGCACGCGGGCGATGTGCAGGTTGTGGCGATTTCGTCGCTCACGGGCGCGGGACTCGACCAGCTCGCGCCGTACGTGCAGCCGCGCCGCACGCTCGCGTTTATCGGCTCGTCCGGCGTGGGTAAGTCCTCCCTCGTCAACGCCCTCGCGGGCGAGGAGCTGATGCCCACGCTGGAAATCCGCGAATGGGATTCGAAGGGACGCCACACAACGACCGAGCGCGAGCTCGTGCGCCTCTCGTCGGGCGCGCTCGTGATCGACACGCCCGGCATGCGTGAGCTCGGGCTCTGGGATGCGGACGCGGGCGTTTCGGACGCCTTTGCCGACGTGGAGGCGCTCTTCGCGCGCTGTCGCTTCTCGGACTGTCGCCACGATACGGAACCCGGTTGCGCGGTGAAGGCCGCGCTTGCCGACGGCACGCTCGACGTTGCGCGCTGGGAGGCGTACCTGCGCCTCAAGGTCGAACTCGCGGGTGGAGAGATCGCCCGCGCCGCCTCTACACATCGTTATCGCAAATAGTAAAGTTGCGCGAGTGTGCGTCTGGAATTAATTTCCCCTTGCGTTAAGCGCGCAGATTTGGCATAATAACCGCGTTGAACCGCTCAGACGCGCATGGTAGTTTCTGCGAGTTTTGGCAGGTCGTGTGGCCTGCCTCGCGAATGGCGCGAAAGAGGGATTCAGCAATTGCCGTAAGAGTATGTCAGTAAAAATACTGGGAACGGGCAGCTACCTGCCCCCGAAGGTCGTCACTAACGACGACCTCGCAAGGACGCTTGACACGTCCGACGAGTGGATATACTCCCACACGGGCATCCACTCGCGCCACGTCGCTGAGGCGGACGACTGTACGTCCGCCATGGCCGCGAAGGCGGCGCGGAAGGCACTGGAGGCGGCGCAGGTCGCGCCGGCCGACATCGGGCTCATCATCGTCGCCACCTCCACGCCCGACTATGCCACTTTTCCGTCAACAGCCTGTCTCGTTCAGGCCGCGCTAGGCTGTGCCGAAACGGGGGCCTACGACCTGCAGGCCGCCTGCGCGGGCTTTGTCTACGCACTGGAGCAGGCGCGCTGCTGGGTGAAGGTCAATGCAGGCAAGAAGGCGCTAGTGATAGGCGCCGAGACGCTTACGCGCATCGTGGACTGGCGCGACCGCGGCAGCTGCATCCTCTTCGGCGACGGCGCGGGTGCAGTAGTGGTGGGCGACGTGCCTGACGAGGAAGGCCCCGCCGCGCATTCCATCCTGTGGGCGGACGGCAACGGCGCGCGCTTCATCTACCGCGAGGGCGGCACGCGCCTACCGGCACAGCCGGGCATGTTGCCAATTCCCTATCTCGTGCTTCAGGGCCACGACGTGTTCGCCTTCGCCGTGCGTTCGCTCGCGAAGGTCACGAACCAGCTCTGCGAAAAGCTCGGCACAACGCCGGCTGATCTGGACCGCGTATTCGCGCACCAGGCGAACGGACGCATCATCGAAGCAGTCGCGCGCCGCATGAAGCTGCCAATCGAGAAGTTCTACCTAAACCTCGAAACGACTGGCAATACGTCCGCAGCCTCCATCCCCGTCGCGCTTGACGAGGCTGTCCGGAAGGGCGAGCTCGCGGACGGCGCGAAAATCGTCCTGTGCGGCTTCGGAGCTGGTCTCACCTACGCAGGCACGTACATGCAGTGGCCGTACTTGTGAAGTGTAAAGTTGAAAGTGTAAAGTGTAAAAACAATCGCGAAACTCTTAAGAGAGGAATGGCATAATGAAGAAGATAGTCATCACGGGAATCGGCATGGTTACGCCGGTCGGAAATGGCAAGGACGCGAGCTGGAGCGCCCTGAAGGCCGGTACGTGCGGCATCGGGCGTATTACGAAGTTCGACGCTTCGCGCTGTACCTGTCAGGTCGCCGGCGAGCTGAAGGACTTCGATGCCTATCTTGCCGAGACAGGCTATGTTGACCGCAAGGCAGCACGCCACATGGATGCGTTCTCAATCTACGGCGTCGCCGCCGCAGTCGAGGCGTGGAAGGACGCCGGATTCACGGACGAAAACAAGCCAGACATGGACCGCGTGGGCACGATGATCGGCAACGGCATCGGTGGTATGCAGACGACCGGTGAGGCGTGGAAGACCCTCTTCGACCGCGGTCCTGATCGTCTTTCCCCGCTCGCAATCCCCGAGCTGATCGCCAACGAGGCGGCGGGTAACATCTCCATGGCCCTTGGCGCAAAGGGCCCCGCACAGGTGGTCGTGACCGCGTGCGCCTCTTCCACGGACGCGCTTGGCATTGCGCTCGACCTCATGCGCGCCGGACGTGCCGACGTGATGGTAGCTGGCGGCACCGAGGCGACGATCCTTGAGTTCGCCGTGGGCGGATTCATGAAGATGAAGGCGCTCGCCACGCAGTTCAACGACAGTCCCGAAAAGGCCTCGCGTCCATTCAACGCCGACCGCTGCGGATTCGTGATGGGCGAAGGCGCCGCGATGCTCATCCTCGAAACCGAGGAGCACGCGCGTGCGCGCGGCGCGAAGATCTACTGCGAGCTCTCCGGCTATGGCGCCACGGCAGACGCATACCACATTACCGCACCGGATCCCACTGGCGCCGGAGCCGTGAAGGCAATCCGCATCGCGCTCAAGGACGCGGGGGTTGAAGATCTCTCGACAGTCGACTACATCAACGCGCACGGCACGTCCACGCACCTGAACGACGTAATGGAGACGAAGGCGTTCAAGGAGGTGTTCGGCGAGCAGGCGAAGAACATCAGCATTTCCTCGACGAAGTCCATGACCGGACACCTCCTCGGCGCCACCGGCGCACTCGAGGCTGCGGTCTGCGCACTTGCAATCAAGGACGGCTTCGTGCCGCCCACGATCAACTACGAGGTGCCGGATCCCGAATGCGACCTCGACTACACCCCGAACACGGGCAAGTCGCGCGACATCCGCGTGGCCGTATCCACTTCGCTTGGTTTCGGCGGGCACAACGGCGTTCTGGTGTTCAAGAAGGTGGAGGGCTGAGCGCCATGGAGTTCCCGAAGTTCAAGAACGAGTTCCACATTCCCGGCATCGAGCTGCTGCCGCACCGCGATCCGTTCCTCTTCGTTGACGAACTGATCTCGGCGGACGAGACGGGCGCGCTCGGGCGCTACACGTTCACGGATGCGGCGACGGCCATTCCCGGCAAGGCGGTCAACTTTTTCTTTGAGGGACACTTCCCCGGCTATCCCGTCGTGCCCGGCGTGATTCTCGTGGAGACGATGGCGCAGACAGCCGGTGCGGGCATCGTGGCGCGTCGTTTCATGGGCGATGCGAGCGATAACGCGAGCTTCCTCCTCGCCAAGGTCGGCAGCGTGCGTTTCCGTCGCCAGGTGCGTCCGGGCGACACGCTCTATACCGTCGCCACGAACGTGAAGATTCGCACGGGGAACGGTTCCGGCCTCGGCGTGTTTGGACTGAAGGGCTACGTGGGCGACGAACTTGCGGCAGAGGCCGAAGTCACATGCGTCCTTGGCACTGTGGACGGAATCGGGATGAAGTGACATTCACGGTTTAGTGGTATGCTGCGTCCATGACAATCACCAGAGAGCCATTGTATGAGGATGCCCCGTCAGGGCACTTCGTCTCGCTGTTCCGGCACACCATGGCCTGGTTCGCGAGCATTGGACAGGCCGTGCGCCTTATGGTGGAGTCGTTTGCCTACCTGCCGGGTACGTTTCTGCGCGGTCGCAGGCGTGCCGAGCTGGTGAAGCAGCTCTACTCCACTGGCATCCGCACTCTGCCGGTGATTACGGTGGTGGGGTTGTTTGCGGGAATGATTCTCGGACTTCAGGTTGGTCTTGCGCTCCGGCGTTTCAACCAGGAGGTGTACCTCGGCGCGGCGGTGATGATATCGCTCATCCGCGAGATGGGTCCGTTCGTGACGGGCATCTGCCTCTCCGCGTGCGTGGGCAGCGCGATGGCGGCCGAGCTGGGCACGATGACGGTGAACGACGAAGTGGCTGCGCTCGAGATCATGTCGATTCCACCTGTGCGCTTCCTTGCTGCGCCCAGAATGGGCGGTCTGCTCGTGATGGCGCCACTCCTCTCGTTCTATGCATGCGTGCTGGGCGTTGTGGGTGGAGGCGTCGTGGGATATACGCAATTCAACGTGGCTTTCAGCCAGTACATGTCGAGCGCGATGACGATGGCGGAGCTTAAGGACCTTTTCGTTGGTCTCCTGAAGGCCACGGTCTTTGGGGTGGTGATCTGCACCGTCTCGTGCCATCAGGGCTTTACCACGCGGATGGGCGCAGTGGGAGTGGGACGTGCCACGCAGCGTAGCGTGATCATATCCTTTCTGCTGATTCTCATGCTCGGCTACATGATTACGCGGATGTTCTACCTGGAGTTCTGATTCGGGGATTCGTGAAGATGGACGAAGGCCTCATCCGCAACACGCCTGACCTGAAGGAAGCCTGCGACGCGCTAGTCGCGGGCGGAGTGGCCGCTCTCGATACGGAGTTTGTCTGGCGCGCATCGTATCGCCCCCATCTTGCCATCGTCCAGATGGCCGGCGCGGACGGCGTATGCCGCGCGCTCGACTGTCAGCTCGGTACCGACCCGTCGCCGTTTGCGGCGGTGCTTTCCGACCCGTCCGTAGTGAAGATTCTCCATGCCGCGCATCAGGACCTGGAGCTCATGTATCACTATGCGTCCGCCGCGCCCGTGAACGTGTTCGATACGCAGCTCGCGGCGGGATTCTGCGGACATTCATCCAACATTGGCCTGCAGAAGCTGCTCTACGAGGTACTGGACGTTGGGCTCGCGAAGACTGAGACCTGCACGGACTGGAGCCAGCGTCCGCTCACGGACGCACAGGTGCGTTACGCGCTCGACGACGTGCGCTACCCTGATGCCTACGGAGACGCGGAGCCTGACGAGATGTGGAAACGCGTGAAGGGGAATGCGCGGCGTCTGCCGCGTCGCGGCCTCGCCGGGTTGCGCGCTCTCGCGGCCGTGCGCGAGCGGCGTGCGATCGAGTGGAATCTGCCCCGCGGATGGCTGGGCGACGATGCGTCGCTCGTTGATCTCGCATGGCGTCTCCAGCACGGCGAGACAACGTTCCCGAACGTGCGTTTCCGCCATCGCCTGAAGAACAACGCCCAGCGCGACCATCTTGCGGCGGACTACGCGGCCGCGCTCATGGAGGCCGCCGGTTTGTCTGAAGAGGATTGGCCTTTCCCCATCCAGCCGGACTATCCCGCAGAGGTGCTGGACGCGGCGGACAAGGCGTACGAATATCTTGTCGCGCGCGGCGATGAGCTGCACGTAGACCCGGCGGTGTTCGCGAACAGGGCGCAGCTTCTCGCGTTCGTGGACGACCCGGAGGTGCCTGACAACCCGCTCGCCGAAGGCTGGCGGTTTGAGGTGGTTGGCCGAACAATCATAGAGCGCTTCTACGTGCCGTGAGCAGCGTTAGGTGAAACGGAGCAGTATCAGTTTCACGATATCCACAAAACGGATTGGCCATAGGCGTGTGGGGCGGTCGGCCTTGAGCGGGCGTGCGAGGAACTTCGGCATGTCTGGGAAGAAGCGGAGTCCCGTTGCCGCTTCGAGCTCTTCGATGGTGACGATGCCGTGTACGGGAAAGTCGTTTACGGAGGAGGTCTGCGGGAGCATCACTGCGAGTGCGCGCACGCCGTCCGCGTCCTGCGCGGTGACAAGCATGTAGAACTGCTCCGGCACGTCGATGGAAGGGGCGCTTTGAAGGGTGGTGCGCTTTGGCGCCGGCGATATAGCGCCAACAATGACCCAAATCTCGCCGTAGCGGGCGGTCCACAGATCTGATATACGCTGTTCCATCTCGCGCCATGGCCCGCGGTTGAGGGCGGGACGCTGCGGGGCGATGTTCGTCATGAGAAAGGTCTTCTCCTGCTCGTCGGGTCCGTAGCGCGTGACGATGGCGCGGTTTGGCACGAGATGTCCTCTGTCGTAGCCGGAGCGGGAGTAGTCGTTGGCGGCGGGGCACGAGGCGACGCTGCGGTCCTTCTGGAAGTTCGGACGTTTCAGCGTGTCGAACCTGGCGTCCTTCACGACGTGGTAGGCGGCCCACACTGGATGGCGCAGCGACGGAGACCAGCCGACGGCGAACTCGCCGCGCTGGAGCACGACGATGTCCTCCGGGGCGGGCGCGCCCGTACGTTCGGGGGCACCGGCGAAAAACACCTGCCCCTCGGGCACGGGGTCGTCTGAGTCGTATACGGCGTCGTGTCCGGTCCATCCGAGAGCGTCCGTGATAAACGCTGTGCGGTTGCCGAAGTACCAGAGCGGAGCGGTGTAGAAGGCGCGGTGCTCGTC
Organism: uncultured bacterium; assembly: GCA_902802945.1. Lineage (GTDB taxonomy): Bacteria > Verrucomicrobiota > Kiritimatiellia > RFP12 > UBA1067 > RUG572. The sequence goes on along the minus strand of CADCOC010000064.1, from coordinate 25,696 downwards.
CAGCCATTCGCGCGGATGGTGTACGTACCAGTCGCCCACGGCACAGCAGGCGATAAGCGAGAGGGCAAGCGCGGCGGAGACAATCCTTGCAATGAGGCGGGCCTTGCTGATTGGCGTCTTTTTTTTCTTCTTCCCCTTGGCCAATTCCTTCTTCACGTTTTTAGTTTTCTTCTCCATGGTCTTATCCTCCCTTGGGGCAAAACGCATATTCGTAGACATGTCTTATGGCGGCGGCGAATTCGCCGAAGGTAAACGCGGTCGGCACGAGTTCCACGTGGGGGTCGGGGATGAGCGTGACGCGAGCACGCGGAATGTGTCGGCCAAAAAGCGATAGCGTCTGCTCGTCCGGCAGGATTATCGCGGCGGCGCGTCGGAGCGCGCGACGTTCGATGAGGCGCGCCAAGGCGGCCCGCGGCCCCTTCAGGAATCCGGGTCTGGAAAACGGACGGTGCATCTCCGCTATGAATGGCAGCCGCCCGATGGTCGCGAAGCCGCTGATCGCGCGCGCGACGATCGCGCCGTCGTTGACGCCGTGGAGCGCGGCGTAGTTGCGTCGGGAGAGCAGCGCGACGCCGCGGAAGAACATCAGCGCGCCAACGAGGAACCGGCGGATGGAGGGACGCCGGGGCGGGTTGTCCATGAACGGCACGAGACGCGGCACTGTGAACACGCGCACGGCCTGGTTTAGGACGGATGAGAGAAGTGGCGACGTTCGCGGCACAAGCACGTCAACCGCGCTTCCTGACTCCAGAAGAGCTGCGGCCGTATCTTGGATGCGGAGAATCTCCTGTGAGTCCGCGTACGCGCGCGTTGATGCGACGATGAGGACGGAAGGAGGCATGCCCCTCACAGGTCCGGAAGCTCGATACGGATAGTGCGTGACTTCATGGCGTCCATCTGCGCCTGCGTGGGTCCCTGCTCAGGGGGCATCACCACGAGACGAGCGCCGCATGCCGGGCATTCCACGGTCTGCCCGACCATTTCCTTCGCAGCTTCTATCTCCTGCTTGCAGGAGACGCAGATGAAGGACACGAATTTGTTTTCCTCTGCCATTTTCGACTCCACTTCGGATCGACTGGTTTTATTCTGAAATCTTGAACGCCATTAGAATACATTATCTGGACTTAGAAATCAAGCCCCTATTTTGTAAAAGGTGACGCCTGCTTCGCCAGCTGCAGGTAACGTATCACCTCAACCGCGTCGTCAACCGAGACCGGGAAGGGCGCGGCAGTGCGGATCGTGGCGTATACGGCGCGCCAGTAGGCGGTCGGCCCCGCAACGGCCCCCTCTGGCAGGCGCAAGGTGATCTCCTCCACGGGAAGGTTCTCGTGCATGTCGTCGAGCGATGGCGTGCGCACGCTGGACCGTCTGCGCGGGAACTTGAAACTCGGGGAGATCACGCGGAGCGTGCCCTCGGAGGCGCCGGGGTTGACGGTGAACGAGCCAAGCGAGCCGCGCAGCATGAAGGACGGCTCGTGCCATATCTCGACGTCGGCGGTGACCTCGATGCGGGACTTGAGGACGATGTGGAGACAGTCCTCGGCATCGCCAAGCGAGGCGATGCGCTTGAGTTCGCTCCACAGCTGGGCGGGCTGAGTGCGCATGAGCGCGACGGCTTGCATGAGGGCGTCGGGGCCGTCGTACCAGGCGCAGCCTCCACCGCAGCGCTTGACGCACTGCCAGTCGTCGCGGCGGATGTAGTCCTGCCTCCGCACGCGCACGTCGAACACCGTGCCGATGCGCGGGTCTTCGAGCGCCATCTGCGCAAGGCGGAAGTCCGGCGCGAAGAGTCCAGGCGCGTATGGGAGCAGCTTGCCGCGCGCCTTGAGAGATGTGGCCTTGAGCATCGTCGCGGCGTCGTGCGAAGGCGCGAGCGGCGTCTCCACTACGGTCCAAATGTTGCGGTTCAGCGCGGTGAGCGCGGTCTTGGCGTGGTCAAGCGTTGGAAGCGCGATGTCAACCAAGTCGATCTCGGGATCGTCCAGCATGTCCTCAATGCGGCGGTATGTGCGCACGTTGGGGAATTCGCGCTCAACGATGTCGCGTCGTTCCTTCATGAGGTCGCAGACGGCCGCGATCGTGTAAAGTTCCGGCAGCTGGCGCAGTGCGGGCAGATGCTCGAGCAGACCTGCGCGGCCAAGCCCGGCAATGCCTATGCGGAGAGGCCGCCTAAAGACCTCCGATTCGTACTGTGTCTCCATATTTCTCTCTTCCTCCGTTAACTCCGCCAAAGACGGAAATGAACAAGATGAGCAGATGATAGCGAAAAATCGCGCACAAGTCAAGTCTCTTGTGGTATAATCCGCCCATAGGAAAAAAGGCAGTCTTGAAATGACCACACACACGAAAGAGTTGCTGCGGCTGTATGCCGACAAATACGAGCGGACTTTCCCCAGCCCCGACCCGTCGGAAGTCATGCTGGCGGCGAATGGCGACGGCAACAGGGAGGCGACGGCGTTCGTCGCGTCGTGCCTGAGTTTCGGCGCGATCACGCAGTTCAAGCCGAAGATCGAGCAGCTTGTGGCGTTTGCGCGCGGCGACATGGACGGATGGATCCGCAGCGGTGAGTTCGCGCGAACGATTCCGGATGACGCGGGCAAACGTTTCTACCGCTTTGCGACGTACGCCAACCTGTATGCCATGCTTAGCGCGTACAGTAGGATCATGCGCGACAACGGGACGTTGGGCGAATACGTCAGGGCGGCGGGTGACGGCACTGGTCTGGGCGCGGTGAAGGCAATATGTGCGGCGTTCGCTGGCACGGGCGCGGGATGTCTCGTGCCTGCGGACGCGACGTCCGCCTGCAAGCGCCTCTGCATGTTCCTGCGCTGGATGGTGAGGCGCGGGCCGTCTGTCGACATCGGCCTGTGGGCGGACTTCATCGACAGACGGACGCTGGTGATGCCTCTTGACACGCATGTACTCGCACAGGCGCGGAAGCTCGGCCTGCTCTCGAAGGAGTCGGCCTCGATTTCGACTGCCCGCAAGCTGACAGCGGCCATGGCCGAAGTCTTCCCCGACGATCCGCTGAGGGGTGACTTCGCGCTCTTCGGCCTTGGACGGGATGGAGGCGAAAAATGAAGTATGCAAAGGCGTTGACGCATCGGCCTGTGCCGCTTGCGATAATAGGAGGAGGTGCGGCGGGACTGTTCGCGGCGGCGATAGCGTCCTCGCGCGGACTCGGATGCTTGGTGTTGGAGCGGAAGGCGCGCGTAGGGTCGAAGCTGCTGATGACCGCGAACGGGCGCTGCAACTTCACGAAGGACATCCCGCCGGAGAGGTTGCTTGCGGACATCGGGGAGCCCGTTGCGTCGTTCGTAGAACCGGCGATCAGGTCGTGTCCGCCGTCCATGATTGCGGGCGGCTTCAAGGCGCGCGGACTAGGCATCAGGCGCATGCCCGACGGACGACTCTTCCCCGCGAGCGGAAAGGCCGCCGACGTTGTGCATGTGTTTGGCGACCAGCTTAGGGACTCCGCCGTGCCGCTTCTCACCAACTGTCCGATAACGGGTGTTCAGCCGGTGAAGAACGGATTCATCCTGGCGACACGCCATTTCACGCTATGGGCGAGGAATGTCCTGGTGGCGACGGGCGGCGCGTCGTTCCCCAAAACGGGGTCCGTCGGGGACGGACAGGAATTCGCGCGGCGGATGGGACACCGGGTGGAGCCGCTCCGCGCAGGGCTGGTGGGATGCGAAACGGGCGACCGCGCTGTCCGCGCCATGGCCGGGGCGCGTTTTGAGAACGGTGCTTCCGCCGCGCTGGTCGTCGATGGGCGCGAGGTTTTCCGGGCACGGGGCGAGGTCGAAATTGAGCAATGGGGCGTTTCGGGGGCGGCGGTATACAACTGCACGCGCCATGCCGTGCGGCAAGGCATCGAGGCGTTCGACTTGAGGATCGAGACGCCGGAGGGAAGCTGGACGGTGAAGCGTCCGACAATTCGTCCGCTCAAGGAGGCCATCGTGACGATGGGCGGCGTGTCGCTCGCGGAGGTCAACCCCGAGACGATGGAGTCGCGCATAGTGCCGGGGCTGTATTTCGCGGGCGAGGTGCTTGACGTAGACGGTCCTACGGGCGGCTACAACATCACCATCGCCTTTGCCACGGCCAACCTTGCCGTGAGGAACTGCGTGCAGCGCAGCGGACCGGACGGCCGACCGGACACATTTATGGTATAATAAAGGCGCAACGGAAAGGAAAGAGCAAGATGAAAGAAATGATGATGGCAATGGCCGTGGCGGCGGTGGCCGGCTGCTGCTGTGACAAATGCACTGTGTCGGCGCGCAAGCCAGTGAAGGAGGTCTCGTTCGTCGAGGTCGATCCCGGACACTTCCATGCGGCGCTCGTGCTGAACAGAAAATACGAGGGCGTGTCAAAGGACGTGCCCGTGTTCGCGCCGAAGGGTCCGGACGTGGAGGCGCACCAGAAGCTCGTCACCGCGTTCAACACGCGCGAGAAGGATCCCACAGCGTGGAAAGAGATCGTGTACACGGGCGACGACTACCTTGAAAAGGCGCTCGCCGTGGGCGATCCAGGCTCCAAGGTGGTGGTGCTCGCCGGCAAGAACAACAAGAAGGCCGACTACTACCTCGCCGCGATCAAGGCCGGGTTCAACGTCCTCTCCGACAAGCCTATGGCCATCACGCCGGACGCCTTCGCGAAACTGAAGGAGGCGGCGAAGATCGCCGACGAGAAGGGGCTCTACTTCGCGGACATCATGACCGAGCGCAACGAGATCACGACGATCCTCCAGCGCGCGCTCGTGTCGGCGAAGGACCTCTACGGCGAGCAGGAGAAGGGCACGCCTGACGACCCCGCCGTGACGAAGGTGAGCGTACACCACTTCTGCAAGCTCGTGAACGGCAAGCCGCTGCAGCGTCCAGGCTGGTACTACGACACCGACCAGCAGGGCGAGGCGATCGTGGACGTGACGACGCACCTCACCGACCTCGTGCAGTGGGAGACGTTCCCCGGCGAGACGCTGAAGTATTCTGACGTGAAGATGATCAAGGCGCGCACGTGGCCCACGCCAATCACGGCGGCGGACTACAAGACCTCCACCGGCCTCGACAAATGGCCAGATTTCCTTAAGAAGGACGTGGACAAGAATAACGTTCTCCAGTGCAAGGCGAACGGCGAGTTCACCTACCAGCTGCGCGGCGTGAACGCGAAGGTGAGCGTGGAGTGGCACTTCATGCCGCCGAAGGGCACGGGCGACACGCACTACTCGCTCATGCGCGGGACGAAGAGCGAAATCATTATCCGCCAGGGGCCGGAGGAGGGCTATAAGCCGCGAGTCTACGTGAAGCCGCGTGCGGGCCAGGACAGGGCCGCGCTCGCGAAGGCTCTTGCCGCTGCCGTGGCGGAGTTCAACAAGACGTATCCCGGCGTGGTCTTCGAGGAGACTGCGGACGGCTGGCGGATGGTCGTTCCGCAGAAGTACGAAATCGGACACGAGGCGCATTTCAGCCAGGTCATGAACATGTACCTTGGCTGGATGAAGAAGGGCGAGCAGCCCGCCGACTACCTCCCGAACATGCTCGTGAAGTACTACACGCTCGCGGAGGCGTGGAAGGCGAGCCGGAAGTAGAGTGTAAAGTGTAAAGTGAAAAGTGTAAAGTGAATAGTTAAACCAAAAGAAAGGAAACAAACCATGCAAGGACCACTCATATTCTTCGCGATTTTCGCGGTCATCGTGCTTATCACGATACTGAAAACCGCCATCATCGTGCCGCAGAAGACGGCGTACATCGTGGAGCGACTCGGCAAGTACCGCTGCACGCTCGAGGCTGGATTCCACATCCTCGTGCCGTTTATCGACCGCATTGCCTATCGCCACACGCTCAAGGAGCAGGCGATCGACGTGCCGCCGCAGGAATGCATCACGAAGGACAACATCGCCGTGTCCGTTGACGGCATCCTCTACATGCAGGTGATGGATCCCGCGAAGGCGTCATACGGCATCGGCAACTACCTGTTCGCCACCACGCAGCTCGCCCAGACGACGATGCGTTCCGAGATGGGCAAGCTCGACCTCGACCGTTCCTTCGAGGAGCGCACCGCGATCAACGCGGCGATCGTATCGGCAGTGGACAAGGCGAGCGACCCGTGGGGCATCAAGGTGACGCGCTACGAGATCAAGAACATCACGCCTCCACAGACCATTCGCGACGCGATGGAAAAGCAGATGCGCGCCGAGCGCGAGAAGCGCGCGATGATCGCGGAGTCCGAGGGCGAGCGCCAGTCGAAGATCAACCGCGCCGAGGGCGAACGCCAGGAGGCGATTGCGCTCTCCGAGGGCGAGCGCGCCCGCAAGATCAACGAGGCAGAAGGTAAGGCGAAGGAAATCCTCCTCGTCGCCGAGGCGCAGGCGGAGGGCATCCGCAAGGTCGCGGAGGCGCTCAGCGGAAAGGGCGGCGTGGAGTCCGTGAACATGCAGCTCGCGCAGCAGTACCTCCAGCAGTTCGGCAATCTCGCGAAGACGAACAACACGATGATCATCCCTTCCGACCTCGCGAATGTCGCGGGCGTGATTAAGGCCTGCACGTCGATCGTCAAGAAGGTGGAATCCTGAGGCGATGAAAAAGGTCGTCCTCAACCCCAAGCGCGACTACTCTGTCGTGCATCACCACCCCTGGGTGTTCTCCGGCGCGGTGCGCGCCGTTGAGGGCGATCCCGCCCCCGGCGAAACGGTGTCCGTGGAAAGCGCGCGCGGCGAGCTCCTCGGCTGGGGCAGCTGGTCGCCCGCGTCGCAGATTCGCGTGCGTATGCTCTCGTTCGATCCGGCGCGCGAGCCGGATGCCGCCTACGTGGAGGGGCTCGTGGCAGCGTCCGTGGCACGTCGCGCCGCGTTCTGGGTGGACGGCGCCACGAACGCGTTCCGTCTCGTGAACGCGGAGTCGGACGGCCTGCCCGGCGTGGTGGCCGACTACTACGCCGGCACGGTCGTGGTGCAACTCGCCACGGCGGGCGCGGAGCGCTGGAAGGACGTGATTGTGGCGGCGCTCATGAAATACGTGCCGGACTGTACGTGCGTGTACAACCGCAGCGACGTGGACGCCCGCGCGCGCGAGGGACTTGAGCCAGCCACGGGACTCCTCGCCGGCGGGGAGCCGCCCCAGCTCGTGGAGGTGAAGGAAGGGCCCGTATCCTTCCTCGTCGATGTGCGCAAGGGACACAAGACAGGTTTCTACCTCGACCAGCGCGACGCCCGCGCGGCAGTTGCTGCATACGCGCCCACGGCGGAGATGCTGAACTGCTTCTCCTACACGGGTGGGTTCGGTCTGATGGCGTGCGCGTGCGGCGCGGCGTCCGTCACGCACGTGGACGCGAGCGCAGACGCGCTTGCGCTCGCGCGTAAAAACACGGAACGTATTCATTTCTGCGGCACGAAATGCGATTTCGTGGAAGCGGACGTCTTCAAACAGCTGCGCCTCTACCGCGATCAGGGGCGGACGTTCGACCTGATCGTGCTCGATCCGCCGAAGTTCGCCGATACGAAGGCCGGCCTCATGCGCGCGACGCGCGGCTACAAGGACATCAATCTCCTTGCGATGAAGCTGCTGCGTCCGGGCGGCGTGCTTGCCACGTTCTCCTGTTCCGGCGCGGTCACGCCGGAGTTGTTCGACAAGATATGCGCCGAGGCGGCATTCGACGCGAAGCGCGACTTCCAGATACTTGCCCGCACGCGACAAGGCGCGGACCATCCCGTGGCGCTCACGTTCCCCGAGGGCCTCTACTTGAAGGGGCTCATCCTCCGCCATATCTAATTCAATTCAAGGAAGTCTAACCGCGATGAAGACAGTGATCACGACTCCATTCGAGGAGTTTGTGAGGAAATCCTGATGGGCAAAGAGCTGACAGTTATCATTCCGTCCCACAACATGGAGTTTTTTCTGCCCAAATGCTTGGCAAGCTTTGGACTCGATCATCTACGGAAAGAAGATGCGGCGCTGGCGGACGCGCTTGAAGTCATTGTGGTAAATGATGGGAGCGCTGACCGCACAAGCGAGGTGGCGCATCAATTCGAGGGACGATTTCCGGAAGTAGTTAAAGTCATAGACAAGGTGAACGGGGGGTACGGGAGTTGCGTCAATGCGGCGTTGCGCGTTGCTACGGGGCGGTACATTCGAATACTGGATGCAGATGATTACTTTGAGACGAGCGAAGTCGCCCAGTACTTGCGTTTCGTCATCGCCTTAAACGGGACAGCAGACCTTGTCGTGAATGACTATGACGAAGTCGGAGTTTCCGGCGAGGTGTCCAAGGTCATCCGGTACGGCTTGCCTTCGGACGGCGTGTTTGCAACGGGGATTCTGGTCGACAGCAACGAGATGCTGGACATCCATGGCATCGCCTATCGAAGGGAGATACTGGACAAGATGTCTTACCGGCAGTCAGAGGGCATCTTGTACACTGATGCCGAGTGGCATTCGCTGCCCATGTCGCAGGTGGCGACAGTTGTCTACCGTCCAGGCGTGCTGACGCACTATCTTATTGGGCGGAACGGCCAATCAATGGAACGGGACCGATTTGTCGGCAACATCACCATGGTGGAGCAGATCGCCAAACGGCTTGTCCGGGATTTTGACGCCTGTGCGGCGACGGGACCCGAGGACGGACGCAGGTATGCCAGGAAACGCATCGTGGCCTTGATACAGCTGATCTACACGATGGTCCTCTTTGGATACTCGGGTGTCCGCGCGAAGTTTGACCTCCTGGGGTTTGACACGTGGCTCAGGGACGCCTCGCCTACGTTTTATGACGAAATGGAGAAATCCATCGTGATCAGCAGATGTCCGTTCCATTACGTGACGGAATGGAGACGTCATTACAGCGATCGGACATGGCGATTCCGTCTCGCCCGCCTCGCCTTGAACGTCAGGACATTCGTGGCCGACCTCTTGACACCCCGCAACGGATAGGTTACACTATGCGGCGTGAAAGCGATAGACAGGATAGGTTCGGCGTTTCTGAGGAAGTTGATTCTTCGGATGAAGGCCCTGGGCCTTTCGCAGACGGCGCTCGCGAAGCGGATGAACGTGTCGCGGCCGTACGTGGCGAAGGTGCTCTCTGGCGATGTCAACATATCCTTCCGGACGGCGGCCAGGTTCGCGCACGCGCTCCAGCTGGACTTCCTTCCCGTGTTGAAACCCATGGACGAGTCAGCGGCCGAACCCTCGCTCGCGCCGACATGAAAGAGCGTTGCCGATTTTCAATGGGGGATGTTCCCCTAATGTGCAGATGAATCATAACAATGGAGTAACATGAAACATGGCTGAAAACGATAAAACACTTAAAGTGCTTCTTACAGGTGGAAGAGGCATGCTTGGCCGCACTCTTGTAAAAGTGCTAGGATGCGACTATGATGTCGTCCCGACAGACTTACCGGAGGCGGACATAACGGATGAAGATGGCATAGACAGAGTCCTTGCGGAACACGCTCCAGACGTGGTAATACATTGTGCGGCGATGACGGCTGTTGACAAATGCGAGTCGGAGAGGGAACTTGCATTTCGACTCAACGCCCGTGGCACCGCCAATGTCGCGTCAAGTTGCAATCGGCATGGAATTAGACTGATCGCGATTTCGACTGACTATGTATTTGACGGGGACGCCACAGAACCGTATGACGAGTTTGACATTCCGTCAGGTGGGAGAACCGTCTATGGACAAAGCAAATTCGCAGGCGAAAGGGCCGTAGAGTCGCTCTGCCCAAATCATGTGATATGCCGGATTTCCTGGCTCTATGGAAATGGCGGTCCGAGTTTCGTTCACACGATGATGAAATTGGCTGATGGCTCGCGCCCTGTACTCAAGGTGGTTGGAGACCAGCATGGAAACCCGACGAGCACGCTGGCGGTTGCAAGTGGCATTGCGGAGATACTCAAGCGTCCGAATCTCTGTGGAACGCTGCATCTTACGTGCGAGGGGGAGGCGACATGGGCTGAGTTCGCAGAAGAAATATTCCACATTGCCGGGAAGAACCAACGGATAGAAGCCTGTACGACGGAGGAGTATCCACGTCCAGCACCAAGGCCCAAGAACTCACGACTGGACAAGATGGGACTTCGGTTGGCTAAATTGCCGAACATGCCGCATTGGAAGGATGCGTTGCGGGAGTTTATGCACCAGGAGTTTCCCGTTGAGTGAAATGGTACAATTGAAAAGAGGAGAAAAAGAATGTCGCGAAAAGGAATAATTCTTGCAGGTGGTGCGGGCACCCGTTTGCATCCGCTGACGAAGGTTGTCTCGAAGCAGCTTCTGCCAGTGTATGACAAGCCGATGATCTACTATCCGCTTTCGACATTGATGTTCGCGGATATAAGGGATGTCCTAATAATTTCAACGCCTACTGATTTGCCGAACTTTGAAAAATTGCTTGGCGATGGCTCGCAGTTTGGCATGAAGTTCTCCTACAAGGTCCAGGAAGTCCCCAACGGACTCGCCCAGGCATTTGTGCTCGGACGTGAGTTTCTTGGCAATGACGATGCCTGCCTTGTTCTTGGTGACAACATATTCTATGGCGCGGACATGCCTCGCCTCCTTAAGTCTGCTGCCGTCCGTAGGGAACCGACAGTGTTCGGCTATCGCGTAAGCGACCCCGAGAGGTATGGCGTTGTTGAGTTTGATGCAAATGGACGTGCGATATCGTTGGAAGAAAAACCGGCAAAACCGAAATCAAACTTCGCAGTTGTCGGCTTGTATTTCTATCCTAACGATGTCGTACAAAAAGCCGCAGCGCTCAAGCCGTCAGCTCGCGGCGAATACGAGATTACCGACCTCAACCGCCAATATCTTGAGGAAGGGCGTCTCACGGTTGAAACGATGGGGCGCGGTTTTGCATGGCTTGACACCGGAACGCATGCTTCGCTTGCGGACGCTACAAATTTTGTCCGTGCGCTCGTGGATCGCCAGGGACTCCAAATAGCGTGCATAGAGGAAATCGCCTTGGCAAAGGGATGGATTGACGTTAAACAACTCGCGCGGCTTGCAGCAGATTACGGCAAGTCTTCATACGGAGAGTATTTAAGACGGCTGATGTGATTTAGAGAAAATGAAAATGGGAGGCCACATGGTTAAGCGAATTTCATATTGCACCCTTGGCGCAGTTGCGGGGATATTGTCCTTGCCCGTAGCGGCAACAGGCTCTGAGATATATGCCGTCGATTTCGCGGGTGCGGGGGTTCCACAGGGATGGACGGAGGAGAACGGGGAATACCGCTCGCCGGAATATTCCAACGCCGTTGATCGGATCGAACTCCGCTATTCAGGCGCGGGCGCTGCCGCGTCCGCCACGATAAGCGCCTTCCCGAAACAGGGAGACGGAACGACGGTCGCGACGCTCACGGCGGCATCTTCTGGCGCGTCGTTTGACTTCCCCGAAACCACCGACTTCCGTTCGTTCCGTATCGCGGCGACGAACGGCATTGTGCTTTCGTCGTTCGCGGCGTACGTGTCGGCGGATACGCTGGGTATGCCGTCCAGTGTGGCGATATCGAACAACGTCACTGGCACATCGTTTGACGCAAGTTGGTCTCCTGTCGATGATGCTACGGGATACAGGGTTTATGTGTGGACGAATGCAGTTGTCGGGGCATCTGCTGGAACTGCGGTATGGGAGGAGACGTTCGCGAATGCGCCGGCGAAGTCCAATAGTACGGCGTTCAATGTTTCATATACCGATAGCGGTGAGTCGGCATGGACATTCGACAAAGTGTATGCCCATTCTGTAGCTGAGATGGTGAGAATTGGTAATACGTCCGCCAAAGGCGTACTCGTCTCTCCTCCTCTTCCTGTGCTTTCCGGTTCTCCGCTGACGCTTCGCGTCACCGCATGGCGGCAGGCGACAAGCGATGGTGAGGACATGCCGCTTGGCATCGTGTCCGGCGGTGTGACGAACATTTTCGGATTTGTCAGGCTTGGCGATGAATCGAAGACGTACCATGTTACTTTGCCCGCACTCGCCGAAGGCGATTGTCTTGCGCTATTCTCGCCCACGAACAAATCATCCGCACGCGCGATTCTCGATGATGTGGCCATCGTCTCTGGCTATTCCGAGGGGCATGAAGAGCCGTCGTACATTGTGAACGCTGACGTAGGGGCGGTGACGGCATACTCATTCACCGGGCTGCCGTCCGTGCCTGTGCAGTTCGCCGTTGAGGCGTACGCGCGGCGTGGCGTGACGTCGGAAAAGACGGATCCTGTTGTGGTTGATCTGGCGAATCCCGACAAGGTGGCCCAGCTCAATGCCTGCCCGCTTTCGTCGCTTACGAGTCCCGCTCTTACCTACACGCAGAACTTTGATTCCCTTGCTGCGCTTACTGTGCCAACCGGCGAAAAAGAGTGGCTTAACGGCACGACGCTACCGTACTGGCAGGCGTACAAGGATGCTGACGCTGAAGATTCGTTCAACTACAATGCTGGCGGTGGAACAACCGGCGGTTTGTATGCATTGGCGGCGAATCGAAACGATCACGTGCGCGCATTGGGCGCGTATTCAACCCAGAACGACGAGTTCTCGTTCGGTCTCGCCTTTACAAACGACACGGAGAGAACGATGACGCTTTCCTCTGTCGCGTATTTAGCGCAGCAGTGGGGATTCAAGAACGAAACCAACCAGACAATGTCTGTTTCCGTGAAGGTGGCGGACGGCCTTGATTGGATTTCCGCGTACAGCGATGGATGGACGGAACTAGGCTCGACGCAATCGACCGTGTACGGCACGGAGGATGTTCATGATATGCCGGTCTCCACGCCCGTTGAGATAGCTCCGGCGGAGGAGATCTCCATCGCCCCGGGCCAGATTCTGATGATCAAGTGGACCATACATTCACTGAAGTCCGGCAAGCCGGGCATGATGGGTATAGACGACGTGGCTGTGACGTTTTCGAGCGGCACTCGTGGACTTGCCATCAAGCTTGCTGGCAATACACGTGCACCTTGATGTAAATACTTGGCGTCTCGCTCAACTGACATGCCGAAGAGGAAGGACGTGAAATGAAAATTGTTGAAACGGAAATCGCCGATGTGGCAAGAAGTTAACAGGAGGCATGAAGTCGCCATACTCATGGCGGCGGGGCTAGGCTCACGCATGAAGCCGCTTACTGACACTCTGGCAAAACCTCTGGTACCGGTTCTTGGCCGGCCGCTCATTGAGACGGTGATCGATGCGCTCGTAAAGCGTGGAGTGGAAGATATATATGTTGTCGTCGGATACAGGAAGGAACAGTTCAAGCCGCTTCTCAAGAAGTATCCCAACGTCCGCCTTATCGAGAACCCTGAATATTGCACGAAGAACAACATCGGTTCGATAGCGGTCGCTGCGGAGCAGATGGCCAGCGCGGACTGCTTTGTCTGCGAGGCGGATCTCTTCGTGCCGTCCGAAAATCTCCTTTGCCGTCCGTTTGAGCGCTCTGGTTATTTTGGAAAGTTCCTTCCGGGGCATTCCGACGATTGGGTGTTCGAGACGTCTGCCGGCCGAATAACGCGAATCGGGAAGGGCGGCGATGACTGCTTCAACATGGTTGGCATTTCATTCTTTCGACAGCCAGATGCGGCAAGGATAGCCCTTGCCGTCCAAGAGGCGGCGCAATGCCCCGAGAACGCCCAGCTCTTTTGGGACGACATCGTTGACAGGCTTGTCAAGCAGGATTTGGATCTCACCATCCATGAGGTTCATCCCGGAGAGATTGTAGAGTGCGACACGGTACAGGATCTCAGAAACCTAGAGGCGGGCCTCAAGTTATGACTGGTGCGCAACTGAATCGCCATCTCTCGCCTCTGCACGTATGGTCGCTCGCTTTTGGATGTATCATCGGCTGGGGGGCGTTTATGATGCCGGGCACGACGTTCCTGCCGACTGCGGGCACGCTTGGCACGACGCTTGCTATGGTCATCGGCGCCCTTGTGATGGTTGTCATATCGCTCTCCTACTCCTACATGGTGTCGCGCCATCCGAAGGCCGGGGGCGAGTTCGTATTTGCGAGGGCGTGTTTCGGCAGACACCACGCCTTCGTCTGCGGCTGGTTTCTCGCGCTTGCGTATCTTGCGAACGTCCCCATGAACTGCACGGCGCTCGGACTCATGACGCGCAAGCTTTTCTTCGGCGTGTTCCAGTTCGGACGCCTTTATCAGATTGCGGGCTATGACATCTGGGCCGGCGAGATATTGCTGTCCTTAACGGTGCTTTCGGTCATTGCATTTCTGTCAGTCAAGGGAGTGCGCAAGTCCGGTATCTCCCAGACGATCATGGCCTTTGGCCTTGCGACGGCATTTGTGATCATCGTCGTTTCGGCTATCTTCTCTCCAGTCACAAGCTGGTCTAACCTTGCTCCGTTTTGGGGGCCTGAGGTGTCGGCCGTGGCATTGAACAACTCGCAAATATGGCGCGGCATTCTTGCCATCGTTGCCGTCGCTCCGTGGGCGTACGTCGGTTTCGAGACGATACCACAGGCGGTTGAGGAGTTCAACTTCTCGGTCCGCAAGGTGAACGGCATCATGATTGGGGCAATCGCCTTTGGATGCGCCGTCTATTCGTGCAACAACCTTGTGACGGCTGCTGCGTCGCCCGACTGGCAGGACTTCATCGCCCGACACGATTGGGCCGTAGGCGCGGCCGTCGAAGCGCTGATGGGAAAGCCGGGGCTTGTTGTGCTGGGCGTAGCGATTTCGTGCGCGATTCTGACGGGGATATTGGGATTCCTGACTGCGACGTCGCGGCTTCTGATGTCCATGGCGCGCGAGGGTTTCATCCCTGAATTCTTTGGCGTCGTCAGTTCGCGTTGGCGCACGCCGGCGCGGGCAATCGTGTTCTGCTTTGCGTTGTCGGCGGTCGGGCCATTCTTCGGGCGTACTGCACTTGGGTGGTTTGTCGACATGTCGGCGGTTGGCGCGGCGGCTGGCTTTGCATACGCCTGTGCTTCCGCCCTGAAGACGGCGAGTGGCGAATCGGTCAATGGAGGAAATGCCGCCATTAAGATCCTTTTCGCGCTTGGACTTGTCCTCTCGCTTGGCTTTGTCGTGCTCTTGCTTGTGCCTGGTCTGCCGGGTTGCCTCAACGGACCTGGATACGTGATGCTCGGCGTGTGGATCGCGATGGGAATGATCTTATACGTCCTGCGGGCGCGAAAGATAAAGTGATAAAAACGGGAGTTGTCAAATGGAGTATCTTGTTCAGTTCTTTGCATGGTTGATGGAGTGGTGTCACTCGTGGTGTCCCAATTACTGGGCCGACATCGTCATCTTCACCTTCTTTACCAAGATTCTGCAGTTCCCGGTCTCGCTTTGGTGCCAAGTCAACAGCCTGAAGATGGTTTCTCTCATGCCGGAGACGAACCGCATTAAGATCGAGCACTATGGCGATGGCGACGCAATCGGAGAGGAAACGGCTGCCTTGTTCAAACGTGAGAAATACCATCCGCTTCTCTCGCTTGTGCCGTTGGTGATACAGATCATCATTCTCATGGCGTTCGTAAAGGTGATCTACGGTATTGGCGGCAAGCTTACAGTGCCAAACGCGCCCAAGCCGCTTATTGCGTGTGTTCCGTGGACGGACGGCGGAATCGCCTGGTTTATGCCTCTTTTCGCAGGTGCGGCGGCATGGCTGCTCGGCTACACGCAGAACATCTTCAATCCACTTCAGCATGAGCAGACACGCGCACAGCAGATTGTCACAAACGGAATTTCAATCTGCATCTCACTTTTCCTCGGCTGTTTTGTTGCCGCTGGCGTTGGGCTTTATTGGGCGACGAGCAACCTGTTCTCGATACTGGTTCAGTTGTGCGAAAACATCGTCATTCCTCCTAAGAAACATGTTGACTATCCTGTGCTTCGTCGTTCGCAGGCGGAGTTGAAGAAGTTTGAGGATGATCTTAAGAAAAAAGCGGTGGTGTCCCCCGAGGACAAGAAGCGTGAAAAGATTGACTACAAGCGGTTTTTCCACGTCGCCAACAAGCATCTCGTGTTCTATGCTGAGGGCGGCGGCTATTATAAATACTTTAAGAGTGTCATCGATTGGCTGCTCTCGCACTCGAACGTGACGGTCCATTATGTGACGCACGACCCCAAGGACGGCATATTCTCCATAGCGGAGAAGAACGCGCACATTCGCGCCTACTACATCGGCCCCGTGAAGATCATTCCGCTCATGATGAAGATGGATGCCGACATGGTGGTGATGACGACGCCAGACCTGAACACCTACCAGATAAAGCGTTCGTATGTCCGCAGGGACGTGGAGTATGTCTATCTCGACCATGGTCCGACAAGTGTTCACATGTGCTATCGCAAGGGCGCTTTCGACCATTTCGACACCATCATGGCGAACGGGCCGTTTCAAGTTGCCGAACATCGTGCCACGGAGAAACTCTATGGCCTCAAGGCGAAGACGATCGTGGAGTCGGGTTATCCGATATTGGATACCTTGCTGGCGGAGCCCGTCAAGGAGCGTGAGATAGGTGGCCGTCGTATAATGATCGCGCCGTCGTATCAAAAGGGCTGCATACCGGATTCCTGCATTGACGAACTGATTGAGTCGATTACGGCGGTCAATCCCGGCTGCACTGTCGTGTTCCGTCCGCATCCGCAGTACGTGCGCCGCTTCCCCGCAAAGATGCAGGCAATCGCGGAACGGTATGCAAAGCGGAGGGACGTTGTCATGGAGGCGGACTTCTCGAAGCCCTCGACGATGGATCAGTCGGATGTGCTCATTACCGACTGGTCGGGCATCGCTTACGAATATGCTTTCAAGACGAAACGCCCTGTTGTCTTCATCGACACGCCGATGAAAGTAATAAACCCGGATTGGGAGAAACTTGGCATCGTGCCAACGGATATTTCTTTCCGCAACGAGGTTGGCGTGTCGGTGCCTCTTGCTGACATCCCTGCCGCCGGAAAGGCCGTTGCGGATATGCTTGAGCATCCAGACCGATTTGCCGCCAAGATCGAAAACCTGCTTAAGACGCAATTTTTCAATCCGGGCCATGCTGGCGAAGTCGTCGGCAAATACATTCTTGAATCACTCATTAACCGCAAGAAAGGAACAAAGAAATGATGTTCGCATACATCGATCCATCTGTCATGTCCTACACCGTGCAGGCGATTGCCGGTGTTGCAATCGCGCTAGGCGTCGTATTCGGCGTTATTTGGCGCAAGATCAAGAAGGGAACCAACAAGGTCCTCCGCCGTGACGAAAACTCCGGCAAGGAAGTCGAGGAAGAAATAGAGATCAAGAACGCCTAGGGCGATGAAGGTGGTCCGAATGCAACAAAAACGCAGTGTACTTATGATGCTCTATGATCACCTTCGCGGCGGCACGGCACGATCGGTGGCCGTCGCGGCAGCTGTCGCGGCCGTCGTGACGGTTGTTCTGCCGCTGCAGTCCTTTCTCGGCAACGAGTCTATGTACCCGTTCGGCATTGGTCGGCTCCTCGTCGAACTCGGAGTGGTCTTCGCGGCCGGGACGGCACTCCTCGCGGCAGTCTTCGCGATCGTCGGTCGGCGCGCGCGCGGCGTGGTGCAGTGGCTCGTCGTTGCGGCTGCAGCCTGCGCGTACCTGGAGGCGGGACCGCTGTCGGCGGGGCTACCGGAGATCAACGGCGCAGTCGCGCCGGAGCTGTCCGTTGCATCACGCTACGTCTGGGACTGCTGCGCATGGGGCGTGCTGCTGATCGGCGCTCTTGCGGCGGCTCGGTGGCTGCCGGGCCGCGCGCATTTCGCGGCGGCGGTGCTCGTGGTGCTTGCGCTCGCCTCCCTGTTCGACGTCAGGCGCGACAACGAGGCGTCGACGAGCGGCAAGGTTGGCGGCGGCCTTGCAGGCGGATTCGAGCGGCAGATAGACATAATTGAGAACTTCAAGTTCTCGCACGAGCGCAATGTGCTCGTGTTCATCCTGGACTCGATGCCGGGAAGTGTCTCGACTGATATCGTCAGGTCGTCGCCAGACCTCTCCGCGAAGTTCTCCGGTTTTGTGGCGTTCACGAACAACGTCGGGATGCACGAGTGTACCAAACGCGGTCTGCCAGGGCTCATGACGGGAAAATACTTTGAACCTGAATCCACATCGAAGGCGGAATACTCGATGTCGGTGTACGGCGGGGATTCTTTTCTCATGCCCTACGTGGAGGCCGGTGCGGAGGTGTCGCTCGTGCCTGACTTGTTGCCTTACGGCTTTACAAACGCGAAGGTGGAGAAGCGCGTACCGGTGAAGGTCAGGCAAAAACACGGATGGACCGCGCTGCTACTGCGCTCGAAGGAGGTGCCGTACCTGAACCTCTTTGACGTCACGGTGTTCCGGATTGCGCCATACGTGGCGAAGGCCCATTTCCTCTATGCAAAAATCAGGAACGACCCGATGTCCGGGAAGGACGAATCGAACTTTAGGTACGAACATGCGATGTATCCGCGCCTTGCCGCCGCCGGGTTCACCCATGCGAAAACCGTATTCGGGTTGTTCCACACGCGCGGTGCGCATCCGCCGCTCGCCTTTGACCGTGACGGAAACAGCCTCGGAACGCGCAGTTTTGGACGCGAGGCGCTTCCGGACCTTGTGCGAAACCCGCTTTACAACCTTGCGCGGTTGATGGACGCCATGCGCGAGAAGGGGGTGTATGACAAGTCCCTCATAGTTGTCACCGCAGACCACGGCGTAAGCATCGCGCCGCATGCCCCAGGGCACCATCCGTCCGAGTCGGCGATACTTTGGGTGAAACCCGAAGGCGCATCCGGCCCGCTCGTTTACAACGGTACGCCGACTGGGCACTCCAGAGTTGCCGCATTTATGAAGTCCGCAGCGGCGAGTAGGCCATCCGTTGCAGAGGCCGAAGCGGCGCTTCGCGAGGAGAATAGGCTCTTCAGATACCCAGACGCCCACGACCGCTTCCACGACATCGTGGTTGGCCCGAACGGAGAGATCGTCTCCAAGAAGGATTTTTGACGAATGATCGCGCTTTGCAAGCGGGAACGGATCGGGGCCGTAGGTCAGCGGCGGCGCATGACGAGCTTGGTGATGGCGACGTATGCGACGCCGAGGACTAGCGCGCCGAGGATGATCCACACGAGATGGGCGTCGAGCATGGCCTTGCCCTTGTGGACAAGGTCTACGTAGGTGATGTCGCCGGCGGAGCGTCCGAGCGCGTAGCCGATGAGGACGAGTATGGCCGTCCAGATGCCGGCGCCGAGTCCCGTGAAGAACGTGAACTTGCCGAGGGGCATCCGCGCGAGTCCGGCGGGAATGGAGATGAGCTGCCTTATCACGGGGATGAGCCGGCAGACGAACGTGGTGGCGCCGCCGTAGCGGTTGAACACCTCGCATGCGCGGTCGAGGGCCTCCGGCTTGAGGAAGAACCACTTGCCGTGCTTGCGCAGGAAGGGCTCTCCGAGCTTGGCCGAGAGATAGTAGTTGAAGTACGCGCCGGCGAGCGAGCCGGCGAGACCCACGAGGATGGCGAGCGCCATGTCCGGCACGGGCGCGTGCAGCGAGAGCTCCCCGCGCGCGGCGAGGAAGCCGGCAGGGATCATCACGATCTCGCTGGGGAAGGGGATGAAGGAGCTCTCGATCGCCATGAAGGCGAAGATGAGCGCGTAGCCCCAAACGGGGGCGAGCGCGGCGATTGCGTCGAGGTGGGCGGCGAGTGCGTCTAGCATGGCGTTTTCGTGTTCCTTTTTTGTTTCTTTGCTCAAGGCAGGCGACAAGTGTACCACATCTTGCGCACGAATCAAGGACAGACTTGCCCATTCGGGGGGAATTTTGGTATAATTCAACGGTCAGGACACTTAGGAGAGAACATGGCAGAGAAGAAAGACAAGGCGGCGGAGGCTTCCTCCGCACCCGTGAAGAAGGCGAATACGGCGTTGGACGCCGTGCTGAGCCAGATCAAGAAGGAGTTCGGCGAACTCTCGATCATGCGGCTTGGCGGGCAGGAGCATGCGGACATCCCGGTGATTTCCACGGGCGCGCTGTCGCTCGACCTCGCCCTCGGCGTGGGTGGCTTGCCGCGCGGACGCGTGGTGGAGTGCTACGGACAGGAGTCGAGCGGCAAGACGACGCTCGCCCTCCACGTGGTGGCGAACGCCCAGAAGGCGGGGGGCGTGGCGGCATTCATCGACGCCGAGCACGCTCTCGACCCTGGCTACGCGAAGAAGATCGGCGTGAACCTCGATGATTTGCTCGTCTCCCAGCCGAACAGCGGCGAGGAGGCGCTTTCGATCTGCGAGCAGCTCTGCAAGTCGGGCGCGCTTGACGTGATCGTTGTCGACTCCGTGGCGGCGCTCACGCCGCAGGCGGAGATCGACGGCAACATGGGCGACAGCCACATGGGCCTGCAGGCGCGCCTGATGAGCCAGGCGATGCGCAAGCTCACGGGCGTCCTGAACCAGACGAAGACCCTCTGCATCTTCACGAACCAGGTGCGCGAGAAGATCGGCGTGATGTTCGGCAACCCCGAGACGACGCCCGGCGGCAAGGCGCTCAAGTTCTACGCGAGTTGCCGTCTCCAGGTGCAGCGCATCGGCGCGATCAAGGACACGTCCGGAACCGTAATCGGCAACCGCACGCGCGTGAAGGTGGTGAAGAACAAGGTCGCGCCGCCGTTCACCGAGGCGGAGTTCGACATCCTTTATACCTGTGGTATCTCGTGGGAGGGCTCGATCCTCGACGCGGCGCTCGCGCGCGGCGTGGTTGAGAAGCGCGGCAGCTGGATCGCCTACGGCACCAGCCAGCTCGGTCAGGGCTCGATGGCCACGATCCAGTACCTCAAGGACCATCCTGACGTCGCTGCGGAGATCGTGGAGAAGGTCAAGGCCACGCCGGTCGTGGCAGGGCTGAAGAGGAAGTGATTAGTGGTTAGTGGCTAGTGGCTAGTGATGAATGTTGAATGTCGGATGTCGAATGTTATGACGCTTGAAGAACAGATAAAGGTCGTGGTTGACGCGTTGGCGGAGAAGAAGGCCGTTGACGTGAAGACGTACGACGTGCGCGGCGTGTCGGGCCTCTGCGATGCTTTCGTGGTGGCCACCGGCACCGCCGCGCCGCATCTCAAGGCGCTGATCGCCGGCACGCAGCGGGCGATGAAGGAGGCGGGAATCTCCTCCTACCGCACAAGCGGCGATCCCGAGTCGGGCTGGATCGTGGTGGACTACGTGGACGTGGTCGTTCACGTGTTCTCCCCCGAGGCGCGCGCGTACTACGCACTTGAGAAACTTTGGGAGAAGCAGACATGAGCGCTAAAAAGCCAGCAAATCCATTTCTCAAGAAGGCGTCCGGCGTGAAGCCGCCAACGCGGTCCGCGATCAAGTCGCAGCAGAAGCACGGCGGCCTTGGCCGCATGGGGCGTGGACTTGACTCTCTGATCACGCCGGCCGCGCCGGTTGCGGACACGCGTCCGCCGGTCGTGCCGCTAGTTCCCGCATCCGCCCCTGCCCCCGCCGCACAGGCCGGCGATACCGTTCTGCAGGTGCCGCCGTGGGAGATAGAGCGCTCGCCGTGGCAGCCGCGCACCGAGTTCACGCGCGAGGCGCTGGAAGACCTCATGGAGTCCATCCGCCAGAACGGCATCATCCAGCCGCTTACGTGTCGGCGGAGAAAGGACGGCAAGCTGGAGCTGATCTGCGGCGAACGCCGCCAGCGCGCGGCCAGCGAGGCCGGCCTGAAGCTCGTGCCGGTCGTGGTGAAGGACGTGGACGACGCGACCGCTGCGGTGATGACGCTTACGGAGAACCTCCAGCGAGACGACCTCAACCCGATAGACGAGGCGGTAGGCTACCGCACGCTAAAGGAGGACTTCAACCTCACGTACGAGGAAGTGGCCGAGCGCGTTGGCAAGAAGGGCCGCTCGACGATCGCGAACGCGGTCGGTCTGCTCGACTTGCCGGAAGAGGTCCAGGGACTCGTCCGCCAGCGTGCGATATCGGTCGGCCACGCGAAGGTGCTGCAGGGCGTCCACGCGCGCTATGGCAACGCGGCGGAGACCTGCGAGCTCGCGCAGGCGTGCGTTGCGGTGCAGGATCCCCGCACGGGCAAGCTCGTGGGCGGGCTCACCGTGCGCGAGCTTGAGCGCCGCGTCGCGAAGCTTCACGCGCCGGCCGTCGAGCGCAAGCCCGGCACGCCGGACATCCCGGAGAGCTACGCCAACTCCATCGCGGACGAACTTCGCCGCACTCTCGGCTGCGCCGTACGCATCACGAGCGGCATGACGCACGCGAACGGCAAGCACACGAAGGGCGTGCTGGAGATCGACTTCGTCAACAACGACGACCTCGACCGCGTTCTGGCGATGCTGGGCGTGAAGATGGGCTAAGAGCGAGTGTAAAATGGAAAGTGTAAAGTGGAAATGATATGCGGGGATTTGAGAGGAGATGGTTGAGTTGAAGAGACTTGGAGGAGTTGCGACGTGCGCACTGGCCGCTTGGACGGTGGCAGCGGCGCCGGTGGCGTTCACGGATGATGACGCGCAGGCCGCGTTTGACGCCGCGGGCGCATTCGTCAAGGCCTGCACGCCGCGCCACTCCGGCACGCTGCGCGGAAGGCTCGCCGCGAACTGGCTGCTTGACCGCGCGAGCTGGTGCGGGGCGGACGCGACGCTTGATACCTTCCACGACAAGACGCCATTTGGCGAGCGGCAGTTCTGCAACGTGATGATAGAGTTCCCCGGTACCAGGACCAACGGACACTGGATCGTTGTAATGTCGCATTTCGACACGCCCGCTACCGCGAAGCAGCCGTGTCCCGGCGCCAACGACGGCGCCTCAACGAGCGGTCTGCTCATAGCGCTTGCCGACGCGATCAACCGCTCGGGGCCGCACCCGGACAACATCGCGCTCGTCTGGACGGACGGCGAGGAATGCAGCAAGGCGTACGCGCCTGACGACGGATTCCACGGATCGCGGCACCTCGTGGACTATTTCCGCGAACGGGGCCGGAGCGTCAAGACGGCAATCTGCCTCGACATGCTGGGCGACAAGGACCTGCACATCATAGTGCCCGCGAACACCACCGACATCCTCAAGAAACTCGCGTTGCAGGCTGCCGAGAAGGCCGGGCTGAAGAATCTGCTGAAGATCGAAGAGTCGCTCGTTGTGACGGACGACCATTCCGCGTTCCTTTCCGCCGGTTGCCCTGCAATCAACTTCATCGACTTTGACTACGGCCCTGGCAACGCCTGGTGGCACACTCCGGCGGACACGATGGACAAGGTGTCCAAGGCATCCCTCCTGTCGTCAGGCCGCCTGGTTGCAGCATTTCTCAACATACTCCTCTACGGGAAATGAGATGAAAACATTCAACGATCCGAAAAAACTCCAGCGCTGGGCCGCGGCTCAGCGTCTGGCCGGAAAGAAAATTGCCCTCGTCCCAACGATGGGCGCGCTCCACGAAGGACACCTCTCGCTCATCGCCGCGGCCAAAAAGAAGGGCGCGGACGAAATCGTGGTGAGCGTGTTCGTGAACCCCACGCAGTTCGGTCCGAAGGAGGACTACGCGCAGTATCCGCGCGACCACAAGGCGGACGCCGCCAAGTGCCGCGCTGCGGGCGCGACGGCGATATTCTTCCCCACGCCCGAGAACATGTACGCACCAGACCACAGCGTGTGGATGGTGGAGGATGGCGCGCTTTCGGGAAGCCTCTGCGGCGCGCGGCGTCCGGGACACTTCCGCGGCGTCTGCACCGTTGTGGCGAAGCTCTTCAACCTCGCGCATCCGAATTTCGCCGTGTTTGGGCAGAAGGACTACCAGCAGGCGACGATCATCCGCCGTATGGTGCGCGACATGAACTTCGATCTGGAGATCGTCGTGGCGCCGATTGTGCGCGAGCCGTCCGGCCTCGCGCGCAGCTCTCGCAACGCATATCTTTCCGACGCCGAGCGGGAAAGCGCCCTTGCGCTCTCTCGCGCGCTGCAGAAACTCAAGAAACTGGCAGCCGAGGGGCCGCGTCCGTGGAAGGCTCTCCAGCGGGAGACGTGGATCGCCCTTGACAGGGCCGGGCTTCGCACTGACTACGTGGAAGCGGTCAATGCAGATACGCTTGCGCCCGTCAGGAAACTGGATAAGGGCGTGGTCGTGCTGCTTGCCGCCTACGCCGGCAAGACGCGCCTCATCGACAACGCCGTGATGTGACGCCGTGATCGACCTTTCCACTGAGGAATGGAAGGAGGCGCTGCGCCTCGTGCAGGCAGCGTTCGACGCGCCGGGCGACGAAGGTGCGCGCGGTGCGGCGTTTGATTACCTCAGGTGCGCGCAGTCGAAGCGTCTTGTGGGGCTTGCGCATCTTCTCCAACCCGGCGCGACGCAGCGTTCAATCCAGGCCGCGCTCGTGCCGCTGGAGCGCGTTGACAAGCGAGCGCGGGTGACGGACGCCGAGATGGGGATACGCACTACGGACTCTCCGTCTGGTCGCGCCGACCGCGCGCCGTTCACGGTGGTGGCGGACAACGTGCGCAGCGCGTTCAACGCTGGCGGCATCTTCCGCACGGCCGATTTTTTTGGAGCGGACTGTCTGATACTCTGCGGCTACACGCCGGGTCCCGAGAACGCGCAGGTGAAGAAGACCGCGCTGGGGGCGGACGAGACGACTCCGTGGGAACGTGCGGGTGACGTGCGCGACGTCATCGACCGCCTTCGAGCGGAGGGCCGGCGCGTGTACGCGCTGGAGACTGCGGACGGCGCGACGGACATTGCGTCCTGCACGCCCGTCTGGCCATGTGCGCTTCTGCTCGGCAACGAGCGCTTCGGACTTGATCCCGACGTTGTGGCGATGGCGGACGAGGTACTGGAGATTCCCTCGCACGGCATGAAGAACTCCCTAAACGTCGTGAGCGCCTTCGCCGTGGCCGCAGCCTTTTTCCGCACGGCAAGCACATCTCGCAAGTCATCGGGAGTTTTGTTATAATACGCAACATGAAAAATATAGCGTTCACAATTTCCGCCGTGTTTGCGGCCACAACCTTTGCCCTTGCGAACACATCCATCACCACTCGCGAAGGGCTTGCGGCGATTGCAAATGACCTTGGCGGTTCCTACGTGCTCGGCGCGGACATCGACCTCGGTGGCATGGACTGGACGCCCATCGGCACGGCCTCGGAGCCGTTCACTGGCTCGCTCCACGGCAACGGCTACGCCATCCGCAACCTCAGCTGCACGAACAGCCTGTCGGGCGCCGACTATCGCGGGCTCTTCGGCTGTGCGAGCAACGCGACGATCGAGTGCGTCTCCGTCTCTGGAACGGTCGCGGGCAAGCAGTACGTCGGCGGGCTCGTCGGATGCATCACGGGTGGAACGGTCATCAGCAACTGCATCGCGACGGTCGAGATCGCGACAACCAACTCCTACGCCGGAGGCCTGGTCGGGGCATGTGCTGGCGGCAGCGCGGTCAATCGAATCGTCGACTGCCGTGCGGACGGCTTCGTGAGCGGTTCCGGCATGGCGGGCGGATTCATCGGCTACGTCTATGCGCCAGCCGTGATTTCCAACTGCGTGGCGCGCGGCGACGTGCGCTCCGCCGCCAGCTACTACGGCGGCTTCGTCGGGCGGCTCGCCCACGATGACGCGATGATCAGCGACTGCTGGTGCTCCGGCGCCGTGTGGGGCACGGGCGGCGACATCGGTTCGTTCATCGGCCACCACGTGAGAGGAACGAATGTCAACTGCGCGGTTTCGGCCTACGCCAACGGGCCGCGTCCGTTCTGCGGGAACGATCCGGCCATC
>CADCOC010000063.1 GCA_902802945.1 uncultured bacterium | reverse complement strand
GCAATGATTACTAAGTTGCTATGCTTGTAGAGTAGAGACACACGCCTCGACGTTGCCGCCGATGCGACTTCCCCCTCGTCAAACCGTACGTGCGGATTTCCCGCATACGGCTTTCCATTGAGTGCTTTTCCTGTTGTCATTTCGTTTTCCCTCTCTGTTGTTGCCCATGCGGGCGGTTAGTTTTAGGTGTGGCAAAAGACATCGGACTTCTGACAACGGACGATTTGCGAAGTCCGATGTCAGAAGTCCGAAGTCCTTCTAAAAATGTGGAAATGTGAAAGTGTTGCCAATTGCCAATGTTGCCAGTTCCCAATTGGTATTGGGTATTGGTTACTGGCAACAATTCCAAATTGGCAAAAATTGGCCCCCCCCCCCCCCCGCTAACTGCGCAAACGCGCCCGCACGCGCCGTTTTAGCGCGGTTGTGGGCGATTCTGTGGAGGGTGGCGTTCATGGTGTGGTTAGTGATTATTATCAGGACCGTATGTTTCTTCAAGTATCGCAACCATCTGCGCAGGAGTAACCACGATGGGCGATATTGGATAATGCCGTAAATTGCCTGTTACGAGCCGAGTCCCAGTTTCGGCACCGGCAAGAGCAACTTCATAAAACACTCTGTCTGATTCATCAGAAAATCTCTCTCCGCTCGGATGTGGTTTCAACAAAAGTGCATTGGAGATTATCGCATCTATCGTCAGTTGAACATCTTCCGGTGCAAAGCGAAACTTACCACGTGAAAGAACCTCCCTGTATTCTTCGACTATCTCGGGCGTGTACACAGTCGTGATACGACCGAAGCGAATGGCGTTCAAGACCTTCACCGTCGCGCTGTCTGATCGTCTCGCCATCATCGCAGATACGATGACGTTTGTGTCTATGACAGCATAGATCACGCCTTCTCCCCCGTTTGCATGCGTTCACGTCTCTCCCTGCGCGAAGCGGCGATCTCAGCGTCAATCTCATCCATAGTCCACTCGTGGTCAGAATGATCAACGGCCGCCTTGGCTCTAATTCGGTCAAACGCCGCCCATCCGTCCCTGCTCATCGCTTCCTTTTGCCCTGCGGCGGCGGGCTTGAGGGCAACTTTCTGCGACACGAGAAAACGAACGAACATGACGACGGCGTTCTGCTGCGCCTCGTCAAGCTCTTCCATCTCCTTTTCAAGCACTGCGTATGGCATGTCCTTTTCCTTTCATCCGCCCGAGGGCTTTTCCCCCAAGCGGCGCATATTTTACACTATTTCCCCTTCCAATGTCAATGAGCGCAACGGACAAAACGCGCCCGCACGCGCCGTTTTAGCGCGTTTCCGTGCGGTTCTGTGGAGGGTGGCGTTCATGTTTTACAGTGCCTTGATTTCTTCGGCGGCGAGGCCGGTGAGGTCGGCGATGTCATCGGCGGAAAATCCTTTGGCCTTCATCTTGCGGGCGGTGTCGAGTTTGTCTTGCCGCAACTTCTCAACTGCCGCGTCGCGCTCGGCAATAGCCTTATCCATGTAGGCTTTTTGGGTGGCCTCAATGCTGACGCTATCCCAAAAGCCTTCGTAGGCGGCTCTTTCCGCATCGTTGAGCCCGGACTCCTCCACGATTTCCAGTGCCTCGCTAATCTGCGGATTGTCGAGTAAAGCCGTCGCCGCTTTCTTGGTGCTTTCATCAATCTCGGTGAGGAAACGGAGCCAGAGAACCTGCATCTTCGTTTCCGTGAGATTCTTGGCCCTGAACTTTGGTAATTCCACGAACACAAAGTGAAGCCCTGCCAGCGGCTTTCTGTAAATGGTGTATTTGACGGTAGGATAGTAATGGTAGTACTGGTCAGTTTTAGGACAAACATCTTCATTGATCAAAATGAGCGAATAGACCTCATGCGACATGTTGTATTCCTCGGCAAGGCTCTTTTGCCGGACATACGCTACATCATCCCTGAATGTGACGCACCGCGTGAAATGATTGAACATGTTCATATGCAGTTCAACGATAAACTTACGCCCTCCGGTCTCCTCACACAAAATGTTGTATCCCGGATATTCATTCAATGGGGTAAGCGTTACATACCTGAGAGGCAGATACTCGATCTTCTCCACCTGCTTTCCCTCGTCAAGGGGCAGCAAGGCGTTAAGGAGGCTTATGACGAGATTCTTGTGCTCGCCAAAAACCTTCTTGAAGGTCACATCCGCCTTCGGATCTAGGTATTTTGCCATCGTCTTTTCTTTCTTGCTGTGTCAGAGTATTGTTAACCCTTCGCCGCGTATTATACTAAAATCCCCGTTTGTTTGTCAACGGGTGCAAACGCGCCCGCACGCTGCCGACTATCATCAGTCGATCGATATTTCATACCAGAGCGTCCGGTAGGCCGGGCCGAGGCGCAGAATGGCGCCGTTCCCGTCAGGCGAGGCCTGCGCCGTGACTTGCGAGACGCGGGAACCGTCTGGGCCGAGCGCCCAGCACTTGACGCGCGAAGGCCCGGCCGGAAGCGTCAGGTCGAGAGGCACGCCCTCGACAAGAACCGGCCCCTTGCCGCGTTCGACGAGGCGCACGGCGGCTGCGTCCGTCCGCTCCACGCGCGAGTTGCCGTTGCCGGACACCGCGCTCGCGGCAAGAAGAATGCTTGCCGCGCCCTCCGAGCCGAATCCGCTCGCGTGGCGCGAAAGGAGGGAAACCGTGGCCGAGCGCGTAAGCGTCTCGCCGATCGCAAGCTTCACGTCGCCCATGGCAACCGTCCTCCCGTCCGGATAGCCGACGAACAGTTTCACGTTCCCGGCATTCACGGCAATGAACTCCCTCCCCGGACGATCTCTGTTCCAGATGAATTCGCCGCGCTTGTCCGCACCTTCCTCCACGTCGCCGCGCACCATCATCGCCGCACACGCCGGGAAATGCACCAGCACGGCGGGATTCGCCACGATGTCGAACACGCACCATGGCATTTCGGCCGTCCCGAATCCGTCGGGATAGTGGTTGTAGCTGTACTGGAAAACGCCGTCCCATCCGTTCGCGGCGCCGTACGCGCAGGCCAGCGGATGCCCTTCCGCCGTAAACGGGCTCGGATAGGGATTCGAATACTCGCTCACGGTGAAGGGTTTCCCCTTGACGTGCGACTCGTTTTCCAGCGTCGCGAGCGTCGTCATGCCGTGGACGTGCGATTCGCCGCCCGCCGTCCACGGCCTGCCGTCTTTCTTATCCACCCATCCGCGCTGGCCCGGCCCCGTCGGATGGTGGAAATAGGCGTGCGTGTCCACGTAGTCGAGCGATCCCTGGATTTCCCTCGGACTGTACTTTATCGTGTTCTGCGTCCCGGAGACTGGCTGCTTGGCTCCGAGCGTGTTGCGGATGTAGTCGCGCATTCCCTTCCAGAATCCGCACTCCGTCTCCCACAGAAACGCCTCGTAGCCGCGGCCGGGATTCCTGCCCTGCCACGCCCGCCACTGCCGCTCCAGTTCGTCGCGGAACGGCTGCGGCCACTTCGCGATCTTTCCGTCCCGATGGGCGTAGACGAGTCCCTTGTCCTCGTTGCTGATTTCGATCATGGCGACGGCGGGCTCGTCCGTATAGGCGTTGCCGGTGTACGGATTGACGTGCGTCAGCAAGTCGTGCGCGTATTCGCGGTGCAGCTCCACGAGACGCGGCATGAAGTGTCCAACGGTCTTCGTGAGTCCGCCCTTCACGCCGCCGTCGCGCTCGTCGATCTTGCGGCCCACGTGGAGGTTCATGTTGACGTATATCCCCTTTCGCTTCAGCGCGGCGACGAGGTAGTCGAGCTTGTCGAACTGCCCCGGCGAGAGCTTCCGCTGCGTTGCGGCGTCGTCCGCGAGCAGACATTGGCGGCGCTCGTCCATGAAGTTGGAATACCAGGTGTCCATGTAGTGCAGCCTGACGCAGTTGATGCCGAGGCGCGCGAAGCGATCGGCCAGCCGGTCGGCGACGCCATGCTCCGGGAAGTTGGCGGGGCCCGTGAGGTTCGTCCCGCTGAAGCGCATCGGCCCGGCATCCGTCGCGAACCCTGCGCCATCCGCACGGACGAAACCGTGCTTCCCCGCCGGGGCGTCGAGCATGAAGGACGCGTCCGCCGCGCCGTTCGCGCCGTCCTCGGGAATCGCGAACGTGAACATCCCGTTCGACTCCGTGCACTCCACGACATCGAACGCCTCGGGCTCCGGAACCGCCGCGACCTTCACGAAAGCGGGGGCGTGGGGCGGGAGGTCGAACGTCATCGAACCGCGCTTCTCGCCTAGCTCCTTCCGGCGCCAGAGGTCGCGCAAGTTGGCGCGTTCGGGCAGTCCGTTCGCGGCGAAATCGAGCGTCACGCTGCGCTTGAACGGATAGAGGTTCACGACTCCCACGGCGAACGCGCCGTCGGCAAGCCGCTTGACGACCACCCACTCCGAATCGGTCTCCGTCGTTCTCTTCGCGCCGAGGTGGGCGATGTCCTGGTCAACGGAAAGGACCTCTGGATTGGAGATGAGGTTCATCGTAAAGTCGTCCATTCTGTCGAGCTGGCAGCCGAGCAGCAGAGGTGCGTTGAAAAGGCACCAGAGCGTCAGGTGCGTGTACTGCTCGTTCGGCGTGAGGTTCGACGCATGGGGCTCTCCCGCGCCGGTGTCCATGAATCCGACGACGAGCATGTCGGGGTCGCACCAGAACCCCGGCTTCGAGTGGGGCGCGAGCTTGAAGGCCGCGTTCGCGGCGTTGACGAGTCCGCCCCAGTTGTCCTTGAGGTCCTCCCACGTGCGCCACATGTTCACCCCGACGGATTCCCCCCAGCGGTGCGCGCCGTGCGAGCTCGCGTTTGCGGAAAACACCATGTCGCGCGGCTGCTCGCGCAGCGCCCTTCCGAGCGTCGCGAACGGCTTGGCGTGGTCCTCTTCCGTCGCCTCGCGTCCGACGGCCTTCGTCTCGGAGAGGAACACCCGCGTGTACGTGCAGTAGTCGTACTTGATGAAGTCGAATCCCCAGCCGCACCACGTCGCCGCGTCCTGCGCCTCGTGTCCGAGGCTTCCCTCGAACTTCTGGCAGGTCATCGGGCCCGGCGAGGAATAGAGTCCGATCTTCAGCCCCAGCGAATGGACATAGTCCGCAAGTGCCTTCATGTCTGGGAAATTGGCATTTGGCCGGATGCGGCCATCGGCGTCGCGGGGCGGCTGCGAAAAGGCGGACGGAACATTGTACATGTAGGCGTCCTTGCCGGGCGGATCCGACCATTTCCCCTTCATCGGACGCCGCTGCCATCCGTCGTCGAGATTGACGAAGCTCCAGCCGTAGTCGGCGAGGCCGCGCGCGTCGATGAGGCGGGCGGTCTCGCGGATGTTCGCGTCCGTGATGTTGCAGCGAAGCGCGTTCCAGCTCGTCCATCCCATCGGCGGCGCGATGGCCAGCCTGTCGCCCACGGCCAGCGTGAAGCGCCGGGTCGTGCGCCCTTTGGCGTTTTCGGCGATGAGGTTGAGGGAATAGTTCCCCGCCTTTTCAACGATCCCGGTCAGCAGATGTCGTCCGGCGTCGAACCCGACGCCGGACGGGACATTCTCCGCAGAGACCCTGAGCGGCTTCTCGCCCGTCACCGGCACGCGGTAGAACACCGGCTTGCCGGGGCTTGCGCCAAACACGTCGGGGCCGTTGATGCGGGGAGCGAGCTCCTCCGGCGGCGTGAGGATTCCGAACTGCGGCGCGAACTCTCCGGCGGGAATCTCCTCCGCGACGCCGCCACCGGCCATCGAGAACGTGAGGTTCCTCCACTCGCCCTTGAGGTATGGCGCGCCGAGCCAGTATCCGCCGTCGATGCACTCGATGACCACGACGTCTGCGCCCTTAAGGTCGGCATGGATGGCGACGGCGTCGTCGCGCGGCGTGATGCACTTCGTCTCCGCCGCGACCTTTCCGTCGGCATAGACGCGAAACGCCATCCTCGCCCGGTTGCGCCGCCTCTCGCCCCACGGCCCCGGCGACTTCATCACCTCCGGCGAGAAGCCGACGACGGCATCAAGCGCCTCCGCCCTGCCGCCGAGCCTGTACGCCTTCGCAGCCGGCGCTTGCATCCTGACGGTGCCAAGCTCCGCCCCCGCCGCAACGGCGATGAACACGCCGCACAACGCAGCCACGCTGAATGCAGATACCGCAGTGTGGCGCATGACGGACTACCTCACGATCATCATCAATCCCCTTGGTGCGGGATAGACGCCGTCTTCCCTTACGAGCAACTTGCGGCCTGTCTCGCCATGCCGGAAGGACAGCGTGCCGGCATTCGCAGGCGCGGTCGTCCACGAGACGAGTTTCGTGCCGGAACGGGCCTCGCGCGATCCGAGCGCGACCGTTATGCCTGCGCCGTTCGCGAACGAAATCGCGTTGTCGTCGAGGCTGAACGGATCGCTGAGCGTCGAAAGGTCGAGCGCCGCACCGTCCGCAAGCGTCACGCCGCCGATCATACCAGCCTCCGGTCTCAGCATCGAGGCGAGCGAAAGCTCGCCACCGTCGAACGCCCCTTCGCCTTTCTTGACGAGCGTCACGTTCCCCGTGACTTCGATTCCGTTGAACGCGCCATCCACATCGACGTAGAGCTTGCCGTCGCCGACCTGCGAACCGGCAGTGAACGGCTTGGAGGTCATTGACGAATAGAAACGGCGGTTGACCCTGTCGTAGAGACCTGGGACGTTGTCCGAGTTGCGCACCACCGGCACCATGTCGAGCTTGAGCTTTCCGTCCGCCCCCGTCACCTTGAACCAGTAAACGTTGCCGCACATGTGGTTTGCGATGGAGTCGCCGTTTTTATGTATCGCAAAGATGTACAGATTCGCGGCTGGCGTAAAGTCGTTGCCGCACGTGAACGTGTAGATAACCTCTCCATCCTTGCAACACTTCTGCGTGTTGCCGTCTAACGCAATCGTAAAAGGAACGTCAGGATCGGTCTTGACTTTGGTTAGTACATTATTGACATTGTTGAAGTCAAAGCGGAAACCGGCGCTTGCGCCGTTGACATAAAGCGCCTCGAAGCTTCTATCGCCCTGATTGACGCGCGAACAAAAGAGTGTGCTGGTTTGGTTGGTGTACGCCAGGCTCGCCCGGACCTCTATACAGTCGGTAGCGGCAGGGATGTAGCCGGTGTCGATGTACGACCTGTCGCTTACGGCCGTATTGCTGGTCCAGTAGGCCCTAACATACTCCACGGCAGTATAGCCTTGTACACATTCCCTTCCTACACGCAGTTCCGAAGCGGTTTCCGTCGAATTGGTGAACTTCGACGCAATGTTGTCGAGGTCGGGGAACGGACTTGTGAAACTCTCGTAGAACGCGTCGCCCACCCTGTCGTGCAAGCCGATCACGCCGTCGGAAATGCGGCGCGCGGGGCGAAGGTCAAGGAGCGTCACGCCGTTGGTCGTAACCGTGAAGTAGTAGAGTTGGCAATGGGCGGAGAGATAATTTCCGTTCGGGCTCATGGTGAAAAGGCAAAGGTCGCCCCCGCTGGTAAAGCTGTTCGCTCCCGTGTGCTCCGTCTGCGCAATGCCATCCACGGTCCACGACGGCACGTTGCCCGCACTGCCGTCGAACACAAGCTCGTGGTCGGTTTCGTAGGACAGCACCGTACTGCCGGTCTTCTGCCTGTTATTGAAGTCAAAGCGGAGTTTCCCTTCTAGGTCTGAGGAATCCTCGCCATAAAGGCAACACGTATAGGTGTTTAAAGAAGTGCCCTCCCTCGACATGAAAAGCCCCTGTGTCTGGGATGATTTCCTGACGCGCACCTTCATTTCGACTTTCGCCGTTCCGGGCAGACGGAAGCCCGGTATCTTGACGGCCTGTGCTCCGGTGGCGGCGACATACGCCAGATCCTGATAAGCGGCATTTACGGCAGACTGTTCGTTTGTGGCGACAGATGCCGTCGCGACGGCAAGATTGTGCCCGTTCAAATCGACCGTCACGTTGGTTGGGAAAAGAGCCATGCGACTATACGACCAATCCTCATCCTCCGTCAACACGTACCTGCTCGTGAACGTGCCTCCGTGCGCAGGCAGGAAACGTTTTGCCACGAGATCGTAAAGCCCGATGGCGGCCTCGGCCTCGCCGTAAACGGGGACGATGTGGCAGAGCAGGTTGTACCGATCCTTTGTGTCCCAAACCTTGAAATAATAGAAGCGGCACGTTGTCAAATTGCCCACTGCAGTGCTGTCGTTCAGAGTGGTGGCGGCGTAGGAGCCGAAAAGGCAGAAATACGCATTAGCATCGGACGTAAAGTATTTCCCTGCCACGGTCCCTACGGATACGCCGTCAACAAAGGCGTTCAGTGTCCAGGACTTACTTGTTTCACCAACGCTTTCCTGACCGGCGTCTTCTGACGGACAGGAAAGGAACACATGCGACGACGTGTCAGCCGCCTCAAAATCGTAAAGCGGTACAACCTTGTCCTGGTAGTCAAAACGTGCTTTGCCTCCTGCGGTGAGGAGAGAATACTGGCGCCTGCCGGAGCCAGAAGTCGCCCTGCGGCTGCAATAGAGGAACTGCGTCTTGCTCGGATCGGCGACGCTCGCTTTGATCTCAACCGCGTTCGTGCAGATCGGGCGGAAAAGCGTGTTCACCCACGTGCTGCCGTCCGTATCGACGTAGTCCAGCTGCCGGTAGCCGGGCGGAAGGTCGGCAAGAGCCGCCAGCGGGATGATCGCGCTTACCGCGATTGCCGCCCATAGGTACTTCATCGTCTTGACGCGCTCGTCAGACGTCATCCTATCTATCGCTTCCATTACTGCTAGCATAGCTGTCTTTTCCCTCTCTTACGCCCAAGGGCACATCGCCCCCAAGCACCGCATATTTTACACTATCTCCTTTTGGGGTGTCAAGGGACGGGCGGAGGACACGGGCGAGAGCTTCGAGCCGCCGACGTAGAGCGAGTAGCACATCGTCTTCGAGATGATGCGCCTCTGGCGTGAACAAAACACTATTGCTTCAAAACGGCGTCGTAAAGCCCCGCCCGGCCATTCTTCACGCACGGA
Source organism: uncultured bacterium (assembly GCA_902802945.1). GTDB lineage: Bacteria > Verrucomicrobiota > Kiritimatiellia > RFP12 > UBA1067 > RUG572. Next base: position 15,443 of record CADCOC010000063.1, on the reverse strand, counting down.
ACGTAGTTGCGCTCAAGCCGGCGGACGAGGTCAATGTCGCACTGGTTGCCGATGACGACGTTCTTCGCACCTCCGTCCGCGCGCTTCACCCCCTCCGTCGCGACGACCGTGACGACGCGTCTGCTGTATTCGCCTTCTGCGCCGGCCGTGATCCTATATTCGCCTGCGGGGAGGACGAGCGCGTAGATGCCTTTCGCATTCGACGTGGCGGCGGCGCACACGCCCACGCGCGACGTCGCCCTGACCTTGACGCCTGAAACGGGATTGCCCGACGCGTCGAGGATGCGTCCGCTCACCACGGACGAGCCCGGCGCCGCCGTGGGAGAGATGTTGTAGATGACGGGGTTGATCCAGGACTGCTCGCCCACGCCGTTTTTGCCCGGCCAGAAGCTCACGCCGTTGCCGGACGGGTTGTTCGAGGGTGCCCTGTACCAGGCGTTCTGGAACTTCGAGCCGGTGTCGTCAACGGACTGCCCCATGTTGACGTGAAGGTAGAGTTCGCCCTTGTGGTAGCCGTAGCCGTCGCAGACTGCGGAATGCGCGGTGTTTGCGCCGCCGATGCCGATGACGCAGGGCATCCCCGCGTCGAGGCTGGGGAGGATCGTACGCTTTATCTCGTCGATGGAAAGCCCCGTGCCGCTAGAATGCCCCGCGATGGCTGCGCTGGCGTAGCCGAAGGCGTTCGTGAACGCGGCGTGGAGATTTGCGGTTCGGCTTCCGCCACCGGATGCATTCCAGCACGTCGAGACGGCGACGCCGACGTCGAAGACGAGCTTGCCGATGGCCCCGGCCTCGGTGTCGGTCGTCGTGCCGGCCACATAGTTTGTCGGCATGTTCGCCCAGTCGTAGGTTCCGCCCTGCCCCCACGACGTTTCAAGAAGCGGCGCCACGCGCACGTCGTCGATGGCGTCGTACATGTATCGCGTCGCCGCGAACGCAGGGAACGTAGTACTTGTCGCAACCACCACCGCAATCGCGGCGCGGATTAGCGGCGCGGAAAGCGCAAGCGTCAGAAGAACTTTGTGTTCATTCTTCATTTTGGCGCGGGGAGAATTAGCGCGAGATTTCCACCGCGCTACGTTCGGTGATGACGCATGGCGAGTCATAGACGGGTACATCGACGAAGACGATGCCGGCGGGTACGACAATCTGGTTCTCTTTCGGGAACGCATACACGCGCCCCGTGAGAAGGTCGATCCAGACCGGATCCTTGAACGGTTGTCCGTTGGGATATTTGAACACTGCGGGACGGGTCTCAAACGAGTCACCCGGACGCGCATACTTCGGCTTCAGCGATTTGGTCTCTTCCGCATGTGTCCAGAACACGAGAACCCGCCGCCCGTCGGCCTTCTTGTACTCGTAGGTGGAGAGGGTCGTGTCCCGCGTGCCAAATCGCGAATTCTTCACGCGCTCAAGCGTATTGTCGAAGATGCTGACAACGTTTTGCACGGCATAGTACGCGCGCTTGACGGCGATGACCTCCTTGTTCCAATTGATGCGCAGAAGGCCTTTCAGGTTGATCTCCCGTCCCTTGTGGTTGAAGTCGCAGATCGTGAATACGCTCGACTCCACGTCGTGCCCGAGGTCGCCGAGCATCCGGCGCATGTCCCACTTCGCCTGCGAGTACTCGCTCCAGGGAATGCCGCTCAGCGCGAACTTCGTGGCCATCTCGCTCGGACATCCGTTCTCGCCCTGGCGCATCTTCGCATTCGGGTTGTACTTTGCGAGCACCTCCTTCTGCTTCTCAACGTTCTCGTAAGACGATTCCGGAGCAGGCGCGTAACCGTGGTAGATGATCCAGTCGAAGAGCTTCACGTCCTCGCCCATCGCCTTGAGGCATTTTTCAAGGTGCCCGGGGTTGTTGCCCGCGAGGGAGAGTCCCGCGATGCGGGAATCGGGGATGATGCGCTTGATGATCTTCGCCGTACGGATGTTGAACGCTGCGATCGACTCCGGCGTCTTTCCCCCGCAATCCGGTTCGTTCCACATCGCCCAGTCGCGCACGCGCCCCTTGTAGCGCGTCGCCATCGCCTCGACCCAGCGGTCCCAGCCAGCCAGCCCTTCCTCGGACGCCGGGAAACCCGCGCCAAGGTCCCATCCGCCGCCGCCCTTGTAGATCGGATTGCCGTAGCCGGTCTCCAGAAGGACGTTGATGCCCTGCGCGCAGGCATAGTCGATGATCTTGTCGAGCCACGCGAAGTCGTACTTCCCCTTCTCCTTCTCACACTTCGCCCAACCTGCCTGGAGGCGGATTGTCTTGATGCCGAGCGGCGCGAGGAAACGCTTGTACTCGTCGAAAATCGCGAAGTCGCGGTCGAGCGTCTCGCACCCAAGCGTCCAGTTTGAGCCGCGAATCTCGCCCACGGAGCGCGGACGCAGCGTCCCGATGCGCTCCATGCCCACTTTCAGTGGCGTTCTCACCCTGTCGGGCGAAACGTCGAGCTTCACCTCATACGCCCCAGCAACCGTGTACACCGCGACCAACGCACAAACGATCATCCTTGCTGTTATCTGTCTCATTGTTTGATTTCTCATTGTTCCAGCCTTTCTTTCTCATGTGGATAACATTATACCATACACCGCGTCCGTACAGCGTCCCTAAATGAAATCCGATTGCACATCCATGCACATAACGCTTGTTCTTGCCTATAACTTCCTTGCGATTTTTTCTTAGTTGCTTTCGCTGCTGGGAGTTTTGGAGTTTAGGAGGCTTGGAGAATCTTTATAACCTCCTTCGAATCTCCAAAACTCCGGACCTCCCAGCAGCGAAAGCAAAGAGGGGCTTTGCAATTACCTCATAAGGTCTGGGCGGTGGGCGATATAGGTTTTGCCTATTGGATCGTATGGGGAACTTCCGATTACCCTTTGCCATAACGCATACGATATAATACTCCGCACCGACACCAATGAGGAGATTTCGGCAATGAGCGAAGAGCAACCCGACAGACAGGAATTGAACCGCAACCTTGCGCAGATGCTCAAGGGAGGCGTGATCATGGACGTGACGACGCCCGAACAGGCGAAGATCGCCGAGGCCGCCGGCGCGTGCGCCGTGATGGCGCTTGAGCGCATCCCCGCCGACATCCGTGCGGCCGGCGGCGTCTCGCGCATGAGCGACCCCGCGATGATCAAGGGCATCCAGGCCGCCGTGTCGATTCCCGTCATGGCGAAGTGCCGCATCGGACACATCGCCGAGGCGCGGATTCTGGAGGCCATCGAAATCGACTACATCGACGAGTCGGAAGTCCTCTCGCCGGCCGACGACACGCGGCACATCGACAAGACAACATTCTCCGTGCCGTTCGTGTGCGGCGCACGTGACCTCGGCGAAGCGCTGCGTCGCATCGGCGAGGGCGCGACGATGATCCGCACGAAAGGCGAACCCGGCACGGGCGACGTGGTGCAGGCCGTCCGCCACATACGCAAGATGCAAAGCGAGATTCGTCGCGTCGTGTCGCTCCGCGAGGACGAGCTCTACGAGGCGGCGAAGGAACTCGCCGCGCCGCTCGACCTCGTGAAGTTCGTCCACGACAACGGCAAACTGCCCGTCGTGAACTTCGCCGCCGGAGGTGTCGCCACGCCAGCGGACGCGGCCCTCATGATGGAGCTTGGCGCGGAGGGCGTGTTTGTGGGAAGCGGCATCTTCAAGAGCGGCGATCCCGCGAAGCGCGCGGCGGCCATCGTGCAGGCCGTCACCAACTGGCAGGATGCGAAACTGCTTGCGAAGCTATCCGAGAACCTCGGCCCCGCAATGGTCGGCATCAACGCCGAAGAAATTGAGACCATCATGGAAGAGCGCGGGAAGTGAAAGTTGGCATATTATCAGTTCAAGGTGCGTTTGCCGAGATGGCGGCGTACTGGCGCGCGCAGGGTGCGGAGACGTTCGAGATCCGGCAGCTCGCGGATTTGGAGCGCGGCATGGATCTGCTGGCGCTTCCCGGCGGCGAATCGACCGTACAGGGCAAGCTGCTGAAGGACCTCGGAATGTTCATACCACTGAAGGAGCGTATCGACGGCGGGCTTTCCGTATTTGCCGTCTGCGCAGGGTTGATCCTCCTCGCGGAGAAGATCGATGATCCCGGCAGCCGTACCGACACGCGGCCCGAACAGTGGTTCGGCGTCCTGCCCGTCACCGTGCGGCGCAACGCCTACGGACGCCAGCTCGGCAGCTTCAGGACGATCGGCACGTTCGACGGGAAACCGAACGTTCCGATGACGTTCATCCGCGCACCGGCCATCACCGAAGTTACGCCACCGGTCGAAGTGCTTTCAACCTTTGACGGCGCGCCCACGTCAGTCCGCTGGCGCAACATCACCGCCTTCACCTGGCACCCCGAACTCAACTGACAATCTCCTTACTCCAACGAATCCATTCAATGCGAAACCAGATTACGACACTTCAGGACGCGCTCGAAACGCGCTTTTTCGCACCGTTGCGCCGTCCGCGCACGCGGCGCGTGGGGGTTGAACTTGAGTTTCCCATTTGGAACCGCACGCCGGGTACGCCAACGGACTTCGCCGCCGTGCATGCGGCGACGGACGACTTCCTCTCCCGCTTTCCCTTCTCCGACCAGGTGCGCGACGACACGGGCAACATCTACCGCGCGACCGACCCCAACACGGGCGACGAACTTTCTTTCGACTGCTCCTACAACACGTTGGAAATCTCCTTCGGCCCCGATGAGAACCTGATTGAGACGCATCGCCGCTTCACCGCTTATTACGCCGCGTTGCAGGAGGCGCTGGGGCGGCAGGGACACGCCCTCACCGGCACGGGGATCAACCCCCGGTGGCGGGAGAACCGTCCCGACCCCATCGGAAACGGACGTTACCGGATGCTGCTCCACCACCTGAAGTCCTACTCCAAGTACGGCGGCTCGCCGCGATTCCACGACCATCCCGAATTCGGTCTCTTCTCCTGCGCCTCGCAGACGCAGGTGGACGCGGACGAGGAAACGGTCGTTCCCCTGATCAACGCCTTCAACCTCCTGGAACCTTTCAAGGCCGTCCTCTTAGCCAATTCGCCCTTCGGCAAGCGAAATGAAACGCTGTGCGGACGCGACAGTCTCTGGAGCAAGAGCCTCCATGGGCTGAACCCGCACAACTGCGGCATGTACGGCGTCACGGTCCTTTACGGACATGGCTACGGTGCGGTGGAGTTGCGCAGCTTGATGATCCGCCGCGACTGGCCATCGTTCATCGACCGCAAGGCCCTGTCCGTGCAGCTTCACCGCATCCTGGACGTGGCGGAGGAAGGACTTGCCCGGCGCGGTTTCGGCGAAGAACCGCTTCTTGCGCCGTTGCGCCGTCGCGCCGACACGCTCACAAGCCCAGCCCGTGAACACCTCGCGCGTCTCGAACGCGGCGAATCCATTGAATCCATCGCCCTCGACTACGGTTCGGCAGAGGAGGAACGCCATGCTTGACGTTCGCAAGCCCAGACTGCGCCCGTACGCGCTCGAAGGAAACTTCGGGCTCGAGCGCGAGTCCCTGCGCGTGACTGCCGAGGGACGGATGGCGCAGACGCCGCATCCGTTTCCGCCCGACCACCCGCGCATCGTCCGCGATTTCTGCGAGAACCAGACGGAGATCAACACCGGTGTCCATCCAACGGCGGAAGCGGCAGTTGCGGAACTGAAAGAAATCGACGCGACGATCCGCGCGGCCATCGCGCCGCAGGGGGAGCGGTTGTGGACGAACTCCAACCCGCCGCCGATCTCCGACGAATCTGAGATCGTCCCCGCCCGTTTCGAAGGCGCGCGCGTGGGGAAATCGACCTACCGCAACTACCTCGCCGCGAAATACGGCAAGCGATTGATGGCGTACTGCGGCATCCACTTCAACTTCTCGTTCGGCGAAAGGCTGGTCGCGGCGGCGGGAGTGGACCGCGACGCGCTTTATCTCCACGTGGCCGCGCAGTGCGTCAAGTGGGGATGGGCGATCGTCGCGTTGACCGCCGCCAGCCCGGCAGGACAGTATGCGAGCGTGCGGTGTTCGGAACGTGGCTACTGGAACAGTTTCGTGCCCGTGCTGGACTTTTCAAGCGTGCGGGCATACGCAAAAAGCATTGCGCGATATGTCCAAGACAGGCTACTCATCGCGCCGAGCGAACTCTACTACCCCGTGCGCCTCAAGCCACGCGGCCCGAACAATCTCCTGACGCTCGCAGAAAACGGCATCGACCACATCGAGATACGGTGCGTGGACCTGAACCCGCTAACCGATGGATTGGTTGATGTACGTGACGTGGAGTTCATCCACCTGTTCATGCTCTGGTGCGCCGCGCAGGAGCGCGAGACGCTGTCCGCCGAGAAGCAAGCCGAAAGCGTCGCGGCGTTCAAGGCCGCCGCCCGGATCGACTTCGACTGGACGCCGGTCGGAGAGTTGCTGGAGCGGATGGACGAGTTCTTCGCCGCCTCCGCGGGGTGGCCCGCGGCATTTCAGCGCATCCTCGCGTATCAGGCGGAGAAGGTCTATTCACCCGAAAGGCGCTATGCCCGCATGGAGGCGTGCCATGTGTGAGTTGCTCGGATTTTCATCGCGGAAGAGGCGACGGCGAAACGACCTTTTGCGCGAGTTCTACTCCCATGCGGAGGCGCATCCACACGGGTGGGGCCTCGCACGCTTCCTCGACGGCGGCGCGCCGTCGATTGAGAAGGATCCTGTCTGCGCCACCTGCAGCACGAGTCTCGAGCGACTGCTCGCCGATCCGGTGGAGGAACGAACGCTCATCGCCCACATCCGATTGGCTACCGTCGGCCATATCGAATACAAGAACTGCCACCCGTTCACGGCTGCGGACAACAGCGGCCGCACCTGGACACTGGCGCACAACGGAACGATATTCAACGGCGCACACCTGAACGACTACATGGGCATCCAATACGGCGACACGGATTCCGAACGCGTACTGCTCCATCTTGTCGACCAGATCAACGTGGCGCAAAACCACCGCCGCCATGCCTTGGACGAGACGGAGCGTTTCAACGTGCTCTCTGCCGCAATCACCGAACTGGCGCAGGGAAACAAACTCAACCTGCTTATCTTTGACGGCGAGGTGCTGTACGCGCACTGCAACTTCAGGGACACGCTGCATGTCTGGCGCGACGCGGACACCGTGACGTTCTCAACGCATCCGCTCACCATCGGCACGTGGGCTCCCGTGCCATTTACGAGCCTCGTCTCCGCAAAGGACGGCGAGATTGTCCGCACGTCGCCGCCACACGGGCACGAATACATCTACAACCCAGAAGACTACCGCCTCGTGTACATGAACTTCGCGCGGCTATAGCACCTCTACAGCAAGATATGGTAAAATAATGCCCGACATGAAGACCACAGAGAGTTCCCTAACGGCAGTTCCCTGTCCGAGCGAGAAAATGACACGCCTCCGTTCGACGTTACGCGAGATCGGGAGCGCGGCCGTCGCGTTCTCGGCAGGCGTTGACTCCACGTTTCTTCTGCGCGTGGCGCATGAGGAACTAGGCGACCGCGTCGTAGCCGTGACGGTTCGTTCCAGTACATTTCCTCGTCGCGAGCTCGACGAGGCGGTGGCGTTCTGCCGCGCGGAGGGAATCCGCCATGAGATAATCGACACGAGCGAACTGGATGTTCCTGGATTCGCGGAGAATCCGCCGGATCGGTGCTATCTGTGCAAGAAGTCGATATTTGGAGAGATCATGGCGTTTGAGCAGGCAAATGGTTTTGCGGCGGTGCTAGAGGGGTCGAACATGGACGACGACGGCGACTACCGTCCGGGCATGCGCGCGATCAAGGAACTCGGCGTGAAGAGTCCGCTTCACGACGCCGGTCTCACGAAGGCGGAGATTCGCGCGCTGTCGCGTGAAATGGGCCTTCCTACGGCGGAGAAGCCGTCGTACGCCTGCCTCGCCTCGCGTTTCCCCTACGGCGAGCGAATCACGGCGGCGGGGCTCGAGCGCGTGGAACGCGCCGAGCGGTGGCTGCGCGATGCGGGGCTTGGGCTCTCGCAGCTGCGCGTGCGCTCTCATGGAGATCTCGCGCGTATCGAAGTGCCGTCGGGCGATATTTCGCGCCTTGCCGCGCACGCAGCCGAAATATCAGCGGCGTTAAAGGAATTCGGCTTCGCCTACACCGCGCTTGACCTCCAGGGCTACCGCACCGGCAGCTTAAATGAGACGCTTGAAAGAAATAGCCCAAATGCAAGTGCTAATAAGAGTCTTGCTACTAAAGAAAAGAAGGTCAATAAATGATCGAAGGAATTAGCAGAGAAGAAGTGCTCGCACTCCTTGCCCCCAAACGACGCGAGGAATTGCGCGCGCGCGCGCACGAGATAACTGAGCGATGCGTTGAGAAGCGCTTCGACTTCTGCTCGATCATCAACGCCCGTTCAGGGCGTTGCAGCGAGAATTGCAAATGGTGCGCGCAGTCCGCGCACTGGAAGACCGGCTGCGAAACATACGGCTGGGTGGGCACCGAGGCGTGCGTGAAGGCGGCACAGGAGGCAGCGGCGAATGGTGCGGATCGCATCGGCATCGTCACTTCCGGGCGCTGCCTTTCGCCGGAGGATGTGGATAATGTGTGCGCTGCCTTGCGCGAGATGCGCAAGGTCGTGCCGGAGATTGGTCTTTGTGCATCGCTGGGACTGCTCTCGGAGGATGACCTCATAAAGCTTAAGACGGCGGGATTGCAGCGTGTCCACTGCAACATCGAGGCGGCACCTTCGCTTTTTCCTGAACTCTGCACCACGCACACGACTGCGGATAAACTCGCCACGATCCATGCGGCGAAGCGGCTTGGTTTCCAAATCTGCTGCGGTGGCATCATCGGCATGGGCGAGACCGATGAACAACTCGTGGAATTCGCATTCGCGCTGAAGGAAATTGCGCCTGATTCGATTCCCGTCAACGTGCTGCATCCGATTGAAGGAACGCCGCTTGGCGATCGCGGCATCCTCGACCCGGAGCGGGTGATCGATTCGGTGGCGATTCTGCGGCTCGTCAATCCCTCCACGCCGCTCCGTTTCGCCGGAGGACGTCGCGACATGAGCGACGAGACGGCGGCGAAATGCATTTACGTGGGGATGTCGGCCGGCATCGCGGGTCCGCTTCTCACGACCCCCGGCGCGGATTTCGACGACGACCGGTCTCTTGCTGTTCGGGCAGGCTTTTCCGTCGGTCGGAGATTGAAGGGTTGACGGTGTTCTTTACATATTCAAGCGCCAGAACCCTGTCGGGGTTTCAGCATTTGTAAGGTCTGACGCGACAAAGCATGGTTTGTTTCATTGGCACGACTTGTGCTATCCTTCCTGCGTCGCCGCGATGGACGCGGCAACAAGGAAAGAAAAATGAAACTGATCATAGCCTACATCCAACCGGAAAGGTTGAATGCCGTCAAGCAGGCGTTGTTCGCCCGCGAAATCTACAAGATGTCCGTCACCAACGCGCTCGGGTGCGGGAAGCAGGGTGGATACCTCCATCTCTATCGCGGCGCGGTGGAGGAAGTGACGCTCCATAAGAAGATGCGCCTTGCCATCGGCGTCAACGACGACTACATCGAGAAGACGATCGAGGCCATCATAGAGGGCGCGCGCACGGGCGACATCGGCGACGGAAAGATCTTCGTGCTGCCGATGGAGGAGTGCGTGCGCATCCGCACCGGCGAACGCGGCCCGGCAGCAATTGGATAAAAGCCTATAGTTTCTAGGGATTCTAGAATTGCTAGAACCTCTAGAACTTCTAGCTCAACTTAAAAGGAACCTCAAAATGACACCTGAAATCACGGCACCCGCAGTGCAAAACAACCTCAACGTCGTCTGGACGCTCATCGCGGCCATCCTCGTCTTCATGATGCAGGCGGGCTTCGCGCTCGTCGAGACGGGCTTCACCCGCGCCAAGAACGCGGCGAACATCATGATGAAGAACCTCATGGACTTCGCCGCCGGATCGCTCGCGTTCTACATCCTCGGCGCCGCGCTCATGTTCGGCGCCGGGAGGGTCGCGCTTGTCGCGACCGACTGGTTCGGATGGGGCGGACTCGGCATGCCGACTCTTGCCAACGGCGAAGGCACATGGGACTGGACCTTCCTCTTCTTCCAGACCATGTTCGCCGCGACGGCCGCGACGATCGTCTCCGGCGCAGTCGCGGAGCGCATCGAGTTCAAGAGCTACCTCATCTACTCTGTTCTCATCTCGGCGATCGTCTATCCCGTGAGCGGACACTGGATGTGGGGCGGTCTCGCGGGCGAGGCGTCGCAGGGCTGGCTGGAGAAGCTCGGCTTCCATGACTTCGCCGGCTCCACGGTCGTCCACTCCGTCGGCGGCTGGATCGCGCTCGCAGGCGCCATCGCGCTCGGGCCGCGCATCGGCAAGTACCGCCACGACGGCAAGGCAAACCCTATTCCCGGCCACTCGCTCGTCCTCGGCACGCTCGGCGTGTTCCTCCTGTGGATCGGCTGGTTCGGCTTCAACCCCGGCAGCTACACGGCTGGCGTCGGCTCCATCGGACGCGTCGCCATGACCACGAACCTCGCCGCCTGCGCCGGCACGATCTCCGCGCTCGTCACCGCCTGGATCATCATGGGCAAGCCCGATCTCACGATGGCGCTCAACGGTTCGCTCGCGGGACTCGTCGCGATCACCGCGCCCTGCGACCTTGTGACGGCGAACGCCGCCATCGTCATCGGACTCGTTGCCGGCGTGTTCGTGGTCCTCTCCGTGTTCGCGCTCGACCGCGTCCACATCGACGATCCCGTCGGCGCGGTCTCGGTCCACTGCGTGAACGGCGTGTGGGGCACGATCGCCGTCGGCCTCTTCGCCGCGCCGACAACGTACGGCTACGGCAACGAACTTGCGGGGCTCTTCTACGGCGGCGGATTCAAGCTCCTGGGCGTCCAGCTCCTCGGCGCGGGCGCGACGGCCACCTGGGCGTTCAGCATGGGCGCGGCGATTTTCTTCACCTTGAAGAAGTTCGGCATCCTCCGCGTCTCGCCGAAGACCGAGCTGAAGGGCCTCGACCTCGTCGAACACGGACAGGACGCCTACGCCTCGTTCCAATTCTTCAGCAACACCTGAGAAATGTTGCCAATATTGCCAATGTTGCCAGTTTCAATTACCAATACCAATTGGAAATTGGCAACATTGGAACTGGCAACAATTCCTCACTGGCAACATTACCCAACCATTCAACCTTGACCAAACTCCAATGAAAACCCAAACCCTAACCTCTCTTCTTGCTTCTGCCGCGCTCGCGTTCTCCGTCGGCGCGTTCGAGACGAACGAACTGGAGAAGACCGACAACGGCGGCCTGAAAATCGAGGCGTCCATGGACGTGCTGAGCGACTATGTCTGGCGCGGCATGATCTGCAACGGCAATCCCGTCTGGCAGCCAAGCGTCACGCTCGGCTACGACGCGGGTGACCTCGGTGCCGTCTCGGCAAATGTCTGGCAGAGTTACGATCTCACGCACAAGCGAGGGACGTCCAACACCAGCCGCCGGTCGTGCGGACTGCAGGAGGTTGACTACACGCTTGCCTACGCCAACTCAATCGGTCCTGTGGGACTTGAGGTCGGTCACGTCTGGTACACCTTCCCGAACAACAACGGGCACAGCGACCAGGATATCTACGCGACCGTCTCGTACAAGAACGACATCGCAACGCCCACTGCATCCGCCTACTGGAACTATTCAGATTCGGCTGGGACGGACGTCTCTGCGGTCTACTTCTCATTCGGGTTTTCCCGTGACTTCAACCCGATTGACAAGCTGACCCTCACACCGAAGGCGGAAATTGGCTTCGGCGACCATGCCTATACGGACTCGTCCGGTGGCACGGAGCTGACCGACCAGACCATCGGCTTTTCGGCCAGCTACGCGATCACTGAGTGGTTCTCCGTTGGCGCGCAGATCAACTACACTTGGACGCCCTCGCACACCCTACGCCACGAGGGTTACATGGGAGAAGGCAAGCACCAGATTCTCTGGGGCGGTGTCAACGCAACGATTTCTTTCTAGCCAAAGAAAATCCTGGCCTGCGGCGGCGGTTTTTCGTATTTGCACCGTCCGCCGCAGGCCTTAACTTCAGTTGACAAATCCGAACCATGGAAGGATTCTACAGAATCGCAGCCGCGACGCCACGTCTCCACTTGGGCGATCCGGCGTCGAACGTGAAGGAACTTGTGCGGCTCGCAAAGGACGCCGCCAAGGACGGCGTGTCGGCAATCGTATTCCCAGAGTTGTGCCTAACTGGCTACACTTGCGGCGACATGTTCTTCCGCGATGAACTCCTAACGGCGGCGAATGCGGCGACAGAGACTTATGCCATGAAGACAGCGAACTTGCCTATCGTCTCAATCGTCGGTCTGCCGGTCGCGGAAGGCCCCGCCATTTACAACGCGGCGGCCATCGTCCATGGTGGCAAAATTGCGGGTATCGTCCGTAAGCGCGCGCTGCCGAACTACGGCGAATACTACGAGCGCCGGCAGTTCACGCCGGCGCCCGCCGACGAACCTCTTTACATCTTTGACGTTAGAGGATTCAGGTTCGGTGTTGAGATATGCGAAGATCTTTGGACGCCCGTTCCGCCGAGTTCGCTGATGGCGGAAAGCGGCGTCGATGTGGTGTTCAACCTCTCCGCCAGCACGGATTTCCTCGGCAAGTCTCAGAAGCGTCAGTCGCTAGTCGAGCAGCAAAGCCTGCGGTTGGGGTGCGCCTACGCGATGGCGTGCGCCGGCTCGGGCGAGTCGAGCTCCGATGCGGTTTACGGCGGATGTCCCGTCATTGCAGTGGAAGGACGGACAGTTGCCACGGGCAAGTTGTTCAACGGTGCACCGCAGATTATCACGGCGGACGTAGACGTCGCCGCCGCGCGGCACCACAGGAGAAGCACGTCGTCCGTATATTGCTCGCATTCCGTTCCCGGCGTCCACCGACAGCTAGTTACCCTCACCGCCAAGTTGCCCACAGCAACGCCATCCGCCGTCTCACGCTCGCCATTCCTTGACGAATACGGTGAAGACCGCTGGTGGCGGAAGCTACTCGACATCCAATCGGCTGGACTCGCGCGGCGGATGGCAAGCGCCGCCATCGGACGACTCGTCGTCGGCGTGTCGGGCGGTGCGGACTCCGCACTCGCACTTCTGGGTGCTTCGGCGGCGCTCGACAGGCTGGGGCTTGAACGCGACAACCTCCTCGCCGTCGTCATGCCCGGATTCGGCTCGACGAAAACCACGCAGGACCGGGCCGTCAAATTGGCAGAAGCCGTCGGCGCGGACATACGTGTAGTGGACATCCGCGAATCGTGCCGCAAACACCTCTCCGACATCGGACACGTCAAGGGCGTCCACGACATTGCATACGAAAACGCGCAAGCGCGGGAGCGGACGCAGGTCCTGATGGACATCGCGAACATGGAGAGCGCGATGGTCGTCGGCACGGGCGACCTCTCCGAGATCGCGCTCGGCTGGAATACCTATAACGGCGACCACATGAGCATGTACCAGGTCAACGCCTCCGTGCCGAAGACGATGGTCCTCGCTGCCCTGCGTCTGATTGCAAGCGAGTCGAAAGAACCTCTCGACGACTTACTCCGCCGGATAGCCACCGCACCAATCACCCCCGAACTTCTCCCCGACGCTGCCGCGAACGACTCGGAGGCGCGCCTTGGACCGTACGAACTCCACGACTTCTTCCTCTTCCATTATCTGATGGACGGGGCCTCGACAGGCAAGCTACGTGAATTGGCACGGATTACATTTGTCGGCGAGTATTCTCATGAGGAAATAGATGACACTCTGACCAAGTTCCTCCGAAGGTTCCGCGCAGCACAGTACAAGCGTAACTGCGTCCCCGACGGTCCCAAAATCACGCTATCGCTTTCCCCCCGCGCCGACTGGCGGATGCCAAGCGACTTCTGAGTTATGCATCACCTCGCATCTCGCTTGACCGGCACGAAGGCGTATGGTATAATTTGCCGCGTCTAACAAAGAAGGTTCAAGTGACCATGTTGGAGATCGCGAAATCGTTTGTGCATGTCTTCGCCATGATGGCGCCGTGGCTTGTGTTCGGCTTCCTCATGGCGGGCGTCATTGCCGTGTGGATTCCCCGGAACTGGGTCAACCGCATGATGGGCGGACGTTCCGGATTTGGCGGCGTCCTGCGCGCCGTCGCAATCGGTGTGCCGCTGCCGATCTGCTCGTGCGGCGTGTTGCCGATTGCGACCGGCCTGCGAAAACACGGGGCGGGTAAGGGCCCCACGGCGGCGCTGCTCGTCTCGACGCCGCAGACGGGAATCGACTCGATCCTCGCGACCTACGCCCTGATGGGGCCGGTTTTCGCGGTAGCGCGTCCGATCGCGGCCGCGCTCACGGGCATTGTCGGCGGCGTGGTCGTGGCCGCAGTGGGCGGCGAGGATGCGGAATCCGCCGCCGTGGATGACGCCCCCGCCGGTTCGCGGGGGATCAGGGCGATCTTCTGGCAGGCGTATCGGCGTCTGCTCGGTTCCGTCGCGAAGCCGCTCGCCATTGGCCTTGCGATTTCCGCGCTCGTGACGGTACTCGTGCCGGACAACTTCTTCGCGGACGCCTTCCACGGCAGCGACTGGATCGCGATGCCCGTGATGGCGCTCGTGGGCTTTCCGATGTACGTCTGCTCCACGGCGTCGATTCCGATTGCCGCGTCGCTCGTCGCGAAAGGCGTATCCCCCGGCGCGGCGTTCGTGTTCCTGATGGTGGGGCCGGCGATGAACGCGATGTCGCTTACGACCGTTTCCGCGCTGTTCGGACGCAAGGCCGCCGCCGCGTACGTGACCGTGATCATCGTCGGGGCGATTCTCTGCGGTATCGCGATCAACCTCATTCCGAACGCTCTGCCTGCCTCGGTTGCGGCCGCTTCGTCGCACCATGCTCTTGGAGTTGTACATTGGGTATCGGCCGCGTTCCTCGCCGTGATGATGGCCTACAACCTCGTGCGCCCCCTCCAGATGGGCCACAAGCACGGCGGCAAATAATGATTACAACCTACATCATCGGGTGCATCGCGCTCATCATCAAGCCGGGGCCGGACTTGATGTGTACGCTTGCCACGGCCATCTCCGACGGCAAGGCCCGTGCCTCCACGCTGATGGCCGGGCTCGTGCTTGGCTGCTGGCTGTGGATCTGGCTTCTCGCGGCAGGTGTCGCTTCGTTCTTCACGTCCCACCCGACGGTGATGACGGCGATCCAGCTCGTCGGCATCGTCTATATCGGCTACTTGGCGTTCGGCTCGTTCAAGGAGGCGTATGCGGGATTCAGGCAGCGCGGCGAAAACGCGCTCAATCCGGCGAAGGCCAGGGGCTGGCGGCTCGTGGGGCGCGGCGTGTTCATGGCGATGTCGAATCCGCTCACGATACTCTTCTTCCTCGCGTTCCTGCCGAACTTCACGCAGCAAGAATCAACGTTCCCGCCCGCCGTGCAGGTGTTGTTCCTCGG